>NZ_CP076060.1:603636-905454 GCF_018729255.1 Cupriavidus sp. EM10
CTGAGCCGCATCCACGATCCGCTCAAGCAGTGGAAGCTGAGCCCGATGGACCTGGAGTCGCGCCGTCGCTGGGAAGACTACACGCGCGCCAAGGAAATCATGCTGGAACGCACGCATATCGCCGAGGCGCCGTGGTGGGTGGTGCAGGCCGTGGACAAGAAGCGCGCCCGGCTGAACTGCATCCACCACCTGCTGCAGCAGATGCCATACGTGGAGCCGTCGCAGACGCCCATCGTGCTGCCCGAGCGCGAACGCCATGCCGACTATGTCCGCCAGCCCGTGCCGGACAACATGATCATCCCCGAGATCTACTAGGCGCAAGGCACGCTGGCAGGGCGGATGCCGGTCCGCCGCCTGTGTGCGCAGCACGACGGATTGAAACGGGCGTTGGCTCGAATCATCGCTGGAAAGCGATGTGGCGACGCTAAATCTGGCGCTTTTGGCGTCGTTATTGGGTGACCACTCCGAACGGGTGCGTTAAGCGCGCCTGGCTCCGGAGACCGCTTAGTTTCCGGAGTCACCCATGCGACGCATGACCTTGCGTGCAAACACGCGCCATCGCTTTCCCACCGGTCTTACCGGCCTCGCGGCCCTGGCTGCGCTCTCCCTGGCCGCCTGTGGCGGTGGAGGCGGCGATAGCGGCGGCAACACCGCCGCGCAGTCCGCTGCCACGACCGCGAGCTCGCAACCCGATCCCATCGTCAGCCTGACGAAGTCGTGCAGCACCTGCGGCGCCGCCACGGAAAGCAGCTACGCGGGCACCGACGTGGGCGTCTGGGGGTATCGGAATAGCACTGCCGGCCCGGCCGACCTGCAATACGCCATCTCCGGCGTGGCGGGCAAATCGATCTGGCTGCAGTTGTCCAACCTGGGCGATGCGGCGGTGGCCATGCCAACGGGGCTGTCGTCGCAGATGGCGGCCGAAATGATCGCACCGCAAGCGCTGAGCCAGGCCTCGGCGGAAGAAACCACGCAGCGCGCCATCGGCGAATTCAACCGCGCGGGCTGGGTCGATGCCACGCGGTCGTCGGGCGACCCGATGCTGAGCACGCTGGGCGCGCCGGCGCCGCTGGCCGCGTCGATCGGTACCGGCGGCCTGGCCGAAGGCGCCACCCGCAGCTGGTACCACACGGACGGCACCCAGCGTCCGGCCACGCTGCGCAAGCAGATCGCCGCGAGCGACGGCAAGGTCGTCAACGTCTGGGTGGAGACCGCCGAAGCCGCCAATGTGAGCGATACGACTGTCATGGAGCTGGCCACCGCCTTTGCCGGCAGCGGCATGATCTACGACCGTCTGCTCGACATGGGGGGCCGGTCTGGGGCGCCAATTCGTTCGGCACGTCGATGCTGCCGGCCGGCATGCCCGTGGATATCGTCGTGCTCAACTTCAATCGCGACGGCAAGCCGTACGGCACCGTGGGGTACTTCTGGGGCCTGCACAACTTCCTGAAGACCAAGGAAGCGAACAGCAACGAGTCGATCTCGCTCTACCTGGACAGCGAAACGCTGTCGCTGGGCGCCGCCGACGGACTGCGGTCCGTCAAGGCGACGATGGCGCACGAAGGCACGCACATGCAGAACTTCTTCCGCCGCCAGGTGAGCATGGGCGCCGAATACGCCTACGACACGTGGCTGGAGGAAATGACCGCGATGCAGATGGAAGACTTCCTGAGCGGCATCATCGTCCCGGGCTACAACCCGATCCGCGATACGCGCCTGCCGGACTACTACCGCTACAGCGACTACAACTGCAACCTGACCACGTTCACCGGCTTCGGCGCATCGTGCGAGAGCTACGCGGTGTCGGGCAGTTTCGGTGGCTTCCTGAGCCGCCAGCTTGGCGTCGGCTTCTTCCGCGACCTGCTGACCCGCAAGGCGGTGGGCGCGAAGGCGGTGCTGGGCAGCGCGATCAAGGCTGCCGACGCGGCCTGGTCCTTCGAGCAGGCGCTGGTGAACTGGCGTGCCACCACGAACAGCAACATGCCGCTAAGCCGCACGCCGCGCGGCTTCGGCTATCCGCAGTGGTCCGACGGCCTGTACACGCTGCCGGCCATCGACCCGTCCGCCGCCGTGTACACCACGCTGCGCAAGCTGCCGGCCACCGCGCCGTCGATGCTGCAGGCCTACGGCAGCTACATTACGCCACGCGGCGGCAGCGACGGCGTCTATAGCGGCAGGGTGCGCGTGCCGGCCGGGGTCGACCTGTCGGTGGTGGTGTATTGACCGGGAACGCAGCCGTTCCATGAGGAAGGGCCCTGTTGCGGGGCCCATTTTTCTTGGTGGCGCTGCCGGTGACCAACGCCGCTGCTACAGGATCACCCCCGGAAACGCCTCCGCGAACGTCTGCACCGTGCCGGTCAGTTCGCCGTCGTAGCCGGGCAGCGCGTTCACGCGTTCGCGGAAACTGCCGCTCTTCATCGCATTCACGGCGCCTTGCAGGGCAGGACTGTGCAGCGCGTCCGCTTCCAGCGCAAAGAAATAGCGCTCCTTGAGCACCGGCACGAACTCCAGGTTGAAGCGCCGGGCCGCCGTCTCCACGCCAAAGCCCACGTCCGCCATGCCGCTGCCGATGTAGGCCGCCACGGCCGCGTGGGTGAATTCACCGTTGCTGAAGCCCTCGATGGCGTTGCTGTCGATGCCGCGCCGCGCCAGCATCAGGTCCAGCAGCAGGCGGGTGCCGGAGCCAGGCTGGCGATTGACGAAGCGCACGTCGGCGCGCGTCAGGTCTTCCAGCGAAAAGATGTTCAGCGGATTGCCGGGCCGCACGAACAGCCCCTGCTGGCGCGTGGCCAGGTGGATCAGGCAATGCTTCTCGGGGTGCAGCCAGCGCGCGAAGCCACGCAGCGTCTCTTCCTCGAACTCTCCGACGGGCACATGGAAGCCGGCCACGTCACAGGCGCCCTCGGACAGCGCGGCGGCGGCTTCCAGGCTGCCGCAGTACTTGAGGTCGTGGCGGACCTTCTGTTCGTCCAGGAAGTCACGCAGGGCGGCCACGGCGAAACCGTGGCTGGCGTGGATGCGCACGGCCGGATCGCTGGCCGCCATCAGCTTCTTGAGCTCGATCTCCAGCTCGGAGGCCAGGCTGTCGAGCGTGGGCGTCAGGCGCGCGGCAATGCGCTTGCTGGCCCACACCAGCTGCTGGGCCAACGGTGTCAGGGTAGACCCTCGGCCGCGCGTCTTGGCGATCAGCGCGCCCCCGAACAGCGTCTCGGCGTCGCGCAAAATGCCCCAGGCGTAGCGATATGACAACGCCATGGCCTCGGCCGACTGGGCGATATTTCCGGTGGATTCGATCAGGCCCAGCAGGGCCACCAGGCGCGATACATCCAGCGCTGGCGCGGGTGCCGGGGTGGTGTCGTCGCGGATCTGCAGGTGCGGAAGGATCGAAATGCGTAGCATATGCGGAAAATAGCATATTGAACGGGGCAAAACACGGTCCTATAGTCGCACAAAGAGGCCGAAAAGCCCGTTGTGATGTTCCCGAATATGAATAAAAAGCCGATTTCGGGATCGACAGAACAAAATGGAGACAGCATGCCAGAGACCGCCATCCCCACGGCGCCAGCCGGCCATGGCCGGACGGATTCCGCCGCAGATATCGCACGCATCGTTGCGGCCAGACGCGACATGCCCGGCGCGTTGCTGCCGATCCTGCACGAGATCCAGGACACCCAGGGCTACATCCCGGCCGATGCCGTGCCGGTCATCGCCAAGGCGCTGAGCCTGTCGCGTGCCGAGGTGCATGGCGTCATCACGTTCTATCACCATTTCCGCCAGCAGCCGGCCGGCCGCCATGTCGTGCAGGTGTGCCGCGCCGAAGCCTGCCAGTCGGTAGGCGCCGACGCGCTTGCCGAACACGCGTGCCGCAAGCTGGGCTGCGATTTCCACGAGACCACGGCCGACGGCCAGTACACGCTGGAGCCGGTCTACTGCCTGGGGCAGTGTGCCACCGGCCCGTCGATGATGATCGGCGACCGCATCCATGCGCGCGTCGATGCCCGGCGATTCGACAAGCTCGTTGATGCCGTACGTGAAGCGGTACGTGAAGACGAGGAGGCCCGCGCATGACCACCACCATCTTCGTTCCGCGCGATTCCACCGCGCTGGCGCTCGGCGCCGACGAGGTGGCGCAGGCCATCGCCGCTGAAGCGGCTCGGCGCGGCGCCGACGTACATATCGTCCGCAACGGCTCGCGCGGCATGTTCTGGCTGGAGCCGCTGGTCGAGGTAAAGACCCCCGCAGGGCGCGTGGCCTACGGCCCGGTGACGGAGGACGATGTCGCCGCGCTGTTCGACGCAGGGTTCCTGACGGGCGGCCAGCATGCGCTGGCGCTGGGCCTGACCGACGAGATCCCGTTCCTGAAGCAGCAGGAGCGCCTGACCTTCGCCCGCGTGGGCATCACCGATCCGCTGTCGCTCGACGACTACATCGCCCACGAAGGCTATGCAGGCCTGACGCGCGCGCTGGCCATGGCGCCCGAGCAGATCGTGCAGGAAGTGCTCGACTCCGGCCTGCGCGGCCGGGGCGGCGCGGCCTTTCCCACCGGCATCAAGTGGAAGACGGTGCTGGCCGCGCAGTCGCCGGTCAAGTACATCGTCTGCAATGCCGATGAGGGCGACTCGGGCACGTTCTCCGACCGCATGGTCATGGAAGACGACCCGTTCATGCTGATCGAGGGCATGACGATCGCCGGCCTGGCCGTGGGCGCCGAGTCCGGCTACATCTACACGCGCTCCGAGTACCCGCACGCGATTGCCGCCACCGAGGCCGCCATTGCCATCGCCACGCAGGCGGGCTGGCTGGGCGACAACATCCGGGGCAGCGGCACACGTTTCACGCTGGAAGTGCGCAAGGGCGCCGGCGCCTATGTGTGTGGCGAGGAAACCGCGCTGCTTGAAAGCCTGGAGGGCAAGCGGGGCGTGGTGCGCGCCAAGCCGCCGCTGCCGGCCCTGAAGGGCCTGTTCGGCCAGCCCACCGTCATCAACAACGTGATCTCGCTGGCCACGGTGCCGGTGATCCTGGCGCGTGGCGCCAGGTTCTACCAGGACTTCGGCATGGGCCGGTCGCGCGGCACGCTGCCGTTCCAGCTGGCCGGCAATATCCGGCAGGGTGGGCTGGTGGAAAAGGCGTTCGGCGTGACGCTGCGCGAGCTGATGTACGACTTCGGCGGCGGCACGCGCAGCGGCCGGGCGATCCGCGCAGTGCAGGTGGGTGGCCCGCTGGGTGCCTACCTGCCCGAGTCGCGCTTCGATGCGCCGCTGGACTACGAGGCCTACGCCGCGTTTGGCGCGGTGGTGGGCCACGGCGGCATCGTGGTGTTCGACGAGACCGTGGACATGGCGAAGATGGCGCGCTACGCGATGGAGTTCTGCGCCATCGAGTCGTGCGGCAAATGCACGCCATGCCGGATCGGATCGACGCGCGGCGTCGAGGTGATCGACCGCATCATCGCGGGCGACCAGCCCGTGAAGCATGTGGCGCTGGTGCGCGACCTGTGCGACACGATGCTCGCGGGTTCGCTGTGCGCGATGGGCGGCATGACGCCGTACCCGGTGCTGTCCGCGCTCAACGAATTCCCCGAGGACTTCGGGTTGTCCGGCAAGCCGGCCAAGGCCGCCTGAACGGTATTCAAGAACGACGCGCCTCTCAGGGGCGCGCGCATCCACAAAAGCAGTGCATTACGGGAGACATCCCTTGAACGCTCGCGACGATTTCGACTACGGAACCCCTGCCATCGACACCGACACGATGGTGACGCTGGAAATCGACGGCGTATCCGTCACCGTGCCGGCCGGCACCTCCGTCATGCGCGCTTCTGCCGAAGCCGGCATCGGCGTGCCCAAGCTCTGCGCCACCGATTCTCTGGAACCGTTCGGCTCCTGCCGGCTGTGCCTGGTGGAGATCGAAGGCCGGCGCGGCTATCCGGCGTCGTGCACCACGCCCGTGGAAGCGGGCATGAAGGTGCGCACGCAGAGCGGCAAGCTGGGCGAACTGCGCCGGGGCGTGATGGAGCTCTACATCTCCGATCACCCGCTCGACTGCCTCACCTGTCCGACCAACGGCAACTGCGAGCTGCAGGACATGGCCGGCGTGGTCGGCCTGCGCGAAGTGCGTTACGCGGATGGCGCCGGCGGTGCCGCCCCGATCGCCACGCATACCCACATGAAGAAGGACGAGTCGA
Organism: Cupriavidus sp. EM10; assembly: GCF_018729255.1. Classification (NCBI taxonomy): domain Bacteria; kingdom Pseudomonadati; phylum Pseudomonadota; class Betaproteobacteria; order Burkholderiales; family Burkholderiaceae; genus Cupriavidus; species Cupriavidus sp. EM10. Next base: position 609,818 of record NZ_CP076060.1, read on the forward strand.
ACCCGTACTTCACATACGACCCGTCGAAGTGCATCGTGTGCAACCGCTGCGTGCGCGCCTGCGAGGAAACCCAGGGCACCTTCGCGCTGACAATCAGCGGCCGCGGCTTCGAGTCGCGTGTATCGCCCGGCACCAGCCAGTCGTTCATGGAATCCGACTGCGTGTCGTGCGGCGCCTGCGTGCAGGCCTGCCCGACCGCCACGCTGACCGAGACCTCGGTGATCCAGCTGGGCCAGCCGTCGCACAACGTGGTGACCACGTGCGCGTACTGCGGCGTGGGCTGCTCGTTCAAGGCCGAGATGAAGGGCAACGAGGTGGTGCGCATGGTGCCCTACAAGGACGGCGCCGCCAACGAGGGCCACGCCTGCGTGAAGGGCCGCTTTGCCTGGGGCTACGCCACGCACAAGGACCGCATCCTCAAGCCGATGATCCGCGCGAAGATCACCGATCCGTGGCGCGAGGTGTCGTGGGAAGAGGCCATCGGCTATGCCGCATCGCAGTTCAAGCGCATCCAGGCCGAGCACGGTATCGATTCGATCGGCGGCATCGTGTCGTCGCGCTGCACCAACGAGGAAGGCTACCTGGTGCAGAAGCTGGTGCGCGCCGCCTTCGGCAACAACAACGTCGATACCTGCGCGCGGGTTTGCCATTCGCCCACCGGCTATGGCCTGAAGACCACGCTGGGCGAATCGGCGGGTACGCAGACGTTCCGCTCGGTGGCCAAGGCAGACGTGATCATGGTGATCGGCGCCAACCCGACCGACGGCCACCCGGTGTTCGGCTCGCGCATGAAGCGCCGCCTGCGGGCCGGCGCCAAGCTGATCGTGGTCGACCCGCGCCAGATCGACCTGGTCGATTCGCCGCACGTGCGCGCCGACTATCACCTGCAGCTGCGCCCGGGCACCAACGTGGCCGTGGTCACGTCGATGGCCCACGTGATCGTCACCGAAGGCCTGCTGGCCGAGCAGTTCATTGCCGAGCGCTGCGAGGACCGCGCGTTCCAGCAATGGCGCGATTTCGTTGCGCTGCCCGAGAATTCTCCGGAAGCGCTTGAGGTCTCCACCGGCGTGCCGGCCGAGACGCTGCGCGGCGCCGCGCGGCTCTACGCCACGGGCGGCAACGCGGCCATCTACTACGGCCTGGGCGTGACCGAACATGCGCAGGGCTCAACCACGGTGATGGGCATTGCCAACCTGGCCATGGCCACCGGCAACGTCGGCCGCGAAGGCGTGGGCGTGAATCCGCTGCGCGGCCAGAACAACGTGCAGGGTTCGTGCGACATGGGATCGTTCCCGCACGAACTGCCGGGCTATCGCCATGTGTCGGATTCCACCACGCGCAGCAGCTTCGAGGCGGCGTGGGGCGTGGGCATCAACCCCGAGCCGGGCCTGCGCATCCCGAACATGTTCGAGGCCGCGCTGACTGGCACGTTCAAGGGCCTGTACTGCCAGGGCGAGGACATCGTCCAGTCCGACCCGAACACGCAGCACGTGGCCGAGGCGCTGTCGTCGATGGAATGCATCGTCGTGCAGGACATCTTCCTGAACGAGACGGCCAAGTACGCGCACGTGTTCCTGCCGGGTTCGTCGTTCCTGGAAAAGGACGGCACCTTCACCAACGCCGAGCGCCGCATCTCGCGCGTGCGCAAGGTGATGCCGGCGCAGGCGGGCTACTCCGACTGGGAAGTGACGCTGCTGCTGTCGAAGGCGCTGGGTTATCCGATGGAGTACAAGCATCCGTCCGAGATCATGGACGAGATCGCGCGCCTGACGCCGACGTTCTCGGGCGTCAGCTACCGGAAGCTGGACGAACTGGGCAGCATCCAGTGGCCGTGCAATGCCGACGCGCCGCACGGCACGCCGACCATGCACGTCGATGGTTTCGTGCGCGGCAAGGGCAAGTTCATCATCACCAAGTACGTGGCGACCGACGAGAAGGTGACGCAGAAGTACCCGTTGCTGCTGACCACCGGCCGCATCCTGTCGCAGTACAACGTGGGCGCGCAGACGCGACGCACGCCCAACGTGCACTGGCACGACGAGGACAGGCTGGAGCTTCATCCCCATGATGCGGAGGAACGGGGCATCAAGGATGGCGACTGGGTGGGCGTGCAGAGCCGGGCGGGCGAAACCGTGCTGCGCGCCATCGTCAGCCAGCGCATGCAGCCGGGCGTGGTCTACACGACCTTCCACTTCCCCGAGTCGGGCGCCAACGTCATTACCACCGACAACTCGGACTGGGCCACCAACTGCCCCGAGTACAAGGTGACGGCGGTGCAGGTGATGCCGGTGGCGCAGCCGTCCACCTGGCAGCGCAACTACCAGGCGTTCAACGAAGAGCAGCTGGGTCACCTGCGCGCCGCCGGCGAGACGGCGCAGGCGGGCTGACCCGGGACCGGCGAGCGGAATCGACGATGAAACGCGACGTGCCATCCCCGGACAGCGCGGCCGGTACCGACGAGGTACCGGCGCAGCGCACGTTCCCGGTCAGCCGCTGGCGCCACGGCGTGCTGACGACCGAAGTCGACCATCTGGCCGAGGAAGTGCCCGTGGCGCTGGAGTTCAACGGCATCTCGCACGCGGTGATGCTGGCGACCCCGGCCGACCTGGAGGACTTCGCGCTCGGCTTCAGCCTCAGCGAAGGCATCGTGGCGGCGGCCAGCGACATCTACGGCGTGGACGTGGAAGCCAGCGGGCAGGGCATCACGGTCAAGGTGGAGATCGCCACCTGCGCGTTCGTCGCGCTGAAGGGCAGGCGCCGGGCCATGGCCGGACGCACCGGGTGTGGGCTGTGCGGCACCGAGTCGCTGGACGAGGTCATGCGCATGCCGGAACCGGTGCAAAGCCAGGCGGAGTTCGACCCGGGCGTGTTCGAGCACGCGTTCGCGGTGCTGCACAAGCGCCAGGCGCTGCTGCGCGACACGGGCGCCACCCACGCGGCGGCGTGGATGCGGGCCGATGGCGAAATCGCGCTGGTGCGCGAGGACGTGGGCCGGCACAACGCGCTGGACAAGCTGGCGGGCGCGCTGGCCCGTGGCGGCCAGGAAGACATCGCGCGCGGCGCGGTCATCGTGACCAGCCGCGCCAGCTACGAGATGGTGCAGAAGACCGCCGCCATCGGCGCCGGCGTGCTGGCGGCGGTGTCGGGGCCGACAGCCATGGCCGTGCGCCTGGCGCAGACGGCGGGCATCACGCTGGCCGGCTTTGTGCGCGGCGGCACCATGGTGGTCTACAGCCATCCTCAACGACTACATATTGGATAAGGGTCTGGCATGCATATCGAGAACCTGGTCAAGATGGCCAACCAGATCGGCAGCTTTTTCGAGGCCATGCCCGATCACGACGAGGCGCTTGCCGATATCGCCGCGCATATCAAGAAGTTTTGGGAACCGCGCATGAAGCGGGCGTTCCTGGCGCATGTCGAGGCCGGTGGCGACGGGGTGGCCCCGATCGTCCTGGAAGCGGTGGCGCGCCACCCCGAAATGCTGCAGATCGTGTTGCGGGCCGCAGCCTGAGCCACGTTGCGAGATAGCCCTACTTCTTCAGCCGGTAGAGCAATTGCAGGATCGCCAGCCCGAACAGGGTGGCGATGACTGCCGTGGCCTCGCGGCCCAGCCCGCAGGCCACGCCGATGGCCGCCACCGTCCAGATGCTGGCCGCCGTGGTCAGGCCGCGCACATCCTCCTCGCTGTTCAGCTTGATGATGGCCCCGGCGCCCAGAAAGCCGATGCCCGATATCAGCCCCTGCAGCACGCGGCTCATGTCGGTCAGCGGCACGCCGGCCTGCAGCGGTACCAGCACGAACAGCGCCGAGCCCATCGCCACCAGCATGTGCGTGCGCAGGCCGGCCGGCTTGCCCGAGACCTCGCGCTCGTAGCCAATCAGCCCGCCCAGCAGCACGGCCAGCGTGAGCCGCAGCAGGATGCGTGTGAGTTCCTTGATGTCGGGCACGTCGGCAAATTCCGAACGCAGTGTGCCGTAGATATCGCCCCAGACTCCTTCCATGACTGTCTCCACCCCGGCGTGTTTGGCTGGGGCAGGCTAGCATGCGGAGGCGGGGCGGCGCCGTCGGGCGCCCGCTGACACGGCGGTCAGCGCAGGCGCAGCGGTTCCAGCAGCGCGGCGTCGTACTGGGCACGCGTGATGCGGCCCAGCTCCATCATCCGCAGCAGGATGTAGGTCTGGCGCTGCCGCGCGCGGCGCGGGTTGACCACGGGATTGTTGGCGGACGGCGCCTTGGGCAGGCCGGCCAGCATCGCGCACTCGGCCAGCGACAGCTGCTCGACGGGCTTGCCGAAGTAGGTGCCGGCGGCTTCCGAGAAGCCATAGGCCCCTGACCCAGGTAGATCTTGTTGAGGTACAGCTCCAGGATCTCGTCCTTGCTGAGCGCATTCTCGATGCGGTAGGCCAGCAGGATCTCGTAGAGCTTGCGCGTGTAGGTCTTCTTGCGCGACAGGAAGAAGTTGCGCGCCACCTGCATGGTGATGGTGGACGCGCCTTGCGACAGGTCATCCGACAGGTTGGCGATGCCGGCGCGCATCACGCCCACGTAGTCCACGCCATCGTGCAGGTAGAAGCGGTCGTCCTCGATGGCGACCACGGCCTCGGGCAGCGTGTGCGGGAAATCTCCCAGGCGGACGTAGCCCGCCGTTTGCCGGAAGGCCGTCAGCGCGTCCAGCGACGGCAACTGCCGGTTGGCCATCAGGACGGCAAAGGCGACCAGCAACGCGCCACCCACCACGGCGAGCAGTACGAACTTGACGAAGGCGGACCAGAGACGTTGCATGGCGCGTATTGTGCCATCGCCACGCGCGACGTCGGATTTTTCCGGTCCCCTTATACCAGGCCGGCCCTAGCCGGCAGGCACCTCCACCTTCAGATCCCTGGCCAGCGCCTCAAGGTTGCGCCAGATATTCGGATTGATGTCGAGCGTGGTGCCGGCGGCCGCGCGGCAGGCCGCCTCGTACTCGCCCGGATACTGCACGCGATCGCAGCCCGGCGCCGTCGGGGTGTCGTGCAGGTACTGGACAAAGGCCTCCACCTCGCCGCGCTCCCAATTCAGGCCCAGGTCGAACTCGGGGTTGAGCACCACCGCGAACAGGTTGTTGGTGGCCACCCCGCCGCGCGGATTGTCCGGCTGGATGGTGCCGCCGCCAGACAGCACGCCGGCCAGCAGTTCCGCCACCACGCCCAGCGCGTAGCCCTTGTGCTGCCCGAACGGCAGCAGCGATCCGGGGCGGTCGCCGAACATCACCGAGGCGTCGGTGGTGGGATTGCCATCGGCGTCGATGATGCTGTGTTCGGGCGCCGGCTCGCCTTTCTCTGCCAGCACGCGCGCCTTGTTGATGGCGATGGCGCTGGTGGCGATGTCCACCACCAGCGGCGGCCGGCCGTTCGGCATCGGCCCGGCAAAGCAAAGCGGGTTGGTGGTCAGGCGCGGCACGCGGCCGCCGAACGGCGCCACCACGGGCGGCCGGTTGATGACGTTGGTGAAGCTCAGCAGCACCAGGCCGGCGGCCGCCACCATCTCGCCATAGTGGCCCATGCGGCCCAGGTGGTGCGATCGGCGCAGCGTCACGATGCAATGGCCGTGCTGGCGCACGCGGTCGATGGCGCGCTGCATGACGGTCTTGCCCACGTGCTGGCCAAAGCCGCCGTGGCCGTCGAAGACCATCAGCGTGTCGCGGTCCATCACGCATTCGGCGCGGCCGGACGCGTTGACGCTCTGCCCTTCGAGCGCGCGGCGGTAGTTCGGCAGGATCGACAGGCCGTGGCTGATGTAGCCGCTGCGGTCGGATTCGACCAGGTGTTCGGCTACATCGTCAGCAATGTCGGCGGGCACATTCTGCGCGATCAGGATACTGCGCGCAAAGGCGCGCGCGGAGTCGGTACTCAGTTTCATGGCAGGGGCGTCTTGGCGTTGATTTCGTTGGCGGCCTTCAGTACCGGTGCGGCGTCACACCCAGCCCAGCCAGCGCCAGTACGTCGAGGCGAGCAGCAGCATCAGCAGGTAGCCGATAATCGTGACCGGAATACCGACGCGGGCAAACTGTCTGCCGTTAAAGGTATCCGTGCCCAGGCAGACCATGTTCTGCGGCGCGTTGATCGGCAGGATGAAGCCGAAGCTGACCGTATAGCCCAGCAGCATCGTCATGCCCACCTTGTTGATGTCGCCCGGCAGCGTCTGCAGCACCGAGATCAGGATCGGCAGCAGCGCGGCGGTCAGCGCCGTGGCGCTGGCAAAGCCCAGGTGAATCAGAATCAGGAAGGCCGCCAGAACGGCAAAGATCATCAGCGTGCCGTGGTCGGCCAGGCCGGAATGCGTGACCACGAACCTGCCCAGCCATTGGCCGGCCTGCGTGGTCAGCAGGGCGGTGCCCAGGCTGATGCCGACGCCGAACACGATCAGCGTGCCCCACGGCGTGCGTTGCTGCATCGTCTTCCAGTCCATCACGCCGATACGCGGCATCATCAGGATCACCAGGCCCACGAACGTGATGGTGGCGGTGTCGAAGGCGTGCAGCTTGCCCTCGGTGGCCCAGAACAGCAGCAGGCCGATGGCGACGGCCGCCAGCCGCTTCTGCGGCCCGGTCATCGGCCCGAGCGCGGCCAGTTCGCGTTGCACGGCTTCCTTGCCGCCGGCGATGGCTTCGGTCTCGGGCGGCAGCAGCCAGCGCACCAGGAAGTACAGCACTGCCGACATGATGATGGCCCACGGCGCGCCGGCAATCAGCCATTGCAGCCAGGTCACGCGCTCGCCCAGCAGCTTGTCCATGAAGCCCGCGGTCAGCAGGTTCTGTGCGGCGGCGGTCTGGATACCCACGTTCCACACGCTGGTGGCCTGCGCCACCATGATCATGATGCCGGCGGCGATGTTGGATTTCTTGTCGACGCCGAACGCGGCGATCACGCCCATCATGATAGGCACGGTGCACGCGCTGCGCGCGGTGGCGCTGGGTACCACCAGGCTCAGGATGATGGTGACCGCGATGGTGCCGATCAGGATGCGGCGCGTGCTGGTGCCGATGGCCGACAGCGTGACCAGCGCGATGCGCCGGTCCAGCCCGGTAACGGTCATCGCCGCCGAGATGAACAGTGCGGCGGCCACCAGCGCCAGGGCGGTATTCGAAAATCCGGCCAGCGCCATGCCCAGCGCACGCGATGTGCCGTAGAGGGTGTTGGGGTCGTTGACCATCGGCGCAAAGCCGATCAGTCCGGCCATCAGCGACGTGATCATGATGGCACTGGTCTCGTAGGTGACGGCCTCGGTGATCCAGACCACCACGGCGAACGCCAGGATGGCCAGCATGCGCTGGCCGGCCACGGGCAGGTCGGGCGGCATTGGCACCATCAGCATGGCGATCAGGACCACGACGGCGGCGTAGAGACCCCAGTGGATACGTAGCTTGGGGGCGGCAGGCGCGGCAGCGGTGGCGGGCGCGCCGCCGGGGCCGGCAGGGGAGACTTGCGGATCAGGCATGGTGAAATCCTTGATGGGGAGCAGCCTGTCGGACGCGTCGCGACGCGAAGGGGTCGCCGCGTTCGACATAAGGTCATTATGGAAATCGCGTCACCTGGTGCCAAGGCGACTGGTCCCGCCAACTTGAGCCAGATCAATCTTCTGAGGCGTCAGCCTTTGTCAAGGAAATGCGCTATTCCAGCCATGGCAACGGCTTGCGGGGTATCGTCATGAAAACGATGTCGCCGCCCACGGCGATCTGAAATAATTGACATCGATGCTGAACGTTTTCGAATGCGCACCACGTGATGCGCCAAAGAACCATGCATAACCCTGATGAAATTCGCGCGGTCGCCGCCATGCGACCCTGTCTGGACCTGGAAACGATTGCCAACGCCCGCGACCTGGGCGGGCTGGTCGGTCATGCCGGGCGCCGCATCCGCCAGAACAGGCTTTATCGCAGCGCCAATCCGGCGCTTGGTTGCGCCGCCGATCTTGACAAGCTCCATGCCTTGCAGCTCGACATCGTGGTCGACTTCCGTTCCACAGGCGAGAAGTCGCCAGCCGAGGACGCATTCGGCGAACGGTTCGAATGGCTGGCGGTGCCCGTGCTGGACGGCACGATGTCGATGGACGTGTTGCTGCCGCGCCTGCGCGCCAGCAACGCCGCGCAGATGCACGGCTTCATGCTGGACGTGTACCGCGATTTCCCGGTGCGCTACCGGCAGGCTTTTGGCACGTTCCTGCGGCATGCCGAAGCGGGCAAGACGCTCTACTACCACTGCACGGCCGGCAAGGATCGCACCGGCTTTGCGTCGCTGTTGCTGCTGGGCGCGCTAGGGGTGTCCCAGGACGACATCGTGGCCAACTACCTCGAATCGAATCACTGGAACCAGCGCTTCAACGAAAGGATGCTGGCTGGCGTCGGGCAGATCGGCGTGACGGCCGACGCGATGCTGCCGCTGCTGGAGGTGCGCCCCGAATACATCGAGGCGTCGATGGATGCCATCACCGCGACGTACGGCAGCCTGGAACGGTTCCTGGCCGACGACCTTGGCGTGGACGTCGCAGTGCTGCGGGACCACTACCTCGTGTCATAGGCGCCATCGCGCCATCACCTCACAGCCCGCCGCACTCGCGCAGGATGCGCGCCGTCGACAGCGCGATCATGCCTTCCTCGTCGGTGGGCATCACCAGCACCGGCACCCGGCTGGCATCGTGGCTCACGCGCTGGCAGTTATCGCCGTTGGCGGCGGGGTCCAGCGAGAGGCCGAACAGATCCGTCAGGTGGGCGCAGATGCGCGCGCGTATCTCGGGCGAATTGGCGCCGATTCCGGCCGTGAAGACCAGTGCTTCCAGGCCGCCCAGCGTGACCGCCAGCTTGCCGATTTCCTGCGCCGCACGATAGGCGTAGAAATCGATGGCCAGCTTTGCGCGCGGGCTGTCGCTGGCCAGCAGCGCGCGCATGTCGCTGCTGATGCCCGAGATGCCCTTGAGGCCCGACTGGCCGTACAGCATCGACTGGATGGCATCGGCGCTCATGCCCTGCGCGGCCAGGTACAGCACCGCGCCGGGATCGATCGAGCCGCAGCGCGTGCCCATCGGCATGCCGTCGAGCGCGGTCAGCCCCATGGTCGAATCCACGCTCTTGCCGCCGTGCATCGCGCAAAGGCTGGCGCCATTGCCCAGGTGCGCCACGATGACCCGGCCTTCGGCCAGATCGGGCGCCACCTGCTTGAGCCGTCGCGCGATATACGCGTAGGACAGCCCGTGAAAGCCGTAGCGCCGCACGCCCTGCTCATAGTATTCGTAGGGCAGGGCCATCAGTTGCGCCAACTGATCGCGGCCGGCATGGAAGGCCGTGTCGAAGCACGCCACCTGCAGCAGGTCCGGCGCGGCGTTGCGGATGGCGCGGATGGCGGTCAGGTTGTGCGGCTGGTGCAGGGGCGCCAGCGGCACCAGCGTTTCCAGCTTCGCAATCACATCGTCGTCGATGCGCACCGCATCGGCAAATTCACTGCCGCCATGCACCACGCGATGTCCGATCGCCACCGGCGGCGTGTCGCGCAGCGCCACGCTCAGCGTCAGGCGGATCAGCCGGAACGCGGCGTCGTGGTCCGCCACCTGCTCGACGGGAAATTTCTGGTCGGTCACCTCGCGGCCGTCGGCCATGCGCGCCACCAGGCGCGGTGCCACGCCGATGCCTTCGATCTGGCCATGCGCCGCCAGCGACGGCTGGATCTCGACGTTCTCGTGCGCCGCGTCGGGCACCACGTAGATCGACACCTTGACGCTCGACGAACCGGCGTTGACAACGAGAATGACAGGATGCGGTGTGCTCACGCCGATATCTCCTCAGAGGGGCAGGGCGGCCTGCGTGGAAGTGCGGCGCGCATGGGCCAGCAGCACGGCGATGGCGCAACTGCCGATGCGGGCGCGCACGCTGTCGGCGCGGCTGGTCAGGATGATCGGCACGCGCGCGCCCAGCACGATGCCGGCGGCCTCGGCGCCGGCCAGGAACGTCAGCTGCTTGGCCAGCATGTTGCCGGCTTCCAGGTCGGGCACCAGCAGGATGTCGGGGTCGCCCGCCACCTCCGACTTGATGCCCTTGGTGTCCGCCGCCGCCTTGCTGATGGCATTGTCGAACGCCAGCGGGCCATCGAGCAGCCCACCTTCGATCTGCCCGCGCAGGCTCATCATGCAGAGCGCGGCGGCCTCGATGGTCGACGGGATCTTGTCGGTGACGGTCTCCACGGCCGACAGGATTGCCACCTTGGGCCGCTCGACGCCCAGCACGCGCACCAGGTCGATGGCATTGCGCACGATGTCGGCCTTTTCGTTCAGCGTGGGAAAGATGTTGACCGCCGCGTCGGTGATGAACAGCGGCTTGTGATAGCTGGGCACGTCCATCGCAAACACGTGCGACAGGCGGCGCCCGGTGCGCAGGCCGCTGGCAGTGCGCGCCACGGCGTGCAGCAGTTCGTCGGTGTGCAGGCTGCCTTTCATCAGCAGTTCGGCGCGGCCGGTGCGTACGGCGTCGACCGCACATTCGGCCGAGGCGTGGCTATGTGGGGCGTCGATGATCTCGGTATCGCCCAGTGCCAGGCCATGCTCGTCGGCCACGGCGCGGATGCGCGCGGTGGGGCCGCACAGGATGGGCACGATCAGCCCGAGCCGCGCGGCTTCCAGCGCGCCATCGAGCGACGAATAGTCGCAGGGATGCGCCACGGCGGTGGGGATAGGCGGAAGGCCCTCGCAGCGTGCGAGCAGGCGGGCGTACTTGTCGTCGGACGATGGTGTCGGCATGGGCAGGTACCTGTTAGGCCATCAGGACAGCGACCGCAGCGAAGGCGGATGCTGCAATGCGCAAACGTGTGGAGCGAGTATAGGCGAGGCCGCGCACCAAGTCCTTGACTTGCCTCTGTCATATTCTGAGTGCTCAAGAGCAGGCCCGGTCGCGCAATGCCCGCATTGGACTCTGGTACCGGTTGTCATGCCGCGCCGAGGCTGGTAGATTTTTACTGTTGCATCGCAGCAAGCGGTGTTCCCGCCACGCTGTACGCCATCTGACTCCGCCAATCCCCAAGGAGAAACGGAAATGAATGCACGCCAACCTGTTGCGGGACAAGCGCCTGCGCAGGACGCCCCCGCCGCAACTGCCGCGCCGGCCTCTGAAGCTTCCCCCGCATCCCCATCCCCCGAATCCGCGTTCGCCCCATTGGCCCCATTGGCTCCATTTCCGATGGGCGCCTGGCCGCCCGTGCCGATGCCGCCCATGGCGCAGGCCGCCTGGGAATACGGGCTCGACGCGTGGCAGCGGTCCATCCTGTTCCTCGATATCCTGCGCCGTCGCGGCAACGAGACCGAGGAGCACGAACGCGGCGGCATGCCGCCCGTGCTCGTGTTCGACTACGAAGTGCTGATCGACGGACGCGACCTGCCCCGGCCAGTCAATTACGCGCTGCTGCGTATCGTGCCGCCGGCCGAGCATCCCACCGACATGACCCGGCGACCGTTCGTGGTGATGGACCCGCGCGCGGGACACGGCCCCGGCATCGGCGGCTTCAAGGCCGACAGCGAGATCGGCAACGCGATCCGCACCGGGCATCCCTGCTACTTCATCACGTTCTTCCGCGACCCGTGTCCGGGCCAGACCATCGAGGACGTGGCGCGCACTGAAGGCGAATTCCTGCAGGCGGTGGCGGCGCGCCATCCCGATGCACCGGGCAGGCCCTTCGTCGTCGGCAACTGCCAGGCGGGATGGGCGCTGTTGATCCTGGCCGCCGCTGCGCCGGACGTCACCGGCCCGATCCTGCTGGCCGGCGCGCCGGTGGCGTACTGGTCGGGCGTGCGCGGCAAGAATCCGATGCGCTATGCGGGCGGGCTGCTGGGCGGCACGTGGCTGTCGTCGCTGGCAGCAGACCTCGGCAATGGCCGCTTCGACGGCGCGTGGCTGGTGCAGAATTTCGAGAAGCTGAACCCGTCGAACACACTCTGGGAAAAGCTGTACAACGTCTACGCCAGGGTGGATACGGAAGGGCCGCGCTTCCTGGAGTTCGAGCGCTGGTGGGGCGGCCACTTCCTGATGAACCGCGGCGAGATCGACTGGATCGTGCAGAACCTGTTCGTCGGCAACCACCTGACGGCCGGCGAGGTGCGCAGCAACGACGGCCAGACCGTGATCGACCTGCGCAACGTGCGCTCGCCGGTGATCGTGTTTGCCTCCTGGGGGACAACATCACGCCGCCACAGCAGGCGCTGAACTGGATTCCGGACCTCTACGCGAACGTCGACGAGCTGGTGGCCAACGAGCAGACCATCGTCTATTGCCTGCATCCGTCCATCGGGCATTTGGGCATCTTCGTCTCGGGCAGCGTGGCCAACAAGGAGCACTCCGAACTGTTCTGCGCGCTGGACCTGATCGACGTGCTGCCGCCGGGCCTGTACGAAGCGAAGATCGAGGACATTGCGCCCGATTCCCCGCACAGCGAGCTGATCGAAGGCCGCTACCTGGTGCGCTTCGAGCGGCGAACCATCGACGACATCCTGGCCCTCGACGACGGCCGCGAAGACGAGCAGCCGTTCGAGGTAGTACGCCGTGTGGCCGAGGTCAACCAGCACCTCTACGACACGTATGCGTCGCCCGTGGTCCGTGCCATGTCGAACGAGGCCACGGCGCAGGGCATTCGCGCGATCCACCCTTCGCGGCTGGAACGCTCGCTCTTCGCCGACGGCAACCCGTGGATGCAGTGGGTCGCGGCGATGGCGCCGGCCGTGCGTGAGGCGCGCCAGCCGGTGTCTCCCGACAATCCGTTCCTGGCGATGCAGCAGGCGGTGTCGGACCAGATCGTACGCTCGCTGGACCAGTACCGCGATGCGCGCGATGCCTGGCAGGAGCGCATGTTCGAATCGATCTACGCCACGCCCTGGCTGCCGGCGATGCTGGGCATGACGGCCACGCCGAAGGCGCCCGAATCGCCCGCCATCACGGCGCTGCGCAAGCAGGTGGCCGACCTGCGCCGCCGCGAGGCCGAGCGCGAAATCGGCACCGGCACCGCGCTCGACGCCTTCCTGCGCGTGCTGTCGTACGTGACGCAAGGCCGCTCGGCCATCGAGGAACGCCCGTTCAACCTGCTGCGCAAGCTGGCCCGCGAGAATCCGCCGGAACGGCGCATCACGCTGGCCGACTTCAAGGACGCGGTGCGCCGGCAGAGCTATATCGTCAGCCTCGACCCGAAGGGGCTATCAGGGCCCTACCGGCCCTGGTGCCCGAGATGAAGGAGCGCCGCCGCGTGATGGTGCTGGCGCATCGCGTGCTGACCGTCGGCGGGCCGCTCGACGCCGAATGGCTGGCGCGCTATCGCGAGGTGGCGGAAGTGTTCGGCACCGACCACGGCAACGGCAAGGCCACGCAGGAAGCCGAAGCGTAACGGCTGACCGGCGGTTTTCTCCCCTCTCCCACAGGTGGCAGAGGGGAGCACATAACGGGAGGTTCGCCCCATGCTCCAGGTTCCCAGTCCCCCTTGTCGGGCAACCGCGTGCTGGTCGTTGGCGTGGCCAACGAGGATTCCATCGCGTGGGGCTGCGCACGCGCGTTTCACGAGCTTGGCGCCGAGGTGGCGCTGACCTACCTGAACGACAAGGCATATCCGCATGTGGCGCCGCTGGCCGAACAGATCGGCTCGCCTATCCTGATGCCGCTGAACGTGGAAGACGACGCCCAGATGGATGCGCTGTTCGCGCGCATCGGCGAGGTCTGGGGGCGGCTCGACTCGGTCGTGCATTCGGTGGCCTTCGCGCCCAAGGCCGACCTGCAGGGCGGGCTGCTGCAATCGTCGGCCGGCGGCTTTGCGCGGGCCATGGACGTGTCGTGCCATTCGTTCATCCGCATGGCGCGCCGGGCCGTGCCACTGATGGTGCGGGGCGGCACGTTGTTCGCGATGAGCTACGACGGCGCCAACCGCGTGGTGCCGAACTACGACCTGATGGGGCCGGTCAAGGCCGCGCTGGAGGCCACGTGCCGCTACCTGGCCTACGAGCTGGGGCCGCAGGGCATCCGCGTGCACGCGATCTCGCCGGGGCCGCTCAAGACCCGTGCGGCCTCCGGGCTCAAGGATTTCGACGCGTTGCTGGCCGACGCAGCCGGCCGCGCGCCGCTGGGCGAACTGGTCGACATCATGGATGTCGGCTTTACCACCGCCTACCTGGCCACGCCGTACGCGCGCCGCGTGTCGGGCAATACGGTGTACGTGGATGGTGGCGTGCACATCATGGCCTGAATCGTGCGATAGCCGCATCGACCCGCCGCCACCCGGCAAAGCGCGGCCTAGAATACATGCATCACCACTTTCCAACAGGGGAGAGGCTGCCATGCAGGTGCTGATCCGCGGGCTGCATCGTGATGTAACCGAGGAAATGCTGCGCGACAAACTCAAGGACTACGCCACGGTCAATTCCGTCGAAATCGTGCGCGATGGCGACGCCAATCATCCGTGGGCGTGGGTGGACCTGGCGGTCGACCCGTTCACCTGCTGGCGCCTGCTGCGTCAGTTCGACAAGCAGTACTTTGCCGGCAGCATCATGCGCTGGTACATCCCTGCCCACCAGAGCTGACGCGACGCGCGCCAGCCGCGCATCGGGTGCGTCTGGCGAGTACCATACGCACTTCCTTTATCAAGACAGGTCAGCGCATGCTTGAACTTCAGGGCGCCATCTGGTTTCGCGCCGGCAAGCAGGACTGGGGCGGCCGCGACCGCATCGCGCTGCTGGCCGCCATCGGCGAACACGGCTCGATCACGGCTGCCGCGCGGGCCGTCGGCATCAGCTACAAGGGCGCGTGGGATGCCATCGACGCCATGAACAACAGCGCGGGCGAACCATTGGTGGTGCGCGCCGCCGGCGGCAAGGGCGGTGGCGGCACTCGGCTGACGGAACGGGCCGAGCGCCTGATCGCGACCTACCGCGCCATGGAAGCCGAGCACGCCCGGTTCATCGCCCACCTGGAACGGGCCGGCGCGCTGGCCGAGGCAAATCCCGACGATATTCACCTGATCCAGCGCATGATGATCCAGACCAGTGCCCGCAACAAGCTGTTCGGCCGCGTGGAGACCGTGCGGGCCGGCGCCGTCAACGACGAAGTCACGCTGGCGCTGCCGGGCGGTCTTCGCATCGTCTCGACGATTACCCACGAGAGCGTCGAGACGCTGGGCCTGGCGCCGGGCGCCGAAGCCTTTGCGCTGGTCAAGGCGTCGTCGGTGCTGATCGGCCTGCAAGACCCCGCCGCGCGGCTGTCCGCGCGCAACCAGCTGCCCGGCACGGTCGCCCGCGTGGTGCCGGGGGCCGTCAATGCCGAGGTGGTGCTGGAACTCGACGGCGGCGGCACCGTGGCCGCCATCATCAACAACGGCGCGCTGGCCGACCTGGACCTGAAGGAAGGTGTGCGCGCGCTGGCCATCTTCAAGGCGTCGAGCGTCATCCTGGGGACGATGGTCTGAGCCATGGCAAGTGCGCGCCTGGACGCTAGACGGCGTAGGCGCTGGC
This sequence comes from Cupriavidus sp. EM10, assembly GCF_018729255.1. Taxonomy (NCBI): domain Bacteria; kingdom Pseudomonadati; phylum Pseudomonadota; class Betaproteobacteria; order Burkholderiales; family Burkholderiaceae; genus Cupriavidus; species Cupriavidus sp. EM10. The sequence continues at coordinate 625,316 of NZ_CP076060.1, forward strand.
CGGTGCGTAGACAGGCGGGTGACGGTGCGCGCGGCCGCTGGCGTGGATGCGGCCATCGCGGATTTCCAGCACATGATCGCCCAGCACTTCGACGTCCTCCGGGTCGTGCGAAATCATCAGCATCGGCACGTCCAGGCTTTCCTGCAATGCGCGCAGTTCCTCGCGCATGCGCACGCGCAGGGCGGGGTCCAGCGCGGAGAACGGTTCGTCCAGCAGCAGGATATCGGGCCGGGCCACCAGGGCGCGGGCCAGCGCCACGCGCTGTTTCTGGCCGCCTGAAATCTGCGACGGATACTGGTTGACGATCTCGCTCAGGCCGAATGCCTCGACCCATCGCGCGGCTTCGGGCGGCAGCGCCCGGCGCCCCGGATTGCGCCAGCCCCGCCGGAGCCCGAACGCGATGTTCTGCGACACGGTCAGGTGCGGAAACAGCGCGTAGTCCTGGAACAGGTAGGCCACGCGGCGCTCCTGCGGGCGCACGTCGATGCCGGTGTCGCTGTCGAACAGCGTGCGGCCGTTCAGCACGATGCGGCCGCTGTCGGGCGCCATCAGGCCGGCGATGGCCCGCAGCGTCAGGCTCTTGCCGGCGCCGGACGGGCCGAACAGCGCCACACGCCGGCTATCGGATTCGAACGAAATATCGAGCGCGAAATGGCGATCTTGCGATGCCATGCGCTTGCGGACGGTGATCTGCATGCTCATGGCAATGTCATCCGGTGATGGCGTCGCGACGGAACTTGCGGCGCTCGAATACATTTCCAGTGCCGCGCTGCGCCGGCGGCACCAGCCGCGCGGCCACCACCAGCAGCACGATGCAGGTGACCGACGTCACCAGCACCAGCAGGTTGGCGGTGTCGTCGTTGCCGGCCTGCACGGCCTCGTAGATGGCCACCGACAGCGTTTGTGTGCGGCCCGGCAGGTTGCCGGCCACCATCAGCGTGGCGCCGAACTCGCCCAGCGCGCGGGCAAATGCCAGCAGCACGCCGGCCACGATGCCGGGCAGCGCCATGGGCAGCGTCACGCGGAAGAAGATGGCGGATTCGGAGATGCCCAGCACGCGGGCCGCATTCTCCAGCTGGTGATCCACGCCCTCGAACGCGGCGCGCGCCGACTTGAGCACCAGCGGAAAGGCCACCACGGTCGAAGCCAGCACCGCGCCCTGCCAGGTGAACACCAGTTCGATGCCGATACTTTCCAGCCACGCCCCGAACACGCCGCGCCGGCCCACCAGCACCAGCAGGTAGTAGCCCAGCACCGTGGGCGGCAGCACCAGCGGCAGCGTCAGGATGGCGTCGACCACATCGCGCGCCCGCGAGCGCCAGCGCGCGATGGCATAGGCCGCCGCCACGCCAAGCACGGCATTGAGCAACGTGGCCCATCCCGCTACCTTGAGCGACAACAGCAGCGGAACCCAGACAGCATCCATGACGATGGTTTCAGACAGTGATTCGGAGGAACGCGGTTACCAGAGCAGGCCCCGGTGACTCAGGGCTTCTGGAAGCCGTACTTGGCCAGCGTGGCCTGGCCTTCGGTGGACAGCACGTATTGCACGAAGGCATTGGCCTGTGCCGCCTGTTTGGTCTGCGCGGTCACGGCAATGGGATAGGTGACTGGCGTGGTCGTTGGCACGCGCGCGGCCACTTTTACCTTGTCGGGCATCACGGCGGCGTCGGTGGCGAACACGAAGCCGGCATCGACTTCGCCGCGTGCCACATAGTCCAGCGCCTGGCGGACGTTCTGGGCCGGCACGCCCTTGGCTTCGACCGCGCTCCACAGGCCCTGCGACTCCAGCGCGCCCCTGGTATAGCGGCCCACCGGCACCGACGACGGATTACCGTAGGCGACGCGCTTGACGCCGGCGCGCGTCAGATCCTTCGGTGCGGCAAGGTTCAGCCTGCTGTCATGCGGCACGATCAGCACGATCGCATTGGCCGCGAAATCCTTGCGCGAGGCCGCCTGCACGACCTTCTCGGATTCGGCCTTGTCCATGGCGCTCTGGTCGGCGGACGCGAACACGTCGGCCGGGGCGCCCTTGACGATCTGCTGCATCAGCACGTCCGACGCGCCAAAGTTCAGCACCACCTTGGTATCGGGATGGGCGCGCTCGAACTGCTCGCCCAGTTGCCTGAACGCGTTGGTCAGGCTGGCGGCGGCGGATACCACCAGGTCGGCGGCAAATGCCGACGGGGCAGCCAGGGTCAGGGCAACCAGGGCGGCGCCGGCGGCGGCACGGCGCGCAAAGGGATAGAAGCTCATGGCAGATACGTGAATGGAGGGATGGCGTGCGCGATCGTTTGCATCCGCAATATACGCATCTATATAACGCAGCGTCAATTGCCCGGACGGATAACGGACTTCAGCCGATGCAAATAGTCATCCGACACTCAGTCAGGCCTCGAATATGATGTTTTGCCATATTGGGCCGATTGTCACGATAATGACCCGGTTTCGCCACTTCCCTGCCATCCCGGTTCCCGACAATCCCCGGGCTGCACCATAAACAGAAAACGACAGGGAATCCGAGACCATGCAACTCCATCGCATCCGGGCCGCCGCGCTGGCGGCCCTGGCGGCCGCCGCTCTGGCCGCATGTGGCTCCGACGACAACGGCAACGCCGGCAACGGCAACACGGGCAACAACGGCAACAACGGCAGCGCGTCGGTTCCGGCTGGCACCAAGTCTACGCTGGCGCTGCTGGAAACCACCGACCTGCACACCAATGTGCTGAGCTATGACTATTTCAAGCTCGCCGAAGACAAGTCGATCGGTTTCGAGCGCGTGGCCACGCTGATCAAGGCGGCCCGTGCCGAGTTCCCCAACAGCATGCTGCTGGACAACGGCGACACTATCCAGGGCACTGCGCTGTCCGACTACCAGGCGCTGGTGAAGCCGGTGGGCTGCAGCGAGACGCTGGCCATGTACAAGGTGATGAACGCGGCCGGCTTTGACGGCGGCGGCATCGGCAACCACGAATTCAACTACGGCCTGCAGTACCTGAGCCAGGTCACGGGCAACCGCTTCAATGTCGATGGCCTGCCCGATCCGTCCGCGCAGCAGACCTGCGCCGGGCCGAAGTTTCCCCAGGTGCTGGCCAACGTCTACAGCGTGAAGACGCGCCAGCCGCTGTTCCAGCCGTACGCGATCCTGAGCAAGACCATCACGGCCACCGGCCCCGACGGCAAGACCGTCTCGGCGCCGATCAAGGTGGGCATCATCGGTTTTGCGCCGCCCGCCATCCTGAGCTGGGACAAGCGCTGGCTTGACGGCAAGGTCTACACCGAAGGCGTGGTCGAGACGGCGCAGAAGTACATCCCCGAAATGCGCGCCAAGGGCGCCGACCTGATTGTCGTGATCTCGCACGGCGGCCTGGACAATTCCACGTACTCGCCGACGATGGAGAACGGCAGCTACCACCTGTCCAAGGTGGACGGCGTGGACGCCATGCTGATCGGCCACTCGCACCAGATCTTCCCCGACGCCACCAGCACGGTAGGCCAGTTCAACCTGCCGGGCGTCGACAAGGTCAAGGGCACGGTCAACGGCGTGCCGACCGTGATGGCCAACTACTGGGGCAAGCACCTGGGCGTGGTCAACCTGGCGCTGAGCTACGACGGCAAGAAATGGAGCGTCGACCGCACCAACACCAAGGTGGAAGCGCGCTCCATCCAGAACGCCGACAAGACCTACGTGGCCGCCGACGCCAGCGTGGCCCCGGCCATCGACACCGAGCACCAGGCCACCATCCAGTACGTGAAGACGCCCATCGGCAGCACCGACTACCGCATGACGAGCTACTTCGCCGACGTGGGCGACCCGGGCGCGATCCAGATCGTGAACCAGGCGCAGGCCAAGTACGTGAAGGACTACATCACGGCCAACTTGCCGGCGCTGGCCGGGGTGCCGGTGCTGTCGGTATCGGCGCCGTTCAAGAGCGGCTTTGGCGGCGGCAACGACTACACCGACGTGGCGATGGGCAACCTGGCCATCAACAACGCGGCCGACCTGTACCTGTATCCCAATACGGTCTACGCGGTGAAGGTCAATGGCGCCGAGGTCAAGGCGTGGCTGGAAACGGCGGCCAAGCGCTTCAACACGATCGACCCGGCCGCCGCAGGCGAGCAGCAGCTGATCAGCACATTCCCGGGCTACAACTTCGACATGTTCACCGACGCCGACATGCAGTACGAGATCGACGTCACCCAGCCCGTGGGCAGCCGCATCAAGAACCTGACGTACAAGGGCGCGGCCGTGACGGCGGCGATGGACTTTATCGTGGCCACCAACAACTACCGCGCCAGCGGCGGCGGCAACTTCCCGGGCCTGGACGGCACAAAGACGGTCTACGCGTCGCCCGACGCCAACCGCGATGTGCTGATCCAGTACATCAAGAACGCCGCCAACGTGACCCGTGCCACCAACGGCAGCGCCCGCAGCTGGCACTTCACGAAGGTGGTGACGGCTGGCAACGTGGTGTTCAGCTCGGGCGTCGGCGTACTGGCCCAAGCAACGGCAGGCGGCGTGGCGGGCGTGACGCTGGTCGCGGCCGACGATGGCTCGGGCAAGAACCTGTCGAAGTACAAGATCGATCTCAACCAGTAACGCGCCTCAACGCTGTTCAACGCCGATGCAAGCCATTGCCACTGTTGCCGCTCCTCTCCGTCGTGCTTCGTCGCGGCGTCTTCCGCGCATTCACCCGCTGTGCGCGGCCGCGATGCTGGCCGTGGCCGTAGCCGCCGCCGGGGTAGCGGGCGCGGCCGTGTGGCGGCACCAGTCCGACACGCGCCAGGCGGAGATCTCGCAGTGGCAGTTGCTGGCGACGTCCGCTGGCGACGCGGCGGCGCTCGATCACCTGCAACAGGCGGCCCGCGCCGGTGAAACCGCCGCACGGGCCGCGCTGGGCGAAACGCTGATGACGCGCCCCGATGCCACCACGCGGGCCGAGGGCGAGCGCTGGCTGCGCATGGCGGCGGATAGCGGCAACGTGCGCGCGCAGTTCCTGCTGGGCAAGGCAGCGATGCTGGGCGGGCTGGCCTCGGGTCGGGTGGACGTGCCGCTGGCCTGGCGCCAGCTTGACGCCGCCGCGCGCGGTGGCGACATCGGCGCGGCCTACTACCTGGGCCTGCTGTATCGCGGCGGCCACGGCGGCACGCCCGACCTGGCCAAGGCGGCGCGCTGGTTCAAGGTGGCGGCCGATGGCGGCGTGGCGCAGGCCATGTTCATGCTAGCCAACGCCTACCGCGAAGGCGAGGGCGTGGCGCAGGACGATGCCCGCGCCGTGGCATGGTACGAAGCGGCTGCCGAACGGGAGCATCCGGCGTCGATCCAGGCGCTGGCCATGGCCTACCGCAACGGCGAACTCGGCCTCGCGCAGGACGACCGCAGCTATCGCCAGCACATGGCCGAGGCCGCCCACGCGCTCAAGCATCCGGCCATCAATCCGTAAGGTTCGCGCCGCACCCGCCAGTGGCGCTACTGATAGCTCAGGGTAAAGGTCGCCAGGGCGCGGACCGTGCCCGGCGTGACGGGGCCAGTGCTCACATACTCGGCGCTCAGCGGTATTTGCATCGCGCGCTCACTTCGGCCTACGCGCCACTGGTTCGGTGTTCCCCTGGCGCTGGAGTCGGGGCCGAAATGAACAGGAGCGTGGGACGGATTGCGGATCCGGATGCCGACGCCACGCGCGGTGGAATCGTTGGTGAGCGTCAGCAGATCCGACCGGTTGCCCGCCGTCGTGCTGTCGGTCAGCGTGATATGCACGTCAGTATCCTCATTCCGGCAATTCAGTCCAATCGAGAACGGGGTTCTGCCTGCGACAGCCCCTGTCGTTGCCAGGGCTGTTCTCACCACCGTCGGAAGCGTCACGCCGATCGTCCTGGCATTGACGCGGCAAGTGGGCGGCCTCGGTATGCCGTTGCTCAGGTAAATGTGAGCGAGCGGTCCGGATTCCCTGAGGGTTTCGTTGTCGAAGACATGGATCGCGTAGATCAAGCCCAGGTCCACGCTACTGCCGACCTGGACATCATCGAAATACAATCTGCCTGTCTTGAACAGTTGATGGCTCAGCGTCAGGGTGCCGGAATATGGCGTGCGCGGGACGGACAAAAGAGTCCTGCCTGCGGCGGGCGCATCGCGCTGGATATGGGACACACTGCGACCGTTGCCCATGGTGACGCGCAAGCCCGCGCCTCGCATCGCCGTCTGCCACCAGCGTCGACCAGGAACGACAAAGTAGGCCGGGGCGATCACCACACGAAAGCCGCGCGCGGATGCCGGGCATGTGACGCCGATGGACGTGACGCCAACCGTACTGATAGCGGCGCCGACATCGGGGGCGTTGGTATGTACAAGCAGTTCGATGTGGACGGTCCCCGGGTTCGCCGTGATCGTGCACTGCTGCTGCGCGGCGGCGCCCAGGGGCAGTCCGCCCAGCAGGCCCATCGCCATGCCGAGCACTGCTGTCCCGATACGTCGCCTGATCCAGGTGTGGTAGGGCTGTTGAGACATCGTCATGGCTCCTTGGCTTCGGTGAGGCACTTAGAACGAACTACCGGATACGACGTTTCCTTGCCGGTCCTGGGCGGCAGACGGACATCGATGGAACAGCGCTGCGACGCACGGTCCCCCAGGTCACGGTGAGTTTGCCGGCTTCCTCGATACCCCGGGCGAAGACGATCCCGCTCTGGCCGACGATGCCGACTTCGGCGTTCTTTTCGTCCGTGACGGTGGCGCCGAACGGCAGCGCCGTGCCGTCCGGCCGCGTGGCGGAGACGATGGCCGAGCGGCCGGTCACCGCTGCAAAGCGGATCTTGACCGCCGCGTTGGCGCGGGGCGCTACCTGGGTGCTGGTGGCGTCAAGCGACACGTCGAGCGGCAACCCCTTTACATCGAGTTCCACGGTATTCATGTTGTACGGCTGCAGGTAGGGGACGATGGCATAGCCGAACGGGTCGATCCGCACGCCCGGTGCGTTCACCACCCGCGCGCCCGTGGCGCCCTTGGCTTCGACGATACCGATGGTGTCGCCCAGGAAGTTGGCCAGCGTCAGGCCACCCGGATGCGCGACCAGCGCGCCCTGCAGGCCGCCCGAGTACTGGGTGTAGCCCCCGCCGCCGCTGACGGACGCCGCCACGGTCGCATAGGGCGTGCGGTACTGGATGTTGCCGCCGCCCGTGGTGCGGGCAGGCGTGCGGTCGGCGCTCAGGCCATAGGTGATGGCGCCGTCTTCGAGCGCACTGCCGCTCAGGCGCATCTGCTGCGAGGAATGGGTGTTCCGGTCCTGCGTGGCGCCCAGCGACAGCAGCGGCGCGCTGTTGCCCTTGCCGAGCGGCACCGACAGGAAGGCCGACACCTGGGTATTGAACCGCCCGGTATGGGCCTCGCGCTGGCGCGACACGGCCAGGTTGTAGTGCATCGGCAGGCCGAACACGCGCATCGTGTTGCTGTAGCCAAGCTGGAACATCAACGACGTGCCGCCCCGGTTCCAGTACTGGGCCGAGGTGCCGGTCGCATAGAAGTTGCCCCACCCTCGTTCAGGCCCTGGTTCAGCGTGACCTGCACCTGGCTGCGCTGCCGGTCGACGGCCACGGGATCGCGGCCACCGTCACGCGCCGCGAAGGCGTCGCGCATCGACCAGTAGCCGCGCGTGGCGTAGCGATAGGCGGCGATGGTCATGTTGGTGCCGGTCGTGGGCACGAACTTGCTGTAGCTGATGCGCATGCTCTGGCCGGACGTGTCGGGCATGGCCGGGATCGACGCATTGGCATGCGTGATGTCCAGCGCGAAGGCGCCGACGGGCAGGTTGAACGCCGCGCCGAGCAGCCCGGCCTGGTAGCCCTCCGAGAGCACCAGCCCCGCATAGCCGGTCAGCAGGTTGCTGAAGCCGTGCTGCACCGTGCCCTGCATGAGCTTCTCGCGGCGCGTTGACGATTTCGACGAGGTGCCTGCGCGATACTCGCCCGCCGCCACCGAGTAGCGCGTGATGCCCGGCCGCAGCAGCTGCACCACCGAGGCATAGGGCACCGTGAAGCTGCTCTCGCTGCCGTCGGCCTCGGTCACGGTGACCAGCAGGTTGCCGCCGTAGCCGGTGGCGTAGAGATCCTTGATCTCGAACGGTCCCGGCGCCACCGTGGTCTCGTAGAGCTTGTTGCCGTTCTGGCTCACCGTGACCCGGGCGTTGCTCCGCGCCACGCCGCGCACCAGCGGCGCGTAGCCGCGCGACGAGTCGGGCAGCATGCGGTCGTCGCTGGCCAGGTTCGCGCCGCGCAGCGAGAAGCTGTCGAAGATGGCGCCGTCCGTATAGGCGTCGCCCAGCGTGAACTGGCTGCGCAGCGCCGGGACGTCGCGCTGCACGTACGTGGCGATGTTCTGGTAGTCGTAGCGTTGCCCGACGCTCTGCCAGGTCATCGAGGATCGCTGCCGCACATGCCAGGGCCCGAGGTTCAGGCCGGTATCGAGCCCCAGGTAGGTGGTAGTGGTGCCCGCCGGGCCGCCCGTGTGGAACGTGTTCAGGTTGTAGGCGGCCGTGGCCGACGGCACGCCGTCGTCCAGCATCGCGGGATGCACGCTGCCGCGCGGCTGTTGCCGCATCAGTGCCTGCGCCACGCTGAAATCCAGCCGCAGGTCGTTGACGCTGAAGGTCCACGTGATGTCGTCGGCAATGGCCGACGGATGTATGCAGTCGCCGCCCATGGCCTGCGCGATGGCGCGCTGGTTCACCGGCGGCAGCGCCGATTCGTCAAGGTTCAGGCGCGGCAGCAGGGATCGATCCATGCAGGGCGCGACGATCTCGTCCTGCGCGCGCAGCCGCACGGTATCGCGCCCGATCCACATCCCGTTCAGGTAGATGTCGGCCGGATAGTCCCCGGCCGTGACCGGATTGCCGCGTGCGAAGCGCGACACGTCGACGCTGGTGCCGTCCGCCCGCTTCAGGAATTCGGCATTGAACTGGACCTGCGCGATGGTGCGCTTGCGGTCGCCGCTCTCGGTGGCTTCGGCTGCTTCGGCCACGGCGGCCAGCGGAAACGCCGTGGCTAGCAGCCACCGGGCGGATAGCAGGCGCTGGGAACGGGAGGAAGTCGGTGGCCGCATGCCTACTCCTCGCCGGTATCGCGGGTCGAGCCGGATTGGTAGACGCCCTCGGCGGCGGCCCCGAAATCGTTGAGCGTGGTGTACCGGACCTCGGCAGGCGTGCCGGGCGCGATGGGCGTGTCGCCCATCGGCAGTTCGATCGTTTCCCGAGGTGCCACCATCGTCGCCACGTCATTGCGGTAGGCCGCGGCTTCGATGCGGGTAAAGGTGATGTGATAGGGCGTGGGATTCGTCACGGCCAGGGCGCCGCTGCCGTCTTCCTTGCGCACGAAGCGCCAGGTCACCTCGCGCGGCGCGCGGTTGGCATCGCCGGGCAGCCCCGTGGGCCGGAACATCAGTTTGATGCGCGACCGGAACGCGAACTGGAGTGAATTCTGGGCCTCGGTGTTGCCCGCGGCCATCGGCGGCACTTCGAGCACGTTGAGCCAGAACAGCGATTCGCGGTCGCGCGGCAGCGGTTGCTGAAGGTGGATGATGCGCAGCGTCTGGCCGTTGCCGGGGTCCAGCCGGAACAGCGGCGGCGCCAGCGTGAACGGGGTGTGGCTTTGCTCGGGCGTGGCGGCGGCGTCGCCGTCGTCGACCCACGCCTGGACCAGGGCGGGCGCATCGCCCTCGTTGGTCAGCCTGAGGGTGACTTCCGGTTCCGCTTCCGGATAGATGACGCGCGTGCCGTTCAGCACCACGGAAGCGTGGGCCGCGAATGCACACAGGGAAAGCAGCAGGGCAGCGACAGGCGTCCGCCAGCGTGGAATCTTGGACATGGGAAAGCCCGGTGCGTGGCACCGGCACAGGTTCGGCATCGGAGAAAGACCGGCACGCCAGCAGCGTGCCGGCCATCGGACTTACGGGTAGACCACCGAGTAGGTCGCCGTCGTCGTAAGGTTGCCGGCCGTGGCGGCACCCCCGGTTGCCACGTACTGGGCGTAGTACTGCAGGGTCGCGGCACCGTCGGCCAGCGCCACCTGCTGCGAGTTCTGCGCCGCAAAGGCCGATCCGACCGCGATGTTGGTCATGTCGGCGTTGAGCAGGCCGACCTGGACGTGAGTGGCCGGCGGTACGCCCGCGGCGTCACCGGCAGCGGGCGTGGCGACCGCGGTGTTGATCAGGCGTCCGGTTGCCGTGTCCACGGTTGCGCCCGGCTCGAAATGGACGGCCACGTTGCCGGTGTTCGGCGTGCAGCCCGTCAGGCGGATATTGAACGGCGTACGCCCGGCCACGTTGCCGGCGGCCCCCAGCGTCGTCGCGGACACGGTGGGCAGCGCCACGGTGAAGTTGTTGCCGCCGCCGTTGCCGGAGATCACGCAGGTCTGGGTGGTAATGCGGCCGGTGAAAGTGATGGTGCCGTCGGATGCGAATGCGGCCGGTGTCATGGCGCCGAACATCAGGGTGGCAAGGATAGATCTACGAAATGCTTGCATGGTTAGCCTCGTTGTCATGAGTGAAAAGGGACAGTTGTCACAGAGCCGGACGCACGACGGAGTGCGTTGTCGTGCACGGCATCTTTCTGACAGCGGGAAGGCTAACGAAACGTGGGCAATTAGATAATCGTCGTTCGCTTATATTTACGACCAGGACGATTTTAGAATTAATTCCAGATAATGCTCGGAAATTTCCTGGTGCGATATTTGTGGGACCGCGCGATGCCCTTGGTCATGGCTGGTGCCGACAAGCACATAATCCCGTGTTGGGACGTCGAATTAATTCGAAGGAAATATCTGATTCCGTATCGGAAAATCAGTCTCCTGGGGTTAAAATTTGGCGAAAGTGCGAATCAAAAAATACCTTCCCAACCCGGTTCCCAACGCCTGGAGTCAGCACCATGAAGACCATCTACCTGGCAGGTTTCGACGTCTTTCGCAAGGATGCGCGGGCCTGGGGCGAGCATTTGAAGGCGCTCTGCGCGCGCCATGGCTTCGAAGGGTGTTATCCGCTCGACAAGGCTGCGCCGCAGGGCCTGTCCGGCCCCGCCACGGCGCAGTGGATCTACGAGGCCAACGTCGCGCTGATCCGCCATGCCGATATCGTGATGGCGAACCTCGACGACTTCCGTGGCCCCGGCGAGCCTGACAGTGGTACGGCGTTCGAAGTGGGCTTTGCCGTGGCGCTGCAGAAGCCGGTATGGGGCTATTCGGCCGATGCCGGCACACTGCTTGACCGCGTGCGGGTGTCGACCGATGACGACGGCGACGCACGCGACGCCAACGGCTACGTAGTCGAGAACTTCGGCCTGCCGATGAACCTGATGCTGGCCTGCAGCGTGCGGCTGGTGAAGGGAGGCGCCGAGGCCTGCCTGGCCGAGATGGCCGAGGCCGAGCGGCGCCGCGCCGCGCGTCGCGCGCAGGCTCAGGCCGGGGGCGGCCCCGAGGACTAGGCGCCGATTCGCCTAGCGGGCCGGCTGAGCGGAAGTAGACGAACCCGACGAAACAGAAGCCGCGCCGCCCTGCACGCGCAGCGATTGCACGCCGGCCGCGATGTCCGATGCCGTGGTGGCCACGATCTGGCGATAGGCGCCGACCACGCCGTCGACCTGACCCGGCGCGGGCAGGTCGGCCTCGGTACGGCCGCTCAGGACGCGGCCATCGGGCAGGCGGCGCACCGTCCACGCGATCGATGCCCCGGCGCGCTCACCGGGCTCGGCGTCCAGCCGCACCACTTCGGTCGTGATGCGGAACACCGGCGATACGTCCGAGATCCCTTGCTGGTAGGTGTCCACGGCGCCGAGGTTGCCCTGCAGTTGCTGCGACAGCGCATCGCGCAGCTCGTCAGGCAGCGGCGACGACCAGCGCGACTGGTCCAGCAGCTTCACGTTGCCGGTGTTGCCGTCGACCACCACCAGCTGGGCGCGATTCAGGCGCTCGGGCACGCGCACCGGCGCGACTTCGATCCAGACCGGCTGGGTTGCTGCGGGGGCGGGGGCGGCGGAAGCGGAGGTGGCCCCGGCCGCCAGCGTGTAATAGCGCGGCTCGGGCGAGGCGCAGCCGGCCAGCCATGCGGCGGCCAGCAGCGTCGCGCCGAGTGTCAGCGAGCGATTCATCATTTGTCCTCCGTCTTGCCGCGCAGCAGGGCCTCGGGGTGGCGTTCCAGATAGTCGGTCAGCGCGCGCAGCGACACCGCCGTGCGCGTCAGTTCCTGCATCATGCGGCGCGTGTCCTGCTGCAGCGGCGCATCGGATGCCAGCGTGCCGTTGGCTGCCGTCAGCGTGCGGCGTGCGTCCTGCAGCGCGGCCAGCACCTGCGGCGCCACGTCGCCGTTGAGCTGTGCCACCAGCTTGTCGGCGGTCTCCAGCATCTTGTTCATCGATACGATCGCCGTGCGCGCATCCTGCCCGATCTGCTCGAACGGCACCTTGTCGATCTTGTTGACGATATCGCCCAGCTTGGCCTGCAGTTCGTCGAACGTGCCCGGCGTGGTCGGGAATTCGGGCATCGGGGCTTCCAGGTCGATGTCCTTCGCCGGCGGCGCCTTGGGGAAGAAGTCGAGCGCCACATACAGCTGGCCCGTCAGAAGGTTGCCGGTGCGAAGCTGCGCGCGCATGCCGCGCTTGACCAGCGCCTGCACGATGGTGCGCTTGCGGGCCTCGTCGGCCACGTCGCGCTCGCGGAATCCCATGCGTGACGGGTACAGCTCCACCACCACCGGCATGCGGAAGGCCTTCTTGTCGCGCTGGTACTCGATGCCGATCGATCGCACCTGGCCCACGATCACGCCCCGGAAGTCCACCGGCGCGCCCGGCGACAGCCCGCGCACCGACTGGTCGAAGTTCAGCACGGCCAGCGTGGGCGCCAGTTCCTCGGGCTCCTTCATGGCCTCGGCCTGGTCGGATGCCAGCAGGTACTGGGTGTTCTCGGCGGCGGCGTCATGCGCGCTGGTGTTCTCGGGCGCCTGGAATGCCACGCCGCCCAGCAGCACCGTGACCAGCGACTGCGTGGACAGCTTCAGGCCGCCGGCATCGAGCTTCAGGTCGACGCCGCTGGCGTGCCAGAAGCGCGTATCGGCGGTCACGAGCTTGTCATAGGGCTTGTTGACGAACACGCGCAGCGTGATGTCGCGCCCGTTTGGCTCCAGCTGGTAGGCCACCACCTGGCCCACCGGCACGCGGCGGTAGTAGACCGGAGACCCGATATCGAGCGATCCCAGGTCCTGCGCGCGCAGCACGAACTGCCGGCCCGACGCATCGGCGGTGACCACCGGCGGCACTTCCAGGCCGGTGAAGCTGCGCGTGCTCTCGGCGGACTTGCCGGCATCCACGCCGATATAGGCGCCCGACAGCAGCGTCTCCAGCCCCGATACCCCGCTGATGGCGAAGCGCGGCCGCACCACCCAGAACCGCGTGTCCTTGACGGCGAAGTTCTCCGCGTCCTTGGTCAGCTCGATCGATGCCAGCACGTGCGACCGGTCCGACGCCAGCCGCACCGACTTGACCAGCCCGATATCCACGTCCTTGTAGCGCACGGCGGTCTTGCCCGGCGTCAGGCCCTCGGCCGTGCGGAACGTCACCGTGATCTCGGGGCCGCGCGACGTCAGCGTGTTGACCAGCAGCGAGATGCCCACCACGGCGGCCACGATCGGAATCAGCCAGACCAGCGATGGCAGCCAGCTGGCGCGGCGTTTGCGCGCGGGCTGGGGCACGCCGGGCGAGGGGGTAGGGGTATCAGGATCGGGCATTGTCGGATTCCGGCAAAGTCGGAGGGGCGGCGGTCTCAAGCGAATCCCACAGCAGGCGCGGGTCGAACGACAGCGACGCCAGCATGGTCAGCACGACCACCGAGGCAAAGGCCAGTGCCCCGGCCCCGGGTATGATGGTGGCCAGCGCGCCGGCACGCACCAGCGAGGCCAGCAGGGCCACCACGAAGATATCGAGCATCGACCACCGGCCGATGATTTCGACCAGGCCATAGAGCCGGGTCTGCTGGCGGATGCGCCAGGTGGACTTGAAATGCACCGACACCAGCAGCAGCGTCAGGATCAGCATCTTGAGCAGCGGCACGATGATGCTGGCAACCAGCACCACGCCGGCCAGCAGGTGCGAGCCGGACAGCCACAGGTAGATCACGCCTGACATGATGGTGTCGCGCTGCGTGCCCAGGATCGACTGGGTCACCATCACCGGCAGCAGGTTGGCCGGGATATAGAGGATGAACGCCGACAGCAGGAAGGCCCAGGTGCGCGCAAGGCTGGCCGGCTTGCGATGGTGGAGCGTGGCGCCGCAGCGCGGGCAGGGCTGGCCGTCCAGCGTGGCCGGGCTGACCAGGTCGCACGCGTGGCACGACACCAGGCCGCGCGAGGCCGCCGTGGGCACCTGCGCAAGCGGCGTGCGTTCGTCGTCGTCGGTCAGCTCGGCTACCACGTCGGCGGCCATGCGGCGCGAACGCGCCAGTTGCTCGCGCGCCTGGGCCGAGCGCGACGGGCGCGGCGCGGTCATCGGGTGGGCTCCCGGGGCGGCGCCTCGTCGGCACCGGCCGGCTCCAGGTAGTGCCACAGGTCGCGTGGATCGAACGACAGCATCGCGGCCAGCACCACCACCAGCGCGCCGAACGACCACAGCGCCACGCCGGGAATTACCTGGGCCATGGTCGACAGCTTCACCACGGTCACCAGCACGCCGATCATGAAGACCTCGATCATGCCCCACGGCCGCGTCTGGCGGATGCCGCGCACGATGCGGTCGAAGCCTGCCGGCATGCGATGGCGCGCCATCGGCACCAGCAGGTAGCACATCATCAGCATCTCGGAGAGCGGAAACAGGATCGTGGTGCCGAACACCAGCATGGCCACCAGCGTCATGTGGTCGCTGTGCAGCGCCTGCACGGCCCCCACAGCGTGGTCTCGGTGCGCACGCCCTTGAGATCCATCTCGACGATGGGGTACGTGTTCGACACCAGGAACAGGATCAGCGCGGTCACCACCAGCGGCAGCAGGCGCCGGTAGGCGCGGCTGCTTTCGCGGTACAGCATGCCGCCGCAGCGCAGGCACGTGGCGCGTTCGCCGGGCGCCAGCGCGGTGCGCTCGTAGAGCGCGTCGCAATACTCGCAGGCCACGAGCCGGTGCAGGTCCTGCGCCGGGGCGGGCGGCGAGGCGTGCGTGTCCTGCGTCATGCGTCCGGGGTCAGTTGCGAAGGGGGGCCGGCGTCACGGCGGTCACGGCAGGCCGTTCCTGCGTGCCGATGGTCCAGTCGCGCAGCAGCGCGTAGGCCACCGCCAGCACCGTCGGGCCCAGGAAGACGCCCAGGAAGCCGAAGGCCAGCGCGCCGCCCAGCACGCCCATCATGATCCAGATCAGCGGCAGGCCGGTGCCCTTGCTGATCAGCAGCGGCTTGATGACGTTATCGGCCATGCCCACCACCACGGCGCCCCACACCACCATGAAGATGGCCCAGCCGGTCTCGCCGCCGTGGTAGAGCCACAGCGCGGCGGGAATCCACACCAGCGGCGGGCCCATCGGCACCACCGACAGGAAAAACGTGATCAGGCCCAGGATGGCTGCGCCGGGAACGCCGGCAATCCAGAAGCCGATGGCGGCCAGCACGGCCTGCACGAAGGCGGTACCCAGCACGCCGTACACCACGCCCTTGACGGTGCCGCCGGCCAGGGCCATCAGGTGGTCCGCCCGCTCGCCGGCCACCCGGCGCATGCCGCCGCGCAGCCAGTCCACGGCCAGTTCGCCGCCGGTATAGAAGAAGAACGCCAGGATGATCGACAGCGCCAGCTGGCCCAGGCCCCCGCCGATGGACAGCCCCGCGCCCAGCACCGCATGGCCGACCGGCGCGATCAGCTTGCGCAGGTTGGCCACCATCTCGGAGTCGGCGTGGATGAGCTTGTCGTAGCTCGACTGCAGCTGCGGGCCCACGTAGGGCAGGCTGCTGAGCCATTCGGGCAGTTGCGGGAAGCCGCGTTCGGCGTAGCTGTTGACCAGGCCGGTCAGCTGGTCGATATGGGCCGAGAAGCTCGCGCCGGCATAGACAAACGGGCCCAGCACGATGATCGTTGCGATCAGCACGCAGACCAGCGCGGCCAGCCCGCGCCGGTTGCCCAGCCAGCGGGTCAGCACGGTGTAGGGATACCACGAGCTGTAGGCCAGGATCGCGCCCCAGACCAGGGCGGTGGCAAACGGGGCCAGTACCAGCAGGGAGCCGCCGATCAGCGCAATCAGCGCAAAGACCGCGGCAAGCTTCTCAATCAGTTGTCCGGAACTCATCGTTGCACGCCGGTCCGGCGTCCATGTTGCGAGAACGCCGTAAGCATAGCGGAATTCGACGACTTCTCCGGGTAATCCTTGTCGAGTCAATGATTGCCGGGCCAGGCGCCGCCCCATACCCGGCGCGGCCGCTCAACCAGCCGGTTTGGCGGCTTCTGCCGCGTCCATGGCCTGATCGCTCTGGCGCAGCAGGGCCGCCACGAGGTCAGATTGCGTGACCATGCCCACCACCCGATTGCGCTCGTCCAGCACCGGAACGTGGTGCAGGCCGCCGTCGGAGAATGCCTGCGCCAGGCTGACGATCGGATGGTTGGCGCGCGCAGTGACCACGGCGCGGGTCATCAGGTCTCGCACCGCACCATTGACGCGGCGTGAGTTCACGCGATAGGCGCTGAAAAAGTCACTCTGCGTGAGGATGCCAAGCAGTCGCTGCTGCCGATCCACCACGGGCAGCGCCTTGATGTGGTGGCGCGTCATCAGCGCGGCGGCATCGGCGGCAAGCTGGCCCGGGCGCACCGACACCACATCGCGCGACATGATTTCCCCGCATAGCACTTCGCCGAAGCGGCGCGAATGGGCGCGCAGCTCGGCCGCCACCAGGATGGCTTCGAGGTCATCTTCCTCGATGTCCAGGAATTCGCCGCGTGCTGCCAGCACGGCGTCGAGGTCGGCCCGGTTGAAGCCCACCCGCTTGCTCGGCGGCACGTCTTTCGTGTGATGCTGCGCCGCCGGCTCGGGCGGGCGGTGCGGGTAGCGGCGCCGGGCGAGGTTGTTGAAGGCCAGGGCGGTCAGCAACAACAGCATCGAATTGATGGCCACCGGGATCACCACGAAGCCAAAGCCCAGCGCATGCACCGCCGGGCCGCCAAACACGGCGGTCACGGCCACCGCGCCGCTGGGCGGGTGCACGCAGCGCAGCTGGAACATCAGCGCGATGGCGCCTGCCACCGCCACGCCGGCGGCCAGGCCGGGGTCGGGAATCCATTTCGCGCAGGCCACGCCCACCGTGGCGGCCACCAGGTTGCCGCCGATGATCGACCACGGCTGGGCAAGTGGACTGGCGGGCACGCCGAACAGCAGCACGGCGGAAGCGCCCATCGGCGCGATGAACCACGGATTGAAGCCCAGCAGGAACTGGCGGCAGATCCATTCGGTCAGCGCCAGGCCGATCAGGGCGCCCAGGCAGCTCTTGAGCCGCTCGCGCCAGCTGGCGGCGACGGGCAGGGGGACGAAAGTGCGCAGCCAGGCACGGGCCTCGGCGACGGAAGCGGTCGGGTCGAATGCAGCGGGCATCGAAAGCGGGGGCGGCTTTGAAACGTTGGGGGCGGCCGGCGCATTGGCCGAGCGGGGAGCGTCGTGGCGCATTGGCCGAGCCGGCAATGTATCACAGCATGATATATTGCGCTGGCTGTACTCCGTATCATCCCAGCCGCCCCCGGCATTCGTCCATGTCAAATCATTCCGCAACGCACCATTCCGCCAGGCGCGACTACGCCGTCAACGGCCGCCTGCCCATGCTGGCAGGCATCGCGCTGGTCATCGGCGGCGTCAGTACCGGTGCAGCATTCGTGCTGGTCAACCTGATCCGGTTCTTCACCAATCTGTTCTTTTCCAGACCCTGTCGTTCGCCGAGCGCTCGCCGGCCCACCATGCGCTGGGGCCGTGGGTGATCGTCGTGCCCGCGCTGGGCGGCCTGATCGTCGGGCTGATGGCCCGCTACGGCAGCGACAAGATCCGCGGCCACGGCATCCCCGAGGCCATCGAGGCCGTGCTGTTCGGCAAGAGCAGGATGTCGCCAAAGGTGGCGGTGCTCAAGCCGCTGTCGTCGGGCATCGTGATCGGCAGCGGCGGCCCGTTTGGCGCGGAGGGGCCGATCATCATGACGGGTGGCTCGATTGCGTCGCTGCTGGCGCAATACCTGCACCTGACCGCCGCCGAGCGCAAGACGCTGCTGGTGGCCGGCGCCTGCGCGGGCATGACGGCGATCTTCGGCACGCCGGTGGCCGCCGTGCTGCTGGCCATCGAACTGCTGCTGTTCGAACTGCGCCCGCGCAGTCTGCTGCCGGTGGCCCTGGCCTGCGCGGTGGCCGGCTTCCTGCGGCCATTCGTGTTCGAACCGGGCCCGCTGTTTCCGCTGCAGACCGCCGCCGCCGGCACCGTGGCGCTGGGCTCGTGCGTGCTGGCCGGGCTGCTGTGCGGCGTGCTGGGCGCGGCGCTGACGCTGGCGCTGTACCGCACCGAGGACGCCTTCGGCAAGCTGCGCCTGCACTGGATGTGGTGGCCGGCCATCGGTGGCCTGGTTGTCGGTATCGGCGGCTACTTCGAGCCGCGTGCGCTGGGCGTGGGCTACGACGTGATTGGCGACCTGCTCAACAACCGGCTGGCCATCGAGGTAGCCGTGGCGCTGCTGGCCGTCAAGGCCGTGATCTGGATTGCCGCGCTGGGCTCTGGCACGTCGGGCGGGGTACTGGCGCCGCTGCTGATGCTGGGCGCCGGCCTGGGCGCGGTGCTCGGCCCGATCCTCCCGGGCGGCTCGCCGGGGCTGTGGGCGCTGGTCTGCATGGCCGGCGTGCTCGGCAGCGTGCTCGGCGCGCCGCTGACCGCCATCGTGTTCGCGTTCGGCCTGACGCATGACAGCGAGGCCCTGTTGCCGCTGCTGCTGACCACGGCGGTGGCCTACGGCTTCTCGGTGCTGACGATGAAGCGCGGCATCATGACCGAGAAGATCGCCCGGCGCGGCCTGCACATCTACCGCGAATACGGCGTCGATCCGCTGGAACGCTCGCACGTGGAAGACCTGATGACGCGCGATGTGGTGACCATCGATGCCGCCATGCCGGTCGCCGTGGCGCTGGAGCGCCACTTCGGCAGCCACGCCGCGCACCGGGCCTATCCGGTGGTGGCCGACGGGCGGGTGCTGGGCATGCTCCATCGCTCGGCCATCACGGCCGCCCATGCCGGGGACGATGCGGGGCTGTGCTGCGGTGACCTGGTCGCCGCCCAGGGCGCTCTTTCTGACAAGGGCACGCCTACCGTGCTGCTGCCGGCGCAAACCGGGCGCGCGGCGGCGGGGCAGATGGCGGCGCTGAGCGTGGCGCGCATGCCGGTGGTCGACAGCCTGGCCAGCATGCGGCTGGTGGGGATCGTGTCGCTGCGCGACCTGCTGGCACCCAGCGAGCACGCGCTGCACGAGGAAACGCACCGCGAGCGGTTGCGTGGCGCCGCGCGGGCGCCAATGCGCCAGGGGTCGTAATCCGGCCAGGCGCTACAGCTTGTAGCTCGACAGCAGGATGCTGGTCTCGGTGGCCGAAATGCCATCGACCAGCCGGATGCGGTCGAGCGTCCGGTCGAACTGCTCCAGCGTATCGGCGCGCAGTTCGGCAATGATGTCCCAGCGGCCGTTGGTCGTATGCAGCGTCTGCACGTTGGGATCGCCACGCAGCGCCTGCAGCACCTGGCGCGCCTTGTTGCCTTCCACGGCCACCGTCATCCAGGCGCGGATGCGGTGCGGCTCGGCCTCGGGCTTGAGCCGCACCGTATAGCCGACGATCTGGCCTTCCTTCTCCAGTTTCTCGATCCGGTTCTGCACCGTGGCGCGCGACACGCGCAGCGCCTTGGCCAGTGCCGTCACCGGCGTGCGCGCGTTGTCGCGCAGCAGCCCCAGCAGTTGACGATCGGTCGCATCCATTTTCGGGTTCTCCCGCAGGACATGGCAATTTGTCAGCCAATGTCGACAAATTGTCTGGCGAGCATAGCAATTTCTCCAGTTTGCTAACTATTCGTTGGCGCACGCGGGCAGCAGAATGCACTCACGGCATCGCACTTCCACCAAGAACAAGGAGAGCCCCATGACCCATCGCCCGACCATCCTGCTGGTTGCCCCAACGTTCTACGACGTGTCCTACAGCATCAATCCGTGGATGGACCCGGCGGCGTGGGCGCGCGACCCGGGCGGTATGCATCGCCGCGCGGTGGCGTCGTTCGATGGCCTGCGCGACGCGCTGGACCGTGCCGGCTTTGCCGTGGAAGTGGTTCAGGGCACGGCGGGCCAGCCCGACATGGTGTTCCCGGCCAATGCCGCCGTGGTGCTCGATGGCAAGGCGGTGCTGGCGCGCTTTCGCCACCCGCAGCGGCGCGGCGAGGAGCAGCCATTCGCGACGATCTTCGACGATCTGCGCACGCGCGGCCTGATCGACAGCGTGGTGCTGCTGCCCGACGGCTGCTTCCAGGAAGGCGCGGGCGACTGCATCTGGGATGCGCGGCGCGGCCACTTCTGGGCCGGCTTCGGGCCACGCTCGTCGCGCGAGGCGGCCGACGCCATGGCCCGCGAGTTCGACCACGAAGTGGTGGCGCTGGAGCTGGCGACCGAGCAGAGCTATCACCTGGACGTGTGCTTCTGTCCGCTCTCGGGCGGCGAGGTGCTGTACTACCCGCCGGCCTTTACCGAGCACGCATTGAGGACGCTGCGCGCCCGCGTGCCGGTGTCCCAGCGCATCGAGGCTACCGAGGACGACCTGCGCCACTTCAGCGTCAACGCGGTCAATCTCGACGATCACGTCGTCATGACGCACACCACATCGCATTTGCGCCATGAACTGGGCCGGCGCGGCTATCGGCTGCACGAGGTGGACCTGACGCCGTACATGATGTCCGGCGGCGGCGCCTATTGCATGACCCTGCGGCTCGACCGCACCAGCACGCCGGTGCGGCGTGCCGCGGCCGCATGACCGGAGATCCGCCATGAAAGCCAACACAATACTGACGCGCTTTCTCGATGCCGGCGATGTCGCCACACTGGTGCGCAGCGTCGGCGTACGGCAAGCCATCGCGCAAGTTGCCGGCTGCCTGCGCGAGGACTTCCTGCGCTGGCAAGAATTTGAAAAATCTGCAAGGCTGGCCAGCCATTCGCCGGTGGGCGTGATCGAGTTGATGCCGGTCAGCGACGGCGCGCGTTTCGCCTACAAGTACGTCAACGGGCATCCTCGCAACGCACAGTTCGCGCTGCCGACGGTCATGGCGTGCGGCATGCTGGCCGATGTGCAGACCGGCTTCCCGCTGCTGATGGCCGACCTGACCCTGGCCACGGCGTTGCGCACCGCAGCCACGTCCGCGCTGGCCGCGCGGGCCATGGCCCGGCCCGGCGCGCGCACGATGGCGCTGATCGGCAACGGCGCGCAGGCGGAGTTCCAGTCGCTGGCATTTCATGCGATGGCGGGCATCACGACGGTGCGCGCCTTCGATATCGATCCGACGGCCACGGCGCGGCTAATGCGTAATCTGGCGAAAGTGCCAGGCCTGGCGATCGTGCCGGTGGGGTCGGTGGGCGAGGCCTTGACCGGCGCCGACATCGTGACCACGGTCACGGCCGACAAGACGCGTGCCACCATCCTGACGCCCGACATGGTGCAACCTGGCATGCATCTGAACGCCGTGGGTGGCGATTGCCCCGGCAAGACCGAATTGCACGTCGACATCCTGCGCAACGCGCGGATCGTGGTGGAGTACGCGCCCCAGTCGCGCATCGAAGGCGAGATCCAGCAATGGCCGGAGGCGCCGGTCAGCGAGCTGTGGCAGGTGCTGTCGGGGGCCGCACCGGGCCGGACCCGCGCCGACGAGGTAACGGTCTTCGACTCGGTCGGCTTTGCGCTGGAGGATTATTCCGCTCTGCGCTGGCTGCACGCGGCGGCACAGGCGCGCGATGTGGGAAGGTTCGTCGAACTGGTGGCAATGCCGCCCGACCCGCGTGATCTGTATGGGTGGATGATGCAGACGTCGGGCTCTGCTATCCCGCCGGTTGTCTCCCCTCTCCGCAAGGCGGGAGAGGGGTCGGGGGTGAGGGAAAGGTGGTGCCAATGGAGACTGTCGTGTCTTGAGACGCCAGGCCCTCACCCCAGCCCCTCTCCCGCAGGCGGGAGAGGGGAGCACACCAACGCCGGCGGGAGAGGGGAGCCGAAATCCACCATGAAAAAACGGCCCGGACACAATGTGTCCAGGCCGTCGTAATTTCGAAGATTAACGAGAGATTAAGCCCCCGCGCGTCCCATCATCAGCTGGGCGCGCAGGAAGCCCTTGATTTCCTCTAGCGATGGCGTTTTCAGGAACACCATGATGCCCCATTGCTGCAGGGCGTCCGCCACGCCGTCGTAGGCCTGGCGATTGGTGATGACCGCGAAGATCACGCGTTGCCGCGCAAAGAAGTTCTGCAGTTTCTCGATCGTGGCAGATTCGGCATCGTTGAGCTCCTCCACGTAGTAGAGCACCACGCGAGGGCGCGCGTCGACTGATGTAATCACCGTGTCCACCACGTCCTCCAGTACCTGGGTCTTCAGCGGCAGCGACCATTTGCCCAGCTGGGCGCTGATGCGTTGCGCTTCGGTATGGTTGGGGTGAAATACCACGAGATCGAGATTGTGCTCGACGCCGACATCGGGCATGGCACGGTTGGCCAGCAGCCGGTGCACGGTTTCCTTGTGGATGCGCCTGTGGCCGCCATTGGTCTTCCAGGCGCCAAGTTCGCCGCGTTCCACCATTTTCTGGACGGTGCCCAGCGATACGTTGAGAAGTTTTGCAGCGGTTCGCGTGCTGTAGTACGGCTTTTCAGCCAGTTCTGGATCCAGTTTCATCCAATCACCCGTAGTGTCGATCAACAGCACAGCACGACGAGCGCACTGCACGGGCGTCCTCGGACACGCCACGTCGGTCATTGACCGGGCTGTTGTTTTTCCTGACCCTGATGCTTGCGACCCGCTCCCCGGCCGGTCTTTGTTGCTTTGTATCTGTTGACGTGGCAACGGCTTCAGGGAGCCGTGCCCGTTTGGTGCATTGGCGGTCTGCTGCCGCCTGGTTGCCAGTCGCCACGACACTTGTGGCGTCGCCCGATGGCCGGATGCCAATAGTATGGCTTCAAGATGATGCGTTGCTACAGGGAAAGCAATGATTGGCGTCACACTTTTGTTGTTTAACGAACATCGCGGCAATTCGGTAGACAGCGATGGACAAACGGCATGACGTTCGACATTTATGCCGCAGGCGCCGCGTACAGCATCACAGACCGTACACGCGACATGCAGGTTCCCAGGTTATATACATTTGACACATTTGCGATCCATGCGTTGCACTCAGTTGGCCGTGCCTGTCGACAGGCCGTACTTGCGGACCTTGTCGAACAGCGTGGTCTTGGCCACGCCCAGCGCTTCGCCGGCGCGCGTCAGGTTGCCGGCGTGACGCCGCAAGGCATCGGCGATGAGCGCGCGCTCGAACTGCTCCACGGCCTGCGGCAGCGGCAGCGCCTCGGGCGCCGCGCCGCCCTGTGTGGGATCGCAGCCCAGCCCGAGCGTATGGCGTTCGGCCAGGTTGCGCAGTTCGCGTACGTTGCCGGGCCATGGGTAGGCCACCAGGGCCGCCATTTCTGCGGGCGTGGGCGGCACGGCATCGCGCTCGAAACGCAAGGCGGCCTGCGCCAGGAAGTGTTCGAAAAGCAGCGGCACGTCCTCGCGGCGTTCGCGTAGCGGCGGCAGTTCGAGCGTGACCACGTTCAGGCGGTAGTACAGGTCGGCGCGGAACTGGCTGGCTTCGGCCAGTGCGCGCAGGTCGGCCTTGGTGGCGGCCACCACGCGCGTGTTGACGGGTACCGGCTGGTTCGACCCGAGCCGTTCCACCACGCGTTCCTGCAGCACGCGCAGCAGCTTGATCTGCATCGGCATCGGCATGCTCTCGATCTCGTCGAGGAACAGCGTGCCGCCCTCGGCATGCTCGATCTTGCCGATGCGGCGCTTGGCCGCGCCCGTGAACGCGCCGGCCTCGTGCCCGAAGATCTCCGATTCGAACAGCTGTTCGGGCAGGCCGCCGCAGTTGATCGGCACGAAATGCCTGGCACGGCGGCCGCTGGCTTCGTGCAGGCAGCGCGCCACCAGTTCCTTGCCGGTGCCGGTTTCGCCGTGGATCAGCACGTTGGCGGCGGTGTCGCCAATGCCGGCGATCATCTGGCGCAGCCGCTCGATGGCCGGGGAATGGCCGATCAGCCTGGCTGCCAGGCCCTCGCGGCCCGCCAGCCGCGCCCGCAGGTCGGCCACTTCCAGCGCCAGCCTGCGCTTGTCCAGCGCGCGGCGGCAGGTGGCCACCAGCCGCTCCGGCGAGAACGGCTTTTCCAGGAAATCGTAGGCGCCTTGTTTCATGGCCTGCACCGCCAGCGAGACGTCGCCGTGGCCGGTGATCATGATCACCGGCAAGGCAGCGTCGCGCGCGCCGAGTTCGCGCAGCAGGGCCATGCCGTCGGCGCCGGGCAGGTGGATGTCGCTGACGACGATGCCGGCAAAGCCGGCTTCCACCTCGCGCAGCGCCGCCTCCGCGCTGCCCACGGCGCGCGTGGCGATGCCTTCGAGCCGCAGCGCCTGTTCGCAGCCCAGCCGCACGTCGGCATCGTCCTCGACCACCAGCACCGTCAGCGCGGCCGGTGCGTTGGCGGCTTCGATGGCTTCGACCGGTTCAGCCGACATGGCGCAGTTCCTCGCTGACTTGCGGCAGCGCCACCGTGAAGCAGGCGCCGCCGTCGGGATGATTGATGGCGGTCAGGTTGCCGCCGTTCTCGCTCAGGATGCCGGCCGACAGCGTCAGGCCCAGCCCCAGGCCTTCGCCGGCGGGCTTGGTCGTGAAAAACGGTTCGAACAACCGCGCGAACGTGGTCTCGGACAGGCCGGGCCCGTTGTCGCGCACCGTCAGGTGGACCATGCCGCCCGATTCGTAGGCGTGCAGCGACAGGCGCGGGCCGGGGCGGCCCTTCAGCGCATCCAGCGCATTGCCGATCAGGTTGACCAGCACCTGCTCCAGCCGGTTCGGGTCGCAGCGCACGGCCAGGTGGGCGTCGATGTCGCGGTCGATGCGCGGCGCCACCTCGGCCACGCGCGTTTCCAGCAGGAACAGCGCGTTGTCCACCGCATCGGCCAGCCGCGCGCTCTGGCGCTGGCCGGCGGCCGGATTGCGCGCGAACGACTTCAGCGCGCCGGTGATGCGGCCCATGCGCTCCACCAGTCCGATGATCCGCTCCAGGTTGCCTTGCGCGGTGTCGTAGTCGCCGTGCGCGATGAACTTGCCCGTGTTGCCCGACAGCGTGCGCAGGGCCGCCAGCGGCTGGTTCAGTTCATGGGCGATGCCGGCCGACATCTGTCCCACCGCAGCCAGCTTGCCGGCCTGCATCAGTCCGTCCTGCGCCTGGCGCAGGTAGTTTTCGGTGCGGATGCGCTCGCTGACTTCGGCCTGCAGCTGCTGGTTGGTGGCGGACAGGTCGGCGGTGCGCTCGGCCACCTTGCGTTCCAGCTCGCTGTTGGCGGCCTCCAGCGCGGCGCGGGCGGCCAGCCGCTCGCCGACGATGCGCCGGCGCACGTTCCACGCCGCCCCCAGCAGCAGCACGAAGGCGGCCAGCACGCCGGCCAGCGCGGCGCTGTTGAGCGCGGCCACGCGCGCCTGCGACGTATTGGTCAGCAGGGTCAGGTCCCAGTCGGTGCCCGGCAGGGCCAGGTGCTGGGCCAGCATCGGCGGGCCCTGGCGCAGCCGCACCAGTGCGTCGCCCCCTGCGACGGGCCATTGGCCAGCGGCCGCACCGTGCTCAGCGCCAGTTGGGGCAGCGGGGCGCGGTTGTATTGCAGGGTGCGGTCCAGCCGGGCGCGCTGGTCGTCCGACAGCGGACGCAGCGCCGCCAGTTTCCACGACGGGTCCGATGCCAGGATCACCACGCCGTTCTCGTCGGCCAGCAGCATCTGGCTGTCGTTGCCCTGCCAGCGGTTTTCCAGCGGCTCCAGGCCGATCTTGACCACGGCCACGCCCACCGGGCGGTCGCGGTCGCCCAGCGGGGCCGACAGGTAATAGCCCGATTCGCTGCGCGTGGTGCCCACGCCGTAGAAGCGGCCCAGTTGCCCTTCGATCGCGGTGCGGAAATAGGGACGGAAGCTCAGGTCTTCGCCCAGGTAGCTGTCCGGCCGCTGGAAGTTGCTGGTGGCCAGTACCTTGCCATGGGCGTCGAGCAGGTAGATGACGCGCGTACCGGCGCGGCCGTTCAGCGCCGCCAGGTAGGCGTTGGCTTGCGATACGCGCTCGGGCGATGCGGGCTGGCGCAGCAGGGCGTCGATGCGCGCGTCCAGCGACAGCAGGCTCGGCACGTAGTCGTAGCGGGCCAGTTCGCTTTCCAGCGCCTGGGCGTACAGCCGCATCTGCACCTGGCCGCGTTCGGCCTGGCGGGTCAGCGCGGCGTCGTAGGTATAGCGATAGCCCAGCCAGCCGGCGCCGGTGACCAGCACGGCCAGCGCAAGCAGGGCGACGAAGGGGCAATGCGGCGCCAGGGCGAGAGGGTCGACTGGCCGCGGTCGGAGGGGGACACGATCATGCGGATTCGGGAATGCGGAGGCTGCCGTGTGGCGTGCGAGGCAACGCATGTGGCCAAGGGGCCACTCGCGGGCTGCGCGACGCTTTTCGGGCAAGGCGACGTTGTACCACAGCCTGCCCTGCAGCCGGCCGAACCGCCGTCGGCGCGTTCACCCGTTCGGGTCACGGCCAGGGACGCGGACAGGTCGTAAACGCAAAAAGGCCCGGCCGCCTGATCGGCAGCCGGGCCCCTGGCACGCCTGAGCCAGCTTACTTGCTGGCCAGGGCCTGAACGGGTGTCAGGCCGGCGTCGTCGGTCGAGGTATCTGCCTCATCAGACAGTTCCGGCGCGCCAATCGCGTTCTCGCTTTTGGCGACAACGGTTGTGGCAATGGCGTTGCCCAGCACATTGGTGACGGTGCGGCCCATGTCCAGGACATGGTCGATGCCCAGCACCAGCAGGATGCCGGCCTCGGGCAGGCCGAACATCGGCAGCACGGCGGCCACCACCACCAGCGATGCACGCGGCACGCCGGCAATGCCCTTGCTGGTCACCAGCAGCACCAGCAGCATGGTGATCTGCTGCGACAGCGACAGCTCGATGCCGTACACCTGCGCCACGAACAGCGCGGCGAACGACGTGTACATGATCGACCCGTCCAGGTTGAACGAGTAGCCCAGCGGCAGCACGAAGTTGGTGATGCGGCTCTTCACGCCAAAGCGGTTCAGCTGGTCGATGACCTTCGGATAGGCCGATTCGCTGCTGGCCGTGGCAAAGCCGATCATCAGCGGCGCGCGCAGCTGGCGGATCAGCTTGAAGACGTCGCGGCCCAGGAAGTAGTAGCCCCCGGCGATCAGCGCGATCCACAGCAGCGCCAGCGACAGGTACACGCTGCCCAGCAGCTTGGCGTACACCACCAGCACCCCCAGGCCCTGCGACGTGATCACGGCCGCCACGGCGCCGAACACGCCCAGCGGCGCGAACGCCATCACGTAGTTGGTGACCTTGAGCATGATGTGGCCCAGGCCGTCGATACCGGCCAGCACGGGCTTGCCCACGCCGTCCTTGAGCGTACCCAGCGCGAAGCCGAAGAACAGCGAGAACACCACGATCTGCAACACCTCGTTGGTGGCCATGGCCTCCACGAAGCTCTTCGGGAACATGTGGGCGACGAAGTCGCGCAGGTTCAGCGCGCCCGTCTTCAGGTTCGACGCGGCGTCGGCGGCAGGCAGCGGCAGGTTCATGCCATGGCCCGGCGCCAGCAGGTTGGCCATCAGCAGGCCCAGCAGCAGCGACGTGATCGACGCGGCCATGAACCAGGCCATCGCCTTCAGGCCGATGCGGCCGACGGTCTTGCCGTCGCCCATGCTGGCGATGCCCGACACCAGCGTGGCAAACACCAGCGGGCCGATGATCATCTTGATCATCCGCAGGAACACGTCGGTCAGGATCGACAGGTGATCGGCGATCGACTTGGCCGTGGCGGCATCGGGTGCCATGTTGTGCGCGGCACTGCCGACGATCACGCCGAGCAGCATCGCAATGAAGATCAGGGTGGGCAGTCGTTTTGTCATCGTGGGTACATCCTCCTTTGTGCCGGACCGGTCGCGTGCAGGGCGGGGGAGCGTTGCGTCGCCGGGCCGGATGTCATACGGCGGCGGCTAGAGTGCACGACCCGTGCCAGGCCGGACGCCGCTGGATACAGATGTAAAACGATGAATACAAAGGGATTTTGGGGTGACGCCGGCGGGGCGTTCGGAAATCCGGACGAGGGGGGGAATGGCGTTCGGGTTTCCGAACGGGGGTTGGGTGGGATGTGCGCAGGAAGGCTGCGGGGTAACGATACCCTTGGTTTGCTCCCCTCTCCCGCATGGCGGGAGAGGGGCCGGGGTGAGGGCCCGGCGCGTCCATCTCGAACGCGGTCGGCAAGCAGGACTGCTTTTCCCTCACCCCCAGCCCCTCTCCCGCGCGCGGGAGAGGGAGCGTCACACCAGGACGCTAGTCAACCGCCGCCGCCCCTTCGCAAGTATCCAGAAACGCCTCCAGCGGCATCGGCTTGCCAATCGCATACCCCTGCGCATAGTCCACGCCTATCGCGCGAAGCGTATGGAGCGTGCCCTCGTCCTCGACCCATTCGGCCACGGTGCGCACGCCCAGGCGGTGGCCGATGTCGTTGATCGAGCTGACGATCTCGCGGTCCACGGCGTTGCGGGCCAGGTTGCGGATGAAGCTGCCGTCGATCTTCAGGTAGTCGACCGGGAACTGCTTCAGGTAGGCGAACGATGACAGGCCGGCGCCGAAGTCGTCCAGCGCCACGGTGCAGCCCGCGCTGCGCATGTCGGCCACCACGCGGCTGGCGGCGGTCATGTTGTTGATCAGCGCGGTCTCGGTGATTTCCAGCCGGATGCGGTCGGCCGGCAGGGCCGAGTCTTCCAGCGCGGCGTGCAGGAACGGCAGCAGGAACGGCTCGCCCAGCGAGTTGGCCGACAGGTTGATCGACACCGACAGCCCCGGCACGCTGGCCAGCCGGTCGCCGTACTGCTGCAGCACGTTGCGGATCACCCAGCGGTCGATGTGGCCCATCAGGTCGTAACGCTCGGCGGCCGGAATGAACGCGCCCGGCATGATCAGCGTGCCCTGTTCGTCCACCATGCGCACCAGGATTTCCACGTGGCGCGAATCGTCCTGGCCCGGGCGCAGCGAGCAGATTTCCTGCGCGTACAGCCGGAACCGGTTGGCTTCCAGCGCCGAATGGATGCCGGCGGCCACCTCCAGTTCGCGATGATGGCGCCGTGCGTCGCTTTCGTCGCGGCGATAGACCGACACGCGGTTGCGGCCGGCCGCCTTGGCGGCGTAGCAGGCCACGTCGGCGCGGCTCATCAGTTCGCTGACCGGTGGCACGTCGTTGTCGATGGCGGCGATGCCGATGCTGGCGCCCACGTCATAGACCCGGCCGTTCCACGGAAAGCGCCGCTCGCGCACGGCGTCGATCACCTTCATGCCAACCTGCTCGGCGTGTTCGATGCTGCAGTCCTTGAGCAGCAGCGCGAATTCGTCGCCGCCCAGGCGCGCCAGCAGGTCGTCGGGCCGTACCTGGTGGCGGATCACATAGCCCAGCTCGCGCAGCAGCACGTCGCCGGCGCCGTGGCCGGCGGTGTCGTTGACGATCTTGAAGCGGTCCAGGTCGATAAAGCAGAGCGCCGCGCGATGGCCGTGCTGGCGCGCCTGCTCGCAGGCCTCGCGCAGGCGCTTTTCGAACCAGGCGCGGTTGGGCAGGCCGGTCAGCGCGTCGTGCGTGGCCGAATGGGCCAGTTCGCGCTGCAGCGCGCGCGACGTGGTGATGTCCTGGAACACCAGCACCGCACCCAGTACGCTGCCGTCGTTGGCCAGCACCGGCGCGGCCGAATCCTGCACGTCATGGCGCTCGCCGGTCAGGCTCTGCAGCACGGCGCCTTCCTGCAGGTAGGCCGGGCGCAGCGTTTCCAGGCATTGTTCGACCGGGCTGGGGATCGTCAGGTCGGTGTCCTCGTCGACGATGCGGAACACCTGTTCCAGCGGCTGGCCCATCGCGGCATCCATGCTCCAGCCGGTGAGTTGCTCGGCAATCGGGTTCATGAAGGTCACGCGCATGACGCGGTCGGTGCAGATCACGGCGTCGCCAATCGACCGCAGCGTGATGTGCAGGCGTTCCTTTTCCTCGAACAGCGCCCGGTTCAGGTTGCGCTGCTCGGTGATGTCCCAGTTGGTGCCGACCAGCGCCCGCGTGGTGTCGTCCTCGTGGCGCGAGATGGTGGCCATGGCGCGCACGTGGCGGATCTCGCCCGTGGGCCGCACCACGCGGTATTCGGTGTCGAAGCGGCGCGTGCCGCGGATGGCCTGGCGCATTTCGGTGCTGACGCGGCTGACGTCCTCCGGGTGGACCATCGCGATCCACTGGGCCAGCGTGGGCGGGCCCAGTTCCGGCGGGGTGCCGTGCAGCGCGTGCATGCGGGTGTCCCACGTGATCGACGTCTGCGTGAAATCCCATTCCCAGATGCCCACGCCGCCCGCTTCCACGGCCAGCTGGGTGCGGCGCGTCAGCTGTTCCAGCTGTTCCTGCGCCAGGCGGCGGGTGTGGATGTCTTCCACCTGCGCGATGAAATGGTCGGGCCGCCCGGTGTTGTCGTCGCGCACCAGCGAGACCGCCAGCAGCGTCCACAGGTAGTGGCCGTCCTTGTGGCGATAACGCTTTTCCAGCCGATACGAGTCGATCTCGCCGGCCAGAAGGCGTTCCACCAGCCGCAGGTCGGGCGCGAGGTCGTCAGGGTGGGTAATCAGCTGGAACGGCAGGTGGCGCAGTTCGTCGGCGCTGTAGCCCAGCAGGTCGACCATGGCGCGGTTGACCATCTGCCAGCGCCCGTCCATGCCCACCAGCGCCATGCCGATGGCCGAATGCTCCAGCGCCTGGCGGAAGCGCCGTTCGCTGCTGCGCAGTTCCAGCCGGCCCTTGCGGTTCTGCTCGGTCATGAACGCGATGCAGACCGGAAACACCATCACCAGCGCGCCCGACAGCGGTATCGAGCGCGTGGCCAGGTATTCCACGCCCGACAGCAGCCCGATGCCTTCCGCGGCCACCGCCGACAGCAGCGTCAGCAGCGCCGTGGCAAACGGGTTGCTGGCCAGCGCGACGATCACCAGCGGTAGCGACATCACCACGAACGGGTCGTGGCCGGCGCGGATGGCCCCGGCGCCGATGGCCACGCACAACGAGAACAGCCCGGCCAGCCGCAGCAGCATGGGGCGCTGGCAGGTGGCGCGCACGCGCTCGCGCGACAGCGACATCATCAGCGGCAGCAGCAGCACCATGCCGATGGCGCCGGCGTTCCACCAGTTCCACCACACCTTTGGGAATGGCGTGCCGTAGCGCGCCGAGATGACCGAGGCGCCCAGCAGGCCGCTCAGGGCCGGCCCCACGGTCGAGGCGATGCCCAGGGTCAGCCCAAATGTGGTGAGTTGTCCGGTACGGGCCAGAGCCTGGCTGCCCACCATCAGCCGCAGCAGCACGGCCGATCCGGCCAGCTCGGCCAGGTTGGCGGCCGCAAGCAGCAGCGCGGCACCCGCCGGATGGCCGGCGCCGAGCACGTTGGCGACGATATTGGCCGCCAGCATGGTGACCAGCAGCGACGGCGCCTCGCGGGTGGGCCGGTGCAGCAGCATGCCCAGCCCGAAGGCGTTGGCCAGCCACACGGCGGCCGCGTGACCCGGCATGCGTGCCAGCCACAGGCCGGCCAGCGCCAGGACGAAGTAGCCCGTTGCCGCCAGCAGAAGCGGGCGCCAGTTGCCGAGGCGTGCCATGGACGGAAGATTCGAAGGGGCGCGGCCCTGTCAGGCGTCATCAGATTCGGGTTTCCTTGAGCGCGCCTGGCGCGCCGAAAGCCATGCGGGCAGGGATGCAATGGCCGCACCCTGCCCAGCGTAGGTGGCACTGTAGTCGCGCCAGGTGGAATCCGACACCCGGGATAAGGGCTACTGCACGGCTTTGTTAAGACTGGCGCCGCAGGCCGAAAGCTGGTATGGCGGGCAGGGGCCCGCCCCGGATGGCCGCCCGGGGTGGCAGCGGCGGCGCACCTTCTGTACGATCCCGCACGGAACACAAGGCGCGCGCCCGTTTCAATCGCGTGGCGCAACCTGCGCTTTCTCGATGGCCGCTCACGGGGGACACCCATGGACGTCAAGCGATTCTTCCGCATTGCCAGCTCCGCGCTGGTCGCCTTTGTGGTGTTCGTCGTGCTGGCCGTGGGCAGTACGTACTGGTGGGGCGGCCGCAAGCTGCAGCGCAAGATCGACGTGGCCGTCCAGCCGGTGGCGATTCCCGCCGACGCCACGGACATCGCCCATGGCAAATATCTCTATGAGTCGCGCGGCTGCGCGGACTGCCACGGCGGCAAGGGCACCGGCAAGCAGGTGTTCGACGAAGCCAACGGCTTCCGGGTGTTTGCCCCCGACCTGACCCGCGCCAATCCCGATATCGCCAGATACCAGCCCCAGGACTGGGACCGCGCCATCCGCCACGGCGTGGCGCCGTCGGGCCGGCCGCTGATGGTGATGCCCAGCGAAGACTACAACCGGCTGTCCAACGAGGATTTCGGCGCGCTGGTGGCCTATGTCCA
Source organism: Cupriavidus sp. EM10 (assembly GCF_018729255.1). Classification (NCBI taxonomy): domain Bacteria; kingdom Pseudomonadati; phylum Pseudomonadota; class Betaproteobacteria; order Burkholderiales; family Burkholderiaceae; genus Cupriavidus; species Cupriavidus sp. EM10. The sequence goes on from NZ_CP076060.1 coordinate 658,101, forward strand.
GAGCCTGCCGCCCGGCCAGGGCCGGGGCGGCGAAGTCCACCTGCCGTGGTTCATCCAGGGCATGTACGGCGCCGGCGTGATCCGGGACGCCGCCGAGAAGATCGACCACAGCCTGCCGCCGGCCGCCCCGGTGGCCGCCGCCGTGAACGCCCAGTACGGGGCGTACGTGGCCAATTCCTGCAAGGGCTGCCACGGCGCCGCGCTGCGCGGCGGCCATATCCCGGGCGCGCCGCCTGACTGGCCGCCCGCCGCCAACCTGCAGCCGGGCGGGGCGATGACGCACTACCCCCAGGCCGACCAGTTCGTGGCCATGATGCGGACCGGCAAGCGGCCCGACGGCACCGACGTCAGCCGCGTGATGCCGTTCTCCGCCTTCGCCAAAATGAACGACATCGACCTGCAGGCGCTCTATCTGTTCCTCAGCCAGAAATAATCCCGGTTATGGTGCGCGAGCATGATGTGAGCGGGACTGCGCAAGTTTTTCATATTTCTACTATGCTCCACGGGTTCGCCGGGTGGCCAGGGATCTTTTGCCATTGGCCCGGCGTGACACGCGAATAACCGACTGGGCCAAGCACCCAAGGAGCATCCCCCAAATGACGACCCTCACCCTCAACGGCAAGACCGTGGAGGTGGACGCCGATCCGTCCACGCCACTGTTGTGGGCCCTGCGCGACAACCTCGGCATGACCGGCACCAAGTTCGGTTGTGGCATGGCCGCGTGCGGTGCCTGCACGGTCCATATCAACGGCACGGCCACGCGCAGCTGCGTGATGCCGATCTCGGCCACGGCCGGCAGCAAGATCAACACGATTGAAAGCATGGGCGACGACCCGGTCGGCAAGGCCGTGCTGGCGGCATGGCTCAAGCACGACGTGGCCCAGTGCGGCTACTGCCAGAACGGCCAGGTGATGAGCGCCGTGGGCCTGCTGCGCAGCAAGCCCCGGCCCACCGATGCCGATATCGACCAGGCCATGGCCGGCAATGTCTGCCGCTGCGGCACCTATCAACGGATTCGCGCGGCGATCAAGGACGCCTCGCGTGCCATCGCCGTCAAGGCATAAGGGGCGGCCATGCGTATTCGAGGGATTGAAGCCCTGGCGGGCGGCAGCGGTGCGCCCGGTGCACAACCGGAAGGCGCGGCCACGCTGTCGCGTCGCAGTTTCCTGAAGATCTCGGGCCTGGCCGGCAGCGGCTTTGCGCTGGGCATCGTCGGCATGGACGCCGCGCTGGCACAGGCACCGGCCAAGCCGGTGGCGCCGCCGCAGGCATTCCTGACCATCGCGCCGGACAACACGGTGACCATCGCCGTGAACCGGCTCGAATTCGGCCAGGGCGTGCATACGGCGCTGCCGATGGCGCTGGCCGAGGAACTGGACGTCGACTGGAAGAACGTGCGCGCCATCCTGGCCCCGGCCGGCGACGCGTACAAGGACCCGATGTTCGGCATCCAGATGACCGGCGGCTCCACGGCGCTGAACCACTCGTTCGAGCAGTACCGCGAGCTGGGCGCGCGGGCGCGGGCCATGCTGATCGGCGCCGCCGCGCAGAAGTGGGAGGTCGATCCGGCCAGCTGCAGCGCGTCGATGGGCGTGGTCACGTCGGGCAGCAACCGCGCCACCTACGGCGAACTGGCCCAGGCGGCCATGAGCCTGCCGGTGCCGGCGCAGGTCAAGCTCAAGGACCCGGCCCGGTTCCGCATCGTCGGCAAGCCCACGCCACGCCTGGACGCCGCGTCGAAGCTGCACGGCGACGCCGTGTTCGGCATGGATGTCCGGCTCAAGGACATGATGGTGGCCGTGGTGGCCCACCCGCCGCGTTTCGGCGGCAAGGTCAAGTCGTTCAACGCCGACAAGGCCCGCAAGATCAAGGGCGTGGCCGACGTGATGCTGGTGAATACCGACCGTGGCGGCTCGGGCGTGGCGGTGGTGGCCGACGGTTACTGGCCGGCCAAGACCGCGCGCGACGCGCTGGAGATCGTCTGGGAAGACGCCGGCTCCACGGTCAGCACGGCCGCGCTGTTCGAGCAGTACAGCAAGCTGGCCACGCAGCCGGGCATCGTGGCCAGGCCGCTGGAAGGCGGCAACATCGACACCGCGCTGTCGGGGGCGGCCAAGGTCATCGACGCCGAGTATCGCGTGCCCTACCTGGCCCATGCGCCGATGGAGCCGCTGAACTGCACCATGCAGCCCGAGGTGGCCGGCAACAAGGTGACTTCGGTCAAGGTGTGGGTGGGCTCGCAGTTCCAGACCATCGACCAGGGCGCCATTGCGCGCACGCTGCAGCTGACGCCAGAGAAGGTCACGCTGAACACGATGATGGCCGGTGGCGGCTTCGGGCGCCGCGCGGTGCCGACGTCGGACTACCTGGTGGAATCGGCCAACGTGCTGCGTGCGTGGGTGGCCAATGGCCATACCCAGCCGCTCAAGGTGATGTGGAGCCGCGAGGACGACATCAAGGGCGGCTACTACCGTCCGCTGCACGTGCACCGCGCCCGCATCGGCGTGGACGCGCAGGGCAAGGTGGTGGGCTGGCAGCACACGATCGTCGGCCAGTCGATCATCACCGGCACGCCGTTCGAGCCGATGATGGTCAAGAACGGCGTGGACGCCACGATGACCGAGGGCATCCTGGAGAACGACTACGACCTGCCGCTGCAGCTGCACGTGCACCATCCCAAGGTGGACGTGCCGGTGCTCTGGTGGCGCTCGGTGGGCAACACCCACACGGCGTTCGTCAAGGAAACGCTGGCCGACGAAATGGCCACGGCCGCGAAGCAGGACCCGGTGGCCTGGCGCCTGGCGCGGCTCGACGAGAAGAAGCACGCGCGCCATCGCGCCGCGCTGCAACTGGCCGTCGACAAGTCGGGCTACGGCAAGAAGACGCTGCCGAAGGGGCACGCCTGGGGCGTGGCCGTGCACGAGTCGTTCGGCTCGGTGGTGGCCTATGTCGTCGATGTGTCGATGGCGAAGGGCGAACCGCGCGTGCATCGCGTGACGGCCGGGGTGCATGCGAATCGTGTGGTCAATCCGCTGACCGCCGAGGCGCAGATCCAGGGCGGCTGCGTGTTCGGGCTATCGATGATCAAGCCGGGCTTTGCCATCGAGATGGAAAACGGCATGGTCAAGAACAGCAACTTCCCCGACTATCCGCCGCCGCGCATGCCTGACGCGCCGGTAGTGGACGTGTTCTTCGTGCCGTCGAACGACAACCCCACCGGCCTGGGCGAACCGGGCACCCCGGGCATTGCCCCGGCCGTGGCCAATGCGGTGTTCCGCCTGACCGGCAAGCGCCAGCGGCAGCTGCCGTTCGTGACGGCCTGAGGCAAGTTTGCGTTGCTGATGCGAGGCTCCCCTCTCCCGCGTCGCGGGAGAGGGGAGCAAACCGAGGGCGCCGGCTATTTCATCGCCCGATCCCCATCCTCCGCATTCCTCCACGCCTGCACGAACTTGCGCAGGTCGCCGGCCGATGCGTCGGTGATTGCCACGTAGCGCATGCCGCCCGCTGTCCAGCCTTCGAGCTGGTATCCCTGCCGCACCCTTTCCCCCACCCCCGCGCCGGCCCCCGGCATCACGAAGACGTCGACCGGATGCTGGTTGCGCCGGTAGACCAGCACGGCCACGCGCTGGCCGTCGACGAAATCGACGCGCCCGCCGACCAGCGGAAAGCCGGCCGAGGCCAGGTCACGCACCTCGGGCGCATAGTCGATGCGGCCGTTGAACCATGGCTTGACCGTGTGCTGGTCGGTCGAAATCACGTCGCTGGCGCGGTTCGAGATCAGTCCCCGCACATGGCTGGCGACGATGCCGCCGGCCAGCAGGTCGTCGCGCGACGGCTGGGTGTTGTACTGGAACAGGCCCAGCCCGACGGCCGCCACCGTGACGGCGGCCAGCGCGGCATTGACCGGCGGCGACCACGCGAACCAGCGGCGCCAGCCGTCCGTCGTCGCCGATGACGGATCGGCCAGGGTGTCTTCGGCAGGGTCGGGCAGGGCATCGAGAATGCGGGCGCGAAGTTCCGCCGGCGCGCGATGGTACGTGGCACCCTGGCGCGTGGCGCGGCGCAGGCCCTGCAAGTTGCCCAGCGCCTCCACGCAGCCATCGCAGTCTTCGAGATGCCGCTCCAGCCGCACGCTGTCGGCTGCGCCCACTTCGCCGTCGGCGGTGGCCTGCAACAGGTGGCGGGCTTCATTGCAATCCATGGCGCCGCTCTCCTTCGGGGGAATGGGGTGGGCCGAAGCCGGATCGGGGGCGGCAGCCTGCTGCGGCGCGCCGTCGCGCAGTGCCACCACGGCGGCGGCCAGCATGCGGCGGCCGCGCGCCAGCCGCGACATCACGGTGCCCACCGGGATGTCGGCGATGCGCGCGATATCGCGATAGTGCAGTTCCTCCAGTTCCCGCAACACCAGCACCTCCCGAAACGCCACCGGCAGCCGTTCCAGCGCCGCGTGGACCAGCCGCACATCCTCCGCGCGCAACAGCCATTGCTCCGGATCGCCGGGCGCGCCATGCCAGTCGGGCAGGTCGGTATCGGGCAGCGATTCGTCATAGCCGGTCTCCGCGGCAGCCCGCCGCTTCTGCCAGGTGTTGAACCACGTGTTTCGCACGATGGCCAGCAGCCAGGGCCGGGCATGATCGCCCCGGAAACCGCCGAACAGCCGGAACGCGCGCAGAAAGGCTTCCTGCACCACGTCGTCGGCATCGCCCGGGTTGCCACACAGCCAGCGGGCAAGGTTGTACGCGGCATCCAGGTGGGGCAGCACCAGGGTGTCGAATCGGCGGCGCGTGTTGGCGGCGTCCAAGTCAGTCCTTCGGGGGCGGATCGGCAGGGCACTGCGGCATGGGGCGTCTCCCGTGTATTACCGGCGCTGGGGCGATTTTATTCCCGGCTTTTCGATCCGCCATCGGTGTTTGTGCTCCCCTGTCCCGCTGGCGGGAGGGGGAGCAGGCGCGGGAATAAATCCGGCCCTGGGCCGGTATGACAGTCACCATCCACCCAACTGGAGACGGTCATGAATGGAAACTGGAGCCGGCGCGACATCCTGCGCCTGGCGGGTGCGGCCGGCGGCGCCGTGTTTGCATCGGCACTGCCGGGCTGGGCGGCCGGGCGCGACGACGACTTTGTGTTCGTCCAGCTGTCCGACGCGCACTGGGGATTCGAAGGGCCACCCAATCCCGATGCGCGGGGCACGCTGCCCAAGGCGGTGGCGGCGGTCAATGCGCTGCCGCAGCCGCCCGACTTCATCATGTTCACGGGCGACCTGACCCACACCACCGACGACCCCGCCGAGCGCCGCCGCCGCATGCGCGAGTTCCGCGAGATCATCGCGCCGCTGCGGGCCGGAGCTGTCCACCTGATGCCGGGCGAGCACGATGCCAGCCTGGACAACGGCGCGGCCTACCAGGAGCTGTTCGGGCCCACGCACTACACGTTCGATCACAAGGGCCTGCACGCCATCGTGCTGGACAACGTATCCGACCCGGCCGGGCAGGTGGGCGAGGCCCAGCTGGCGTGGCTGGCCGCCGACCTGGCGAAGCAGCCGCGCGATGCGCGCATCGTGGTCTTCACGCACCGGCCGTTGTTCGACCTGTATCCGCAGTGGGACTGGGCCACGCGCGACGGCGCCAAGGTGATCGACCAGCTAATGCCGTACCAGAACGTGACGGTGTTCTACGGGCATATCCACCAGGAGCATCACCGCATGACCGGGCATATTGCGCATCACGCGGCGCGGTCGCTGATGTTTCCGCTGCCCACGGCGGGGTCGCAGCCGCGCCGCCTGCCGGTGCCGTGGGATGCCGCGCATCCGTACCAGGGGCTGGGATGGCGCGAGGTGAACGCCACGGCAGCGCCGGGCAAGGACGCATTCACGCTGGCCGAGCAGCCCGTGGTGGGGAGGGCGTGATGACGACAGACCGCATGGCCGCCACCGGCCGGCGCCAGGTGCTGGCGCGGGGCCTGGGCCTGCTGCTGGCCGCCGCCGTCGTGCCGGTGATGGGCGGGGCCGCCGCGCCGCGCGTGATCCCGATGCGGGCGCGGCGCTTCGTGTTCATCCCCGACAAGCTCGCGCTGAAGCCCGGCGAGACGGTGGTGCTGGCGATCACTGCCGAGGACGTCATCATGGGCTTCTCGGCGCCGGACTTCGGCGTGCGGGCCGACCTGCCGCCGGGCCAGAAGGTGGAAGTCCGGCTGACCGCGCCGAAGAAGCGTGGCAGCTATGCCTTTCTGTGCGATATCTTCTGCGGCTCGGGCCACGAGTCGATGGGCGGGACCATCGACGTGGCATAGCGGACGCAGGCCACGCTCAGGCGTCGTCGTACTCGGTGGTGCGCGCGTCGGCATGCGCGGGCGGCATGCCCGTGCGGGCCGCGCGGCGCCGCACGTACCAGTGATGCGCGCGGTCCAGGTACAGGTAGACCACCGGCGTGCTGAACAGCGTCAGCATCTGCGACACCACCAGCCCGCCCACCATCGCCCAGCCCAGCGGACGCCGCAGCTCCGATCCCGCGCCGTGGCCCAGCATCAGCGGCAGCCCGGCCAGCAGCGCGCACATGGTGGTCATCATGATGGGCCGGAAACGCAGCAGGCAGGCCTCGTAGATGGCATCGCGCGGCGCCATGCCGCGTTCGCGCTCGGCCACCAACGCGAAGTCCACCATCATGATGCCGTTCTTCTTGACGATGCCGATCAGCAGGATGACGCCGATCAGCGCGATCACGGTGAAGTCGTAGCCGCCCAGCATCAGCACGGCCAGCGCGCCCACGCCGGCCGAGGGCAGCGTGGACAGGATCGTCAGCGGGTGGATGTAGCTCTCGTAGAGCAGCCCCAGCACGATATACACGGCGATCAGCGCCGCCGTTATCAGGTAGGGCTGCGAGGCCAGCGACGCCCCGAACGCCTGTGCCGTACCCTGGAACGCGCCGGTCAGCGTGCGCGGGCGGCCCATGTCGGCCAGTGCCTTGTTGATGGCGTCCACCGCCTCGCCCAGCGACGCGCCCTGCGCCAGGTTGAACGAGATCGTCACGGCCGGAAACTGCCCCTGGTGGCCAATCGACAGGTAGGCCGTGCGGTTGGTGTCGATCTTCACGAACGACGACAGCGGCACCTGCTGGCCGGTCAGGGGCGAGGCCAGGTAGAGCTTGTCGAACAGCTGCGGGTCCTGCTGCATCGCGGGGGTGACTTCCAGTATCACGTGGTAGCTGTTGATCTGCGTGAAGTACTGCGCCACCTGGCGCTGGCCGATGGCGTCGTAGAGCGTGCTGTCGATCAGCGACGGCGTGATGCCGAAGCTCGACGCGCGGGCGCGGTCGATGGTCAGCATCGCGGCGGCAGCGGCGTTCTGCTGGTCGGAGGCCACGTCGCTCAGCTGCGGCAGTTGGCGGAAGCGTTCGACGATGCGCGGCGCCCAGCTGTTCAGCTCGTCCAGGTTGGCGTCGGTCAACGTGAACTGGTACTGCGTACGCGACAGGCGCCCGCCCACGTTGATGTCCTGCCCGGCCTGCAGGAACAGGTTGGCGCCCTGCACCTGCTGCAGCTTCGGGCGCAGCCGCGCGATGATCTGGTCGGCCGACGCCGTGCGGCCTTCCTCCTTGGGGCGCAGGCTGATAAAGAAGTTGCCGGTGTTGACCGTGTTCTGGCCGCCGGTCATGCCCACGGCGGCCACGTCGGGGTCGCTGCGCACGATGTCGGCCAGCGCCACCATGCGCGCGTTCATCGACTTGAACGACGCATCCTGCGCCGACTCGGCCGTGCCGAACAGGAAGCCCGTGTCCTGCTGCGGAAAGAAGCCCTTGGGGATGATGACGAACAGCACCACCGTGGTGGCCACGGTCAGCAGGAACACGCACAGCGTCAGGAACTGGTGGTCGAGCACGTGGTCGAGCCCGCGCCGGTAGGCGCCCAGCATGGCGTCGAAGCCGCGCTCGAACAGCTGGTAGAGCCGGCCGTGGGATGCCCCGTGGGCCGGATCGTGCGGCTTGAGAAAGCGCGAGCACAGCATCGGCGTCAGCGTCAGCGAGACCATCACCGACACCGCGATGGTCAGCGTTACCGTCACCGCGAACTCGCGGAACAGCCGGCCCACGATGCCGCCCATCAGCAGCAGCGGGATGAACACCGCTACCAGCGACACCGAGATCGACACGATCGTGAAGGCAATCTCGCCGGCACCCTGCAGCGCGGCCTCCATCGGCGTCATGCCCGCTTCCACGTGGCGGTAGATGTTCTCCAGCATCACGATGGCGTCGTCGACCACGAAGCCCACGGCGATGGTCAGCGCCATCAGCGACAGGTTGTCGCGGCTGTAGCCCAGCAGGTACATGCCGCCGGCCGTGCCCAGCAGCGCCAGCGGCACGGTCACGCTGGGGATCAGCGTGGCCGGCACGTTGCGCAGGAACACGAAGATGATGCCCACCACCAGCACGATGGTCAGCACCAGCGTGAATTCCACGTCGGCCTCGGATGCCCGGATATTCTGCGTGCGGTCGGCCAGCACGTTGACGCTGACCGACGCCGGAATCGACAGCTGCAGCCGGGGCAGGGCGGCCTTGATGCGGTCCACCGTGGCAATCACGTTGGCGCCGGGCTGCTTGGTCACGGCCAGGATGATGCCCCGGCCATTGTGGAAGGTGTTGTCGGCGGGCGCGGCGGCGCCGGCAAAGGCCCAGCCGGCCAGCTTTGCGTTCTCGGGGCCGTCCACGGCCTGGCCGATGTCGCGCACGCGCACCGGCGCGCCGTTGCGGTAGGCCAGCACGATGTCGTTCCAGGTGGCCGACCGGGTGATCTGGTCGTTGGTGTAGACGTTGAACGCCTTGGTGGCGCCGTCGGTGGCGCCGGTGGGCTGGTTGACCGTGCTGGACGCGATGACGCCGCGGATATCCTCCAGGCTCATGCCCATCGCGGCCAGCTTGCCGGGGTCCACCTGGATGCGCACGGCCGGCTTCTGCTGGCCGCCGATGTTGACCAGCCCCACGCCCTCGATCTGCGAGATCTGCTGGGCCAGGATGTTGTCGGCGAAGTCGTTGACGGTGGTCAGCGGCAGCGCGTCGGACTGCACCGCCAGCACCAGGATCGGCGAATCGGCCGGATTGATCTTGCGGAACGATGGCGGGCTGGGCAGGTTGGCCGGCAACTGGCCGCCGGCCGCGTTGATGGCGGCCTGCACGTCCACGGCGGCGGCGTCGATGCTGCGGTTCAGGTCGAACTGCAGCGTGATCTGCGTGGTGCCCTGGGCGCTGGTCGACGTCATCTGCGACAGCCCGGCGATCAGCGAGAACTGCCGCTCCAGCGGCTGCGCGACGTTCGACGCCATGGTCTCCGGGTTGGCGCCGGGCAGGCTGACGGAGACCTGGATGGTCGGGAAATCCACCTGCGGCAGTGGCGCGATCGGCAGCAGCGGCCAGGCGGCCAGGCCGACCAGGAACAGCGCGAGTGCCAGCAGCGAGGTGCCGATCGGCCGCTGGATGAAGGTTGCCGATACGCTCATGGGCGCGCGCCGGGCGGGGTGTTGGCGGCCACGGCCGGGGCGCTGGCGGGGGTGCCCGGGCCTGCATGCTGCCGGCCGGGGGCGGGCGGCGGCGCCTCGGCTATCCGCGCGCCGGGCTTGAGCTTGTACTGTCCATCGGCCACCACGCGGTCGCCGGGGGCGATGCCGCTGGCGATCACGGCGCGCGGGCCCTGCAGTTCGGCCACCTGCACCGGCTGCAGCTTCACGGACTGGTCGGCCTGCACCGCATAGACATAGGTGCCGGCGTCGTTGCGCTGGATGGCGGAGGCCGGGATCACCACGGCGTTGTCGTGCTGGCCCAGCACCAGGCGGGCGTTCACGTACTGTCCCGGCCACAGCGCCTGCTTCGGGTTGGCGAAGCGGGCCTTGAGCTGGATGGTGCCGCTGGTGGTGTCGATCGTATTGTTCAGCAGGATCAGCCGGCCCTGGCCCAGCGCGATATCGGTGCCGCGCTCGTTGGCGAACACGGCCAGCGGCGTGGCGCTGGCCGCCATGGCGCGCTGGATGCGGCCAAAGGCGTCGTCGGGCAGCGTGAACACGACGTCGATCGGGTCGATCTGGCGGATCACGACCAGGCCCGTGGTATCGGTGGCATGGATGATGTTGCCGGGGTCCACCAGCCGCGCGCCCACCCGGCCCGACAAGGGCGCGGTAATCGTCGTGAAATCGAGCTGCACCCGGGCCAGCGCGATCTGCGCCTCGTCGTTGCGGACCGTCGCCGCCAGCTGGTTGACCAGGGCGCGCTGGGTATCGACTGTCTGCCGGGTGGTGGAATCGGTGCGGATCAGGTCCTCGAAGCGCTGCAGGTCAAGCCGGGCGTTGGCCAGCAGGGCCTCGTCGCGCGCCTTGGTGGCCTGGGCCTGCTGCAGCGTGGCCTGGAAGGTGCGCGGGTCGATGCGCGCCAGCACCTGCCCTGCCTTCACATCCTGGCCCTCGACGAAGCCGACGCTGTCGAGCTGTCCGTCCACACGTGCCTTGACCGTCACGGTGGCCATGGCCTGCACGGTGCCTACCCCGGTCAGGCCGATATCGACCTCCTGGGTACGCGCCGTGGCCGTGCTGACCACCACCGGCGGCAGGGGCGCCGGCGCCGGGTGCGGCCGCAGGAGCCGGTAGAGGCCCCAGGCGGTCAGCAGCACCGCGACGACGGCCAGCGCCACGGCCAGCGGGCGGCGGCGGGACGGGATGTTTACGGACATGGGATCGACATCCATCGCTTGACCCGACAAGGATAGGTCGCGCAACTTACCGGCGTCATGCCGGGATAACTACGGGCGTATTACTGTTTATTTCAGCGTACGATGCCAAACGCAGTCGTGCATCATCGGGCTTGCGGCCAACTTCTCTCAGGCAGACCACCATGGAAACCCAGGAAAGCACCCTGACCCTCGCATTGCTGACCGTGCCCGCCCGCGCGGCCATCTGCCGTGCGTTGCTCGAAGCGGGGGACGAATGCCTGCCGGCCATCGCGCTGGTCGAGGCCTCGGGCGTGACCATGCGCCGCGCCGCCCACCATTTCCAGGAGATGGTCCAGGCCGAGGTGCTGGCGCTGGTCATCCGCGACCATCAGGTCTGCTACACGCTCAAGGCCCGCCGCGCCGTGCGCGAGGCGCTGGAGTTCGTGGATCGTAGCGGCCTGAATTGATAGTGCTGTTTCAGGCGCTTTTTTGAACGCGCCGGTCAACTGGCCGGCGTGGTTCTCCGTTCATTCAGGGCGCCCGCCTTTGCCGCGTGCGCCTTGCATCAGGAATCCACCGTGAAATTCTCGAACCGGGTCGTCGCGCTGCCGCTGTGGGCGATCCTGTATTTCGTCCTTGGCTACGCGTCGCACAAGTTCAACGGACCGTTCTCGGCCACCGGCTATATCTGGCTGCCGGCCGGCGTGACCGTGGCCGCCTTCATGCTGGCGCCGGCCCGCCGCTGGCTGGCCCTGGGGGTGGCATTCCTGGCCGCACAGATGCTGCTGGGCGTGGTGGAAGGGCGTGACGCCTTCCGCATGCTGCTGTTCTCGCTGGACGAGATCGGTTTCGCGGCGGTGGCCGTGGCGCTGGTGCACATGATGCGGTTTTCGCTCGAAGGGATGGCCTTCCTGCGCGGCGTGCTGGTGGCCGCCGTGGTCAGCAGCCTGGGCGGCGCGATGTTCGGGGCGGGCTGGTTCTGGCTGTTCCTGGACGTGCCGTTCTGGGCCACCGCCAAGGTGTGGGCTGCCGCCGACTTCGTGGGTGTGCTGATCGTCACGCCGGTGTTCGCGGGCTGGGCACGCTTCAGCGCGGCCCGCTCCGGCGGCCGGCGCCGGGGCGAATTCCTGGCCGGCATTGCCGCGCTGCTGGGCGTGCTGGTCACCGCCGCCGCCGTGTTCGACGGCGCGCGCGTCGTGCAGCTGTCGCTGGACGTGGCCTACGCGCTGACCTATATCCCGCTGTTCTTCGTGGCCATCGTCGCGCTGCTGCTGGGCGGGCGGGGCGGGTCGGTGGCCGTGGCGCTGCTGTCGGCGCTGGTCCTGCTGAACACTGCCCAGGGCGACGGCCCGTTCGCCGACACGGCCGTCTACCACGGCAATTCGCTGCTGGTGGCCCAGCTCTACCTGGCCGTGGCCGCCCTGCTGACGCTGCTGATCAGCACGCTGCGCACGTCCCGCGAGCAACTGCACGAGGCCGCCGCGACCCGCCAGAACGACGTGGAACTGGCGCTGGCGGCCAGCGGGCAGCTGGTTTACAACCTCGATCCGCATACGGGGCGGCTGCGCTGGAGCGGCAGCGTCGAACAGGCGTTTGGCGTGGCCGAGCCGGCCTTTGCCACGCTGGACGACGTGCTGGCCTGCGTGCATCCCGACGACCGGGCCGAGGTGCGCCGGCGCTGGCTGCGCGAAAGCGATGGCGAGGCGCGCGGCGACCTGACCTTCCGGCTGCAGCTGCCGGTGGGCACGACCACCACCGTGGTCGACATGAGCGGGCCGCTGCTGGACGGCGACGACACCGTGGCGCTGATCGCCGGGGCCTGGCGCATTGTCGCCAGCCACGACAACGAGGGACGGCGCGCGGCATGACGACGGAACAGGCGCCGCGCGTCGGTGCCTTGCTGATCCACGGCCTGGGCGGCACCCAGTACGACCTCGGGCCGATGCACAAGGTGCTGCGGCGCGGCGGCGTGGAAACCCACGCCGTGACGCTGCCCGGCCACGGCGGCACGCCCGACGACCTGCTGCACGTGCGGGCCGAGGCGTGGATGGATTCGGTGACGCAGGCGTACGACGCGCTGGCGGACCAGTACGACACCTTCCACGTGATCGGCATGTGCATGGGCGCGCTGCTGGCCGTGGCGCTGGCCGAGCGGCGCCAGCACCGCAAGGGCAAGCTGGTGGCCCTGTCGGCGCCGGTCTATATAGACGGCTGGTCGACGCCGCCCTACCGCTGGCTGCGGCACGTGGTCTACCACCTGCCGGTGCTGCCGGCGCGCATCAAGGTGGAGGAAAACGAGCCCTTCGGCATCAAGAACGACCTGGTGCGCGCCATCGTCAAGGCCAAGTTCGAGCGCGGCGACAACTTCCACTACCGCTGGGTGCCGCTGACCTGCATCCGCCAGGTGGACCGCCTGCGGCGCTGGGTGCTGGACGGCGCGCGGCGCGTGCCCTGCCAGACGCTGGTGGTGCATGCGCGCGAGGACGAGCTGACATCGGTGCGTTCGGCAGACTTTCTGCTGGCCAACGTGCCGCAGGCCCAGGGCGTGGTGGTCGAGAACAGCTACCACATGATTTGCGTGGACAACGACCGCGAGCAGGTCATGACCAGCGTGGCGGGGTTCCTGGGGCTCGAAGCCGGGGCCGCCCGCGTGCGGGCACGCCGCACGGTGGAGGCGCCCATGCCGGCCGAGGCCGTGCAGGCACTGGTGCAGGAATACCTGGCCGCGCTGACCACGCGCCATTTCGAGACGATCTACCCGCAGCTCGATCCCGGTATCGTCTGGCGGCACGTGGGCAATCACCCGCTGGCGGGCGAATATGGCGACCGCGACGCCGTGATCGGCCTGTTCCAGCGCCTGGAGCAACTGGCCGGCGAATCGATCCGGATCGACGTGGTGGGCGCCCCGCGCATCGACGGCCAGACCGTCGAGGTCGATATCGCCGTGTCCTATCAGCTCGACGGCGCGCCGATGCAGGGCCACGGCACCCAGACGCTGCAATTGCGCAACGGCCGCATCGCCGCGGTGGAATACCGCTCGGCGATGGCGGCGGCCGGCCCGGCGGCGCTGGCCGGCCAGGCGGTCTGAGCTGGCTGCACGGCGCCCGTCAGAACACGCGGCCCAGCTGCAGATAGATGTTCCAGACGCCCTTCGGGGCCGCCGCGAAGCCGAAGTAGAGCGGCCCGATCAAGCTGTTGCCCCGATGAACGCACTCGCGCTGGACTTGTACGGGCCGCTGCCGAAATTGCGCCGCCTGAGCCAGACATCGCCCACTTCCAGGCTGGTGCCGAAAACCGTGGTACGCAGCCCCGGCAGCGTGAATTCGCGCAGTTCGTTCAGGTAGGTCAGTCGGCCATATAGCAGGTAGTTGCCCGAGAACTGGTCCGGCGCGTAGGCGGACAGCCGCTGGAAGCCGCCCAGCGTGAAGCCCAGGCCGCCGCTGACGCTGTTGCTGGAGCGATGGTCGTTGTAGGTCATCGCGCCTTCGGCGGCCAGGTTCAGCGTGTGGCGGCCATAGCTGCCGGCCCACAGCGCCTTGGCGTGGACATCGTCGAAGCTGTTGTCGGTGCCGCCAAACGACAGCTGGTTCACCGCATACAGGTAATAGCCCTTGCGCGGGAAGAGCGGGTCGTCGAGCTGGTCGATGGTCAGCTGGGCGCGCACCACCGGCTGGCGCACCCGGGCGCTGAACCGGCCGCTGGCCGCGCTGCCGAACAGGTAGTCCGAGTCGTAGCGCACCTGCTGGTAGTTGGCGCCGACGCGGAACTCGCCCAGGCGGCCGATCGGCAGCCCGAGGTCGACGCCGGCCTGGGCGGTATCCACGCGCACGGCCGTCAGCGGGGTGGCGTTGCGCTTGTCGCCGTTGTCCGGGTAGATGTCGACGTGCTTGCGCGCATATTCCAGGTAGGGCGCGATGTAGAAGCCCAGGCGGTCGAACACGGGCTGGCGCAGCTCGGTATGCCATTTTGCCTGGTTGCTGCCCAGCACGATGTCGTTGCGCCATTCGAGCCCGCCCTGCGTGAGCCACGGATAGCGATGGCCAAGCTGCAGGTTGAAGGCGCCCTTGCCGTCGAACGTGGTGGACAGGCCAAAGCCGAACAGCAGGAACTGCGGGCCCCAGGACTTTTCCTGGGCGTCGACCTTGAGCACCGAACGGCCGTTCTCGGTCACCAGTTCCTGGGTCACGCTCTCGAAATCGCCACTGGTCGACAGCTGTGTGAGGTCGTGGTTGATGGCGGCCGTGTCGTAGCGGTCGCCTTCGCGCACGCGCAGGTACTTGCGCACGTACGACGCCGGAATGCGGCCCGACGTATGCACTTCGACGGCATCGACGCGGCGCGGCTCGGCCGTGGCCACGTGGGTGGCGCGTGTCGCGATGTACTGGTCCCACGCCTCGCGCGGCAGCGCCAGCGCTGCCAGCTGTGGCGCGACGGTACGTGCGGCGGCATAGCCGCGCTCGATACCGTCGCCGGCATGTGAGAAGTCGGTAAACGACAGCGTGCCAAGATCGGGCTCCAGCAGCACGTCGCGCCGCCCCAGCAGCGCCTTTTGCGCCGCCACGTTCTGGTTGGTCAGGATCGTCACCATCTGCTGCGTGACGGCGGCGGGGGAGTCGAGCGTGGCCGGATCGTCGAGCGGCGTGGCCACGTTGACGGCGATCACGATGTCGGCACCCATGTCGCGCGCCATCTGCACCGGCAGGTTGCTGACCAGCCCGCCATCGACCAGCGTGCGGCCGTTCACCGGAAACGGCGCGAACAGGCCCGGCACGGCGGCGCTGGCGCGGATGGCGCGGGGCAGCGAACCGCGGTCCAGCACCACGGGCGCGCCCGTGCCCAGGTCGGTGGCAATCGTGCGGAACGGTATCGGCAGGGCGTTGAAGTCGACGTCGCCGGGCCACGCCGACGTCCAGTCCTGCAGCAGCGTCAGCAGCTTGTTGCCCTGTACCAGGCCGATCGGCAGCTTGACGCCATCCTTGCCCACCCCGGCCGAGATGCCGATCGGGTACTGGAAACTGTCCTCCCGCAGCGTCTGCGGCAGTTGCGCACGCTCGTTGCGGTCGAACACGATGTCGCTGAGATTGACCCCGGACAGCCGCGTTTCCAGTTCATCGGCGCCAATGCCGCTGGCATACAGCCCGCCCACCACGGCGCCCATGCTGGTCGCGGCGATGCAGTCCACCGGCACGTGCATCTGCTCCAGCGCCTTCAGCACCCCGATATGCGCATAGCCGCGCGCCCCGCCGCCCGACAGCACCAGGCCGATGCGCGGCCGGGCGGCCGGGGCGCCATTGTCCGGCGCGGTGCCGCAGGCCGCGTGGGCAGGCTGCCAGGACAGCAGGCCGATCAGGAACAAAGCGAACAGGACTGCCCAGCCTGGCGGGGCGCGATGCAGCGCAAGGGGGTGGCGAAACATGACGGTGACTTCGGAAAAGGCGGACAACGATGGCGAACCCGTCTGCCAACGTCGCAACGGGACTTTTCGTGGACATTGTCGGGGGATGGCCGGCAAAGTGGCGACCTGGCCGGCCCGGAAGACGAAATTGCGCAACGTACGGGAAAACCCCCATTCAGTCTGCGTCTTGAAAACGAAATACCCCGTCCCTATAATTAGCACTCGCCAGGGAAGAGTGCTAACAGCAAGGCTGGGCCTCGTCTCCTGCGGTAGATCCAAACTCTGATGGCCGTTGCCGTCCTGCGTCAACAATTGGCCGTCTTGTGATTTAAAACTCACTTTTTTGTACTTAGGAGTCAGTATGAACCTGCGTCCTCTGCACGACCGTGTGATCGTGAAGCGTCTGGACAACGAAACCAAGACCGCGTCCGGCATCGTGATTCCCGACAATGCAGCCGAGAAGCCGGATCAAGGCGAAGTGCTCGCCATTGGCCCGGGCAAGAAGGATGACAAGGGCAACAACATTGCCCTCGACGTGAAGGTGGGTGACCGCGTGCTGTTCGGCAAGTATGCCGGCCAGGGCGTGAAGGTGGATGGCCAGGAACTGCTGGTCATGCGCGAAGAAGACATCATGGCCGTCGTCAACAAGTAATCGACGCCTGTCTTTACCTGTCCCACCGGACATACCCAGATTCCTGACCGCCCTGCCCGATGCGCGGGGCGATCTATCCCGATTCGGAGATTCAGAACATGGCAGCAAAAGACGTAGTGTTCGGCGACGCCGCACGTGCCAAGATGGTCGAAGGCGTGAACATTCTCGCCAACGCAGTGAAGGTGACGCTGGGCCCGAAGGGTCGCAACGTGGTGCTGGAGCGCAGCTTCGGCGGCCCGACCGTGACCAAGGACGGCGTGTCCGTGGCCAAGGAAATCGAGCTGAAGGACAAGCTGCAGAACATGGGCGCCCAGATGGTCAAGGAAGTGGCTTCCAAGACCAGCGACAACGCCGGTGACGGTACCACCACCGCTACCGTGCTGGCCCAGTCGATCGTCCGCGAAGGCATGAAGTTCGTGGCCGCCGGCATGAACCCGATGGACCTGAAGCGCGGCATCGACAAGGCCGTGGCCTCGGCCGTGGAAGAGCTGAAGAAGCTGAGCAAGCCGACCACGACCAGCAAGGAAATCGCCCAGGTTGGCGCGATCTCGGCAAACAGCGACGCCTCGATCGGCGAGCGCATCGCCGAAGCCATGGACAAGGTTGGCAAGGAAGGCGTGATCACCGTCGAAGACGGCAAGTCGCTGGCCGACGAGCTGGAAGTCGTGGAAGGCATGCAGTTCGACCGTGGCTACCTGTCGCCGTACTTCATCAACAACCCGGAAAAGCAGGTTGTTGCCCTGGACAGCCCGTTCGTGCTGCTGTTCGACAAGAAGGTCTCGAACATTCGTGACCTGCTGCCGGTGCTGGAGCAAGTGGCCAAGGCTGGCCGCCCGCTGCTGATCATCGCCGAAGACGTGGAAGGCGAAGCCCTGGCCACGCTGGTGGTGAACAACATCCGTGGCATCCTGAAGACCGCCGCCGTGAAGGCTCCGGGCTTCGGCGACCGCCGCAAGGCCATGCTGGAAGACATCGCCATCCTGACGGGCGGCACGGTGATCGCCGAGGAAATCGGCCTGACGCTGGAAAAGGCCACGCTGCAGGACCTGGGCCAGGCCAAGCGCATCGAGATCGGCAAGGAAACACCATCATCATCGACGGCGCCGGCGACGCATCGGCGATCGAAGGCCGCGTGAAGCAGATCCGCGCCCAGATCGAAGAAGCGACCTCGGACTACGACCGTGAGAAGCTGCAAGAGCGCGTGGCCAAGCTGGCCGGCGGTGTTGCCGTGATCAAGGTTGGCGCTGCCACCGAAGTCGAAATGAAGGAAAAGAAGGCCCGCGTGGAAGATGCACTGCACGCCACCCGCGCTGCCGTGGAAGAAGGTATCGTCCCCGGCGGTGGTGTGGCCCTGCTGCGCGCCCGCGCTGCCATCTCGGGTCTGCAAGGCGAGAACCCCGACCAGAACGCCGGCATCAAGATCGTGCTGCGCGCAATGGAAGAGCCGCTGCGCCAGATCGTGCTGAACGCCGGTGAAGAGGCTTCGGTCGTGGTGGCCAAGGTCATCGAAGGCAAGGGTAACTACGGTTACAACGCTGCTTCGGGCGAGTACGGCGACCTGGTGGAAATGGGCGTGCTGGACCCGACCAAGGTGACCCGCACCGCGCTGCAGAACGCCGCTTCGGTGGCTTCGCTGATGCTGACGACCGACTGCGCCGTTGCCGAAACGCCGAAGGAAGAGTCGGCTCCGGCAATGCCGGGCGGCATGGGCGGCATGGGCGGCATGGACGGCATGATGTAAATCACGCCGGACTGCCGGGCCAGACGGCCTGACTGTCAAAAACCCCCGAGGGCGGCAAGCCCTCGGGGGTTTTTGTTTTTGGATGTTCAGCGATTGATTACCGGCATGTTTTCTCCCCTCTCCCGCAAGGCGGGAGAGGGGCAGGGGAGAGGGCCCGGCGGTTCAAATTGCGACATGTCGGCAAGCAGAGCCTCGATGCCCTCACCCCCAACCCCTCTCCCACTGCATGGGAGAGGGGAGCCGAACATCGACAATCAAACCTCCACGACTTTCCCCCAGTCGAACACGGCGTTCTCGGGCACGCCGGTGCGGCGCGAGATATAGCCGCGCGGGTTGCAGACCACGCGGGTGTTGTCGATCCGGTAGTCGAAGCTGGTATGGGTGTGGCCGTGCACCCAGAGGTCGGCCTGGGCCACCAGATCGGGGCGCCGCGAGATGAAGCCGGCGGAGACGATGTCGTGGGCATAGCGCGCGTCGAGGCTGCCGAGGTCGGGGCCGTGGTGGGTGACCACCACGGTCTTGCCGTCGAACGGCTGCGCCAGCTTGTCGGCCAGCCAGGCCGTGGCGGCGCGGTGGCGGGCGAGCGCGTCGGCGGGTGTGTACGGGCGGGGCTGGCCGTCGTCGCCGGCGGTGGCGATCAGCCGGTGGTCGACCATCACTTTGGCGCAGGCCGCCATGGCTTCGTCGATCCTGTTCTCGCCGTAGAGCGCGTAGTCGGTCCACCACGTGGTGCCGATCACGCGCACCGGGCCGCCCGGGGCATCGGCGAATTCCGCCACCGATCCATTGAGCAGCGTCACGTTGCCCGATTCGGCGGCGCCTGCGTCCATCAGGCGGTCTACCGTATCGAACGCGCTCTCGTAGTACTCGTGGTTGCCCGGCACATAGACCACCGGCCCGTCGAACGCGCGCGCGGCCCAATCGATGCCGTCGCGGCCGTTGGCGATGTCGCCGGCCAGGATGACCAGGTCGGCCGCGCATGGCGGCACGGTTTCCGGGGTGTGATGTTCCAGGTGAATGTCGCTGAGGACGCGTAGTTTCATGGAGACTCCCGCTGGCGGCATCGCTGGCCGCGATATGGGATTGTCCCATGAGTGCCGCCCGTGCGGCCCCTCTCCGGCATCAGACCGGAGAGGGCGCACGGTCCCCCGTCGGCAAGCGTGAGGGCGCCGCATCCGCCCGGCGCCCCAATGTCGGCTATTGCGAGATGCGCAGGATTTCCGAAGCCAGCTTCGAGAAGCACGGGCGCAGGTCGTTGATGGTGGCCGCGTAGCAGTAGATGCCCGTGGGCTGGTTTTTGTTGTAGCCGGTTGCGTCGGCCGTGTTGGCCATGCGCTTGAGCAGGTCGGAGTCCAGGCTGCCGGCGCCGGTGCCGTTGCCGCCCAGCCCGAGCGTGAAGATATAGACGCCCTGGTCGCGCAGCGACGACGTCATGGCCAGCGGGACGTTGTAGGCCGCATTGGCGACATTGGTCGCGTTGTACGTGGCGGACACCGTCCTGGGGCCGCTGCCAACGATCTTGAACTCGGTATCCGAGGCGGAGTGCGCCGTGTAGTAGGCCGGCATCTGGGCGGGAGACTTGTTGCAGCTGCCGCTTGTGAGCGAGGTGTCCTGCTCGTCGATCGCATAGTAGGCGTCAAGGCTGCCCCGGTCCGTATCCGCCATGATGCCGCCGGTGCAGGTCTTGTTGTTCGTGGTGGTGTAGGCAGCCGCTATCGTATTGGGCAAGCCGTCGGAGAAGAACACGATCACGCGCAGGCTGGAGCGGTTCAGCTGGGGGATGTTGTTGAGCTGCGCACGCGCCTGCCAGAGGCCTTCGGCATAGTTGGTATTGCCGCCGTTGTCCAGGCCGGTGATCCTGGTCTGCATGGCCGGCCGGTCGAAGCCGCGCGTCGTCGTCCGGATGGCGATGTCCGCGACCGCGCCGGACGAGAAATGCACCAGCCCCACGCGGTCCGTCGACGGGCTGAACTGGTTCAGGAAGCTGTTGGCGTTGGTGCGCACCGTGCTCCAGACCCTGCTCATCGACCCCGACGAATCGATCACGAAGATCATGTCCAGGTCCTTGCGAATCGTCGTCGACGTGGCGGCCACGGACACGTTGTTGAAGCCGAGCACCTTCATCATGGTCAGCGGCATCGTGGCCGTAGCCGAAACGCCAATCGTGACCTTGCCCTGGTCGAACGTGACGCTCGGCGTATTGAGCGTGGCGGTGTTCTTCAGGTAGCCGGCGCCGAAGTTGGCGTTGAAAAAGTCGTTGGCGGCCTGCCGCGCCGCGGCTGTCTGGTCGGCCTGCGTGTTGCCATTGGTGACGGCGCGCGCGGCGGCCACGGCGGCGGAATCCACCGCCGCATTCAGGCGCGCCTTGGTCATGTACGCCATGCCGCCGTCGATGCCCAGCCCCACCACGCCGACCAGCCCGATCATCAGGACGGCAGCAATAATCGTGATCTGGCCGCGCTGGCGCGAAGGCCGTCCGGGCAATCGCATCGGAATTCGTCCAGTTCTCATGATGCTCTCCTTCACGCGGCTCAGAAGATCGTGGCCGAATAGAGATTGGGACCCAGCGTCGGCATCTTGAGCACGCCCATCGTCAGGCCCTGGAAGAACATGTCGAAGCTGTACCAGCTCTCCACCACGTAGATCACCTGGCCGTCGGTCAGCTTGCCCGTCATCGCGTTGGCCGTCGGCGAAGTCGTGCCCGCCGATGGCAGGTTCTTGCACGACCCGTCGCTGCTGCTGTAGCTGCCGCAGCCATACACCTTGCTGCCCGGCGTGTTGCCGCCGACGCCCCAACCGTCGGTCCAGCGGTACTGTTCCAGCACGATGTTGCGGACCGTGCAATTTGTGCCGCTTTTGTTGCAGTTCTCGGCGTTGCCCATGACCTTGGTGATGTAGATCATGCCGCGCTGGGCCATGTTCAGCGGCGGCGTGGTCTGCGCCAGCGAATCCATGATGGTCTGCGGCAGCTGGCTGGTGCGCGACGCCAGGCTGGCGCCTTCGCGCGTCAGGTTGGTCAGGATCAGGTTGGCCTGGATGGCGCGCGCGAAGTCGATCACGGGCAGCGTCAGGAAGATGAAGATCGGCAGCAGGATGCCGAACTCGATGACGGCGATGCCGTGCATCCGGGTTCGCTTGGCGCCACGGCGGCGCGGTTGGGTGCGATGGTTCCTGGCGATCATGGCTGGCCTCGCGTGGGATTGGGTTGGCTAGAACGCTTCGTTGCGCATGGTGGCGGCCACGCTGAAGCGATACTTGCCGCCCGTGGACTGGTAGAAAGCCGCCACCACGGGCGTCAGCAGCGGCCAGTCGCAGGTGACCTGGATCACGACGATGTCGCCGGCGCTGCCGAACATGCCGGCGCCGCCGCTGGACTGGGACGTGCCGTTGACCCAGGTCGCCACCTTGGCGTTGGACATCGTGTAGACCCCCAGCGAACTGCTGCGGATCTTGTCCAGCACGGCGTTGTAGCGGCTGCCCTGGGCATCCAGGCCGCTCTGGCCTGTGACGGCGTAGCGGGCGCCTTCGCGCACGGCGTACTGCATCGTCAGGTTGGCCCACATCATGGCGCCGAAGTCGACGATCGAGAACAGCAGCAGGAAGAAGATTGGCGCCACCAGGGCGAACTCCACCGCGCTGGCGCCACGCTGGCGGCCGGGTGCGGACTTGCGGATGCGCGGCATGATTGTTCTCCCTGTTCAGCCCTGGCTCATCATGAACGGCATCAGCGACCGGTAGAACTGCAGGGCCGGCGAGCCAAGCAGCACCACCATCAGCGACGGGAAGATGAAGAAGATCAGCGGGAACAGCAGCTTCACGGCGATCTTGGCGGCGCGTTCCTCGGCGCGCTGGCGGCGCCGCGTGCGCAGGGTATCGGCCTGCACGCGCAGCGACTCGGCGATGCTGGTGCCGAAGCGGTCTGCCTGGATCAGCATGCTGGACAGCATGTCGACGTCTTCCACGGCCGTGCGCAGGGCCAGGTTGCGCAGCGCCTTTTCCCGCGACAGCCCGGCGCGCAGTTCCAGCACCAGCAGCTCCAGTTCGTCGCAGATGGCCGACCCGCCGCCGGCGCGCAGTTCTTCCACCACCTTCAGCAGCGCGGCGTCGAGCGCCAGGCCGGCTTCCACGCAGACCGTGATCAGGTCCAGCGCATCGGGGAACGATTCGAAGATTTCCTGCTTGCGCTGGGCGATGCGCCGCCGCAGCATCAGATCAGGCAGGTAGAAGCCTACGATGGCCGCCGCCAGCAGGGCCGTGGGCAGCAGGCGCGGGTTATCCGCACTCAGCACGCCGGCCGTGGCCAGGAACAGCACGGCCGGGAACGTCAGCGCCAGCGCCGTCTTGGCGGCGAAGTACAGCGGGATGGCCGAAGGATTGCGCCAGCCGGCGTTCATGAAGCGCGTGCGCAGCGTGGAGTTGTCCCAGCCATCCTTGGGCACGGCCAGCCGGGCCAGCGGGCGGGATACCCGCACGGCGCGCTGCAGCCATTCGTCCTGCAGCGCGGGTGCCTGGACTTCTTCGGCCGGCGCCTGGGAGGCCTGGGTAATGCGCCGGCGGATGGCGCTGGGCTGGGCCAGCAGCATCACGGCCAGCGCGGCGCCGAAGGTCAGCACGAAGGTCAGCAGCAGAAGCAGGATTTGCCCGGTGTTCATGATGCGCTCCTCAGACGTGGATCCGTACCAGCCGCTGCATCCACAACAGCCCCACCGCCATCAGCGCCAGGGCGTAGCCGACGATCCAGGGGCCGACCGGATCCTCGGCCAGCGGCTCAAGGAATTCCGGATTCACCAGGTACATGGCGCCCGCCACGCCGAACGGCAGCAGCGCGAGGATGACCCCCGACAGCCGCCCCTCCGCCGACAGCACGCGCACATGGCCCATCAGCTTCATGCGCTCGCGGATGATCTGGCTGACGTTGCCGAGGATCTCGGCCAGGTTGCCGCCCGACTCGCGCTGGATCAGCACCGCGATCACCAGGTAGCGCAGATCGGGCAGCGGCACGCGCTCGGCCAGCGCGCCCAGGGCGTCGTGCATCGACGTGCCGAAGTTGATCTCGTCGAACGTGGTGCGGAATTCGGCGCCGAGCGGATCGGGCAGTTCTTCGCCCGCCATGTCCAGCGCGCTGGAGAACGAATGCCCGGCACGCAGCGCGCGGCTGATCATGTCCGCGGCTTCGGGCAACTGCATTTCGATGCGCATCAGGCGGCGCTGGCGTGCGCGGCGCACCCAGAGCGCCGGCATGGGCAGCCACGCGACCGCGCACACGGCGACCGGAATCCCGGGCAGGTCCAGCAGGCGGCCGGTGATCCATAGCGCCGCCGGGGGCAGCAGCGTCATCGTCACGAAGACCGAGACCGTCCAGTGCAGCCCGGACTGGCGCAGGATGCGTTCCAGGGCGTCGCTGTGCGGCAGGCGGCGCAGCACGGCGGTCATGAAGGGCGTCCGGGCCAGCGCGCGCGCCTTCATGATCGACGCCGCGGCTTCGTCCTGCCACGGCGTCGAGGCCACGGCGCGCAGGCGGTTGCCGAAGCGGCGCGCTGCCGGGCTGTGCCGGCGCTGCCACCATTGGTAGCCCACCGTGGCCGCCATCACGATGGTCACGAACAGGCAGGCGCCGAAGGCGATGAGGGTGCGGTCCATGATGGTTCTCCGGGTGCCGTGCCGCTTGCTAGACGTCGAACCGCACCGAAGGCTCGTAGAGCCGCTCGGGCACCGACAGGCCGAAGGCCTGCAGCCGGTCGGAAAACTGCGGCCGCACGCCGGTGGCGCAGAAGTAGCCCTTGACTCGCCCTTCGGCATCTACGCCGGTGCGCTTGAACGTGAAGATCTCCTGCATGTTGACCACTTCGCTTTCCATGCCGGTGACTTCCTGGATGCTCATCAGCTTGCGCCGGCCATCGGACAGCCGCGACACCTGCAGGATCACGGTGATGGCCGACGTGATCTGCTGGCGCATGGTGCGCGGCGGCAGCGACAGCCCCGCCATGCTGACCATGTTTTCCAGCCGCGTCAGCGCATCGCGCGGGGTGTTGGCGTGGATGGTGGCCAGCGAGCCTTCGTGGCCGGTGTTCATGGCGTGCAGCATGTCCAGCGCCTCGGCGCCGCGCACTTCGCCCAGGATGATCCGGTCGGGGCGCATCCGCAGCGCGTTGCGCACCAGCGACCGCTGCGTGATTTCGCCCCGGTTCTCGATGTTGGGCGGCCGCGTTTCCAGCCGCAGCACGTGGTCCTGGCGCAGCTGCAGTTCGGCGGCATCCTCGATGGTGACGATGCGCTCGCTCTCGGGGATGAAGCCGGACAGGATGTTCAGCATCGTGGTCTTGCCGCTGCCGGTGCCGCCCGAGATCAGGATATTGAGCTTGGCCCTGACCATGGCCTCGATCAGCTGCGCCATCGGCGGGGTCAGCGTCTGCAGTTCCACCAGGTCCTTGACCATCAGGGGATTCACGGCGAAGCGCCGGATCGACAGCAGCGGGCCGTCCACCGCGGACGGCGGGATGATGGCGTTGATGCGCGAGCCGTCGGGCAGGCGCGCATCGACCATCGGGCTCGATTCGTCGACCCGCCGGCCCACGCGCGACACCATCTTGTCGATCACCTTCATCAGGTGTGCATCGTCCTGGAACGTGACGTCGGTCAGTTCCAGCCTGCCGCGCCGTTCCACGTACACCTTGCTGGCCGTGTTGACGAGGATGTCGGAGACGGTGGGGTCGGCCAGCAGCGGCTCCAGCGGGCCGTAGCCGAGCATTTCGTCGCGCACGTCGGACACCAGCCGGCGGCGCTCGGCCTCGTTGAGCGGAATGTTGCGCTCGTCGACGATGCGTTCCACCAGGATGGCCAGTTCCCGTTTCACCTGCTCCGGCGTCAGGCGCTGCAGCTTCTCCAGTTCCACGCGTTCGATGATGGCGGCGTGGATGTCCATCTTGAGCTGCTGGTAGGCGGCGGTGGCACCGCCCGCGGCGGCGCGGTCAGCGCCGCGCTCGCCGGTTCGATCGGCGGGGCGATCGGACAGGCGGTCGTTGATGCGTTCCGGGACGGCCTCGCCGGCTTTCTCGAACAGTTGGGCACGCAGGGACATGGCGGTTCTCCGATCGGTTACGCGTGCCGGCCCACCGGCAGCGGCTGGGCGGCATCGCCGCGGTGCCCCAGCAGTCGCGTGAACAGGCCACCTTCCTTCTTCGCGGGGGCCGGGAAGGCGGCGTCCACCATCTGCAGCAGCGCGCGGGTCATGGCGGAACCGGGTGCCAGCTGCGGCACCGGAACACCCTGGTTGGCGGCCTCGCGCGCGGTTCTGGCATCGGTCGGAATCATGTGCGCGATGCGCGCGCCAAGGTTGTCTTCCATCGTGCGGATGGTGATGGCGGCCTGCTTCTCGAACTGGTTGAGCAACACCTGCATGCGGTCGGCGGGATAGCCCAGCGAGTGCAGGATTTCCATCAGATGGCGGCCGGCGCGCAGGTAGGGCAGCGTGAGCTGCACCACCGGGTGGATCGTGTCGCTGTGGTCCAGCACCATGATCGACGCCGGGTTGATGGCCTGGCCCAGGTCGAACACCAGCACGTCGTAGGTGGGGCGGGCCAGGTCCAGGATGCGCTCCAGGTGCGCCGCCTTCACGTCGCTGGCCTTGACCGGATCGCCCGCTCCGGCAATCACGTCGAGGTTGGGGTGGGCATGCGTGACGCAGGCGTCCAGCAGCGCGGCGTCGAGCCGGTCGATCTGGTGGCAGATATCGCCCAGCGTGGCCGGCGGAATCTTGTCGGTGACCACGAAGGCGGCGTCGCCGAACTGCTGGTCCAGGTCCACCAACAGCACGCGCTTGCCGCGCTGGGCGGCTACCGCGTAGGCAAAGTTCGCGGCAGCGAAGGTGGTGCCGCTGCCGCCCTTGCACGATGTGAACGCAAAGGTGCGCGCCTGCGCGGACGTCTCGGCCTCGGCGCGGGTGTCGAGCCGCGCCAGTTCGTCGCCGAATTCGCGCGGGTCCAGCGGCCAGCGCAGCACGCTGCGCACGCCCATGCGCATGGCTCGCATCAGCAGCTCGGCCGACGGCTGGGGCGTGACCAGGATGCACGGCACGTCGCCGGGTTCGGGAAAGCGCTGGCGCAGCCGTTCGAGCACATCCATGTCGAATTCCTCGGCCTGCAACACCACGAAGTCGGTGGCGTGGATCAGGCCGGGCGCGGCCAGGGCCTTGGCCGGATCCAGGCACACCAGTTGCGGCTGGCGCCGCGTCCCGGCCTGCTGGGCCAGCGCCAGCATCTGGCGCGCGCGTGCGTCGTCGGCGGAGACCAGTATGAGCTTTGCCATGTTGCTACTCCGTTGGGTGGTCCTGGTGGCGGTGCTGTCGGATTCGGCTGGCCGGCGCCTCATTGCGAGCCGCCGCCCATGCCAGTGCCGTTGCCGATGCCGATCACGAACGTGTTGCCGTCGGTGGGCGGGTTGCGGAACGATTGCCCGTAGCGATCCATCGAGTAGGTGGCCGCGCGGCCGTCGACGCCGCTCACCGGGTCGGTGTTGGTGTACGACGCATTCGGGTTGAGCGTCTGCAGCATGCGCACGGTGCGGACCGATTCGCCAAAGTGCGCGTCCCAGACCGGCGAGGTGCTCATGCAGCCCGTCAGGCCGGCGCAAAGCAGGGCGCCCGCGGCAAGGCCGAGCAGTCGTGTGATGGCGGTCATGATGGTCTCCTGTCTGTAGCGTTGGCGGTTCACTGGGCGCTGGCTGCGGCCAGCGTGGCGGACGATGCAGGCTGCGTCGACGTAGTGGGTGCCATCGGTGCCATCGGTGCCGGGCTCGCGGTGCCGGTGGGGGCGGGCGGCGCCAGGTTGTCGGGCAGCCGTTGCGGATGGCCTTCCATGTTGCCGTTGATATAGACCTCGCCGTTGATCGGAGGGCCGAACGAATCGGTCGGCATCGGGTAGTTCGGCGGCAGCGGCTTGACCAGGCGCGGCGTGACCACGAACAGCAGTTCGCTGCGGTCCTGCTGGAAGCTGGTGCTGCGGAACAGGTTGCCGAGCACCGGCAGTTCGCCCGCGCCGGGCAGGCCCTTGAGGCTGCCGGTCACATTGCTCTTGATCAGGCCGCCGATGGCGAAGCTCTGGCCGTCCATGACCTGCAGCGTGGTGGCGGCGCGCCGGGTGTTGATCAGCGGCAGGATGGTCGAGCCGGAAGTATTCGGCGCCGTGACCGCCACGCCGGTGGGCGACAGCTCGGATACCTCGGGCGCCACCTTCAGGTTGATGCGGCCATTGGCCAGCACCGTCGGCGTGAACTTCAGCCCCACGCCAAAGGTTTCCTCCTGCAGCACGATCGTCGTCACGCCGCCGAAGTTCGACTGCGGCACCGGAATGAAGACCTTGCCGCCGGCCAGGAAGCTGGCCTCCTGTCCACTGATCGCCATCAGGTTGGGCTCGGCCAGGATCTTGACCAGGCTGTCGCCCTTCTGCGCGTCGAGTTGCAGCGCCAGCGGCAGGTTGTTGTTCTTGATGGCGGTCAGCGCCGATGGGGCACCGGACAGGAAGTTGGCCAGCAGGCCGAACTGCCAGCTGCCGAACGCGCCCTGGATGTTGGCGGCCGCGCCCAGCTGGTCGATCAGCGTCTTCGACACCTCGGCCACCTTCACTTCCAGCATCACCTGCTGCGGTGCATCCACCGTGAGCATGTTGATGAGCTTGTTGCTGCGGATGGGCATGCCGCTGGCACTGTTCTGCGTGGTGCTGGTGACCGGCATCATGACCCCGCCCATCCCCATCATCATGTTGGCGCCGCTCGCCGCATTGGCCGGCGCGCCCATCGCTTGCGGCGGCGCCTGCAGTGGACTGCGCGCCTGGCGCTGCACGAAGGCATTGGCGATGTCCATCACCTGCTGGGCGGTGGCGGAATCGGGCACGTTGCCGCTCAGCACCAGGCTGTCGGCGGCGGAGGCCACCTGCACGTTGCGCGCGCCGGGCAGCAGCGAGCGCAGCGTCGACTGCAGGCCGGCCGGATCGGCGCCGACCGTGACGTCGATCACGGTGCAGCGGCCGCTGCGGCCCTGCACGATCATGTTCGTGGTGCCGATATCGAGGCCCAGCAGGTACATGGTCTGGGGCGATACCAGCATGGCCTGCACCACGCTCGGGTTGCCCAGCGTGCGGCTCTTTACCGGTTCGGGCAGCGGCAGCATGCGGGACTTGCCGATCGGCACCGTGATCTGTTCCGGCTCGGCGGCGGCACCGACGCAGCTGGGTCCGCGGCCGGCGCCGGAGTCGGCGGGGGCAGGCGGCGGCGTGGTGGCGCCGATGGTCAGCTGGATCGGACCATTCGCGGCGATGCGCGTGGGCTGTGCGGCGGCAGCGTCGTCGGCGGCCTGCACCTGCGTGCTGGCCAGCCAGACGCTGGCGATGGCCAGGGTGGCAACAGCGCTCAGGCGGACGGTGCCGTGCATGCGCTTGAGGCGCGCATGGCCCGACGGTGTGTGGCTGGTCTTCATGATGATTTCCCCCGGTTGGTGACTTCCGGTGCGCTGGCTCGCGCGCTCAGAAGCACTCCTTGTCCTGATGCATGCCGCTGATGACGCCGACGCAATTGGTATTGACGGGCTTGCGTTCGACGATGCGCTGGGCAATCTGGATTACCCTGGCGATTGGCGTGGGCGCCGCTGCCTGTACCACGGGTTCGTTGAGCAGGCTGCGCTTGGTGGCGCCGGCGGTGTCCACCGGGCGCGCTTCCACCTGGTTGCGCAGCACCAGCGACAGCGATCCGACGCTGCGGGCCAGGTCAAGCTTCTCGGCTTCTTCGGGCGAGACTTCCAGCGTCACCGCGTTCACCACCTTCGGCTTGGTTTCGTCGCGGTTCACCTCCTGCGCCACGGCCAGCACCAGGATCTTTTCCAGGACGATCTTCGAGATCGACTGCTCGGTCTCGGCCGGGCCGCTCTTGCCGTCCTTCTGGGTGTTGACGATGATGTCCACGAAGCTGCCCGGCAGCGCGAAGCCCGCCACGCCCACCACATCGTTCACGCGCACGGTGATGGCGCGCTTGCCGTCGGCGATCACGGCGGACAGTCCGCCCTTGGTGCCCGCCGGCGTGAGCTTGGATTCCAGGATCGGCTCGCCGCGCATCACGCTGGCCTTGGTCACGCGGCCATCGACCGCCTTGAGGTCGCCCAGCGCGCCCGGTGGCAGGCTTTCGCGCGGCCATTCCACCAGCTTGACGAACTCGGGCGCCAGGCGCTGGCCGAGGTTGATGTCGGTGTTGGCCACCGCCACCTTCACGGTGCTGCCGGCGTTCTGCTCCACCATCCAGCGCGAGGCCAGCACGACGGCGGCCAGGCCTGCGAGGGCCGCCACCAGCAACATCAACAGGGTGCGTATGTTTCTCATTTGACGGTCCTCCCTCTCCATGCGATGCCTGGTGGCCCGGCGTGGGCATGCAGGCGCCCCTGGCGGCGCCCGGGGGCGCGCCATTTCAAGTCTGCGGCGGTGGTGGTGCGGTACGGCGCGGTGTGGCTGTGTGGCGCGGCTAGTGGTGGAAGACCCAGCCGATATGCTGGCGCACCGTTCTCGCGGCTTGCGCGGGAATCTCGGTCAGCGGCGCGCGGTTGTACTGGCGTGACGGGCAGCGGCGCGTGTTTGCGGGGCTGGCGGTGTTGCGAAGCTTCCTGGCCATGATGGTTCTCCCGTTCCTCGCCCGGTAGACCGGGCTTCTGTCCTTCTTGCTGGCCGATGTCCGGGCGGTCAGAGCACGCCCGCCATCACCAGTCCCACACCCGTTGCAATCGCCACCGCGTACGGCAGGCGCCTGGCGGTTCGAATCCTGCTTGCGCTGGCCGGGGCTGCGTCCGGTGCAGCCGTGGGCGCCGGTGCGTGGCCCGCGAACGGCATCCACAGCACCGTGCCCAGGACCGCGTGCAGCGTGCGGCGCGACTCGCCGCGCCACAGCATCACGCCAAGCGCCAGGGCACCACCGGCCAGCAAGGTCGCCAGCAGGATCTCCGGCATGGCGGCCGGTCCGGTGAAGGCGCCGATGCAGCCCATCAGCTTGGCATCGCCGGCACCCACTGCACGCATGACGTACAGCAGCGCGAACGGCGCGAGGCCGGCGGCCAGGCCGGTGGCCCACTGCCAGACACCATGGCCGGCGCCGTGCAAGCCCATCTGCAGGGCCAGCGCCACGACGGCGCCGGTCACGACGAGCATGTTCGGAATCTTGTGGCTGCGCAGATCGGTCACCACGGCCACGCCCAGCACGGCTGTCAGGCAGGCCGAGGTCAGCGGGTAGAAGGCGGTGACGGATTCCAGCGTTTGCATGGCAGCCTCTCATGCGAAAAAGGAAAAGACGCGCCAGGGCATTCGGCAGGCGGTCCGGTGCTTGGCGCGTCGCACCGGACCGTGCGCCACTCAGCCCGCCGCCGTCGTGAGGTTGGTCGAGATGCTGTTCCAGATCTTGGTCACCGCAGCCTTGACGGCCGGCCCGACCGCGACCATGCAGAGGGCCACGAATGCCAGCAGCAGCGCGTATTCCACGCCAGCTGCGCCGTCTTCTTCCTGGGCGAAACGCTTGATGCCATCGAACATGGTGTTCATGTCCTTCTCCTTGACGTCATGGTTAGTGGAAAAAAGCGCCCGCTGGAGGTCGGGCACAAGGTTCCGGCCGGAAACCGGCCGAGGCCAAACCGGACAGCTGCCACGGGACGTGCGGCGTCTGTTCCGGTTCCACCCGTCTCAGGGGAAGCGTCCCGCCCAGGACAAAGCCCGGCGTCCCGCTGCCGATGCCCGGTGCCTCGCCACTCCCGGTGGCGTCATGCACCCTGTTGGGCACTGCGGACCCGATCCGATACTTCTCCAGGGATCGGCTCTGCACCCGAATTTGCTGCAAGCTTCTGACCGGGTGACCTGCGTCGCCTGGCCCGGACCGGCACTGCAGCGTACCGGCCACTCTTGCTCCCTTTCGGTTCCCGGCCGTTGTGGCCGTTTTCCGATTTCCCCGTCCTGCCTGTCTTGTTCTGGGTTCCGGTCTTGCCGGGATGCTGTCTGTTTGCAGCGCTTGCCGGCTGGCCGTGTGCCAGGCATACAGCGACGAACGTGCCACTGGACCTAAGTGGTTGATTTGTATGGATGGGGGTTTTCGACGTGCGTCGGCTACGAGACTGTGTAACCAGATGTATCCGGATCTTTACGCGTCGAAAACGCCGCTCTGTGAATCGATGTTGTATCTCTTACAAGACTTTATGGCGTATTGGTCGCTTTAAATGTGATCAGTCACGCATCTTCGCTGAGGCGCATGCGGGTCGGTACCCATGCGTAGCAACCGGCCCAAAACGTTGCATTAATGAAGCGCCTGAATAGGCATTTCACTCAATGTGACCCGAAGGAGGGGGTCGGAGGGATGACGGTTTCAGCCGTCAGGATGTCTTCGGTGCCCCGCCGGTCACGTAGCGGCAGCGCCAGATCTAGGCGATCAGGCCGTTGCCGCCATGCCATTGGGCGACGCCAAACCGGAATGTGGCGCAATCGGCATCCACGGATCGTCCAGAAGGAGGAGGTGCCGACGGAATACTGGCGAAAGCAGCCGCCAGTCAGAAACGTTGCAACGGTGAAACCTCGGGGCGAATGTGACTCATCCTGTTACGCATTTGAAGCGTTTGTTAGTGCACATGCAAAACCCGGGCTCCGGCGCTGTTTCAGGGCTGTGACGACGCCCATGTAGATTCTTCCACCTGCTCGCGCAGCCAGCCATGAAAGCGCTGGATTGCTTTTTCGCGTGGATTGCCTTCGCGCCACGTGACCCAGTAATGCAGGCTGGACGCGATGCGCGTGGTGCCAATCTGCACCAACTGGCCGCTCACCAGGTAGTCGTGCGCCAGTTGCGCGCGTGCCGTTGCCACGCCCAGCCCTGCCACGGCCGATTGCAGCATCAGCCCGGCGTCCTGGAAGATCGGCCCGCGCACCGGTTCGTCGGGCGGCAGGCCGGCCAGCAACAGCCAGTCGCGCCACGGCCGCAGGGCGAAGCGCAGCATGGGCAGCTTCGGGAGATCGGCCACGGTGAAACCGGGGTACCTGGCCAGCAGGCTCGGGCTGGCCACCGCGATCACATAATCCTCGATGAGGTTGTGGCATTCGAAGCCGGGCAGGTCCACGCGCTGGTGCCAGATGCCGACGTCCACCGAATACGGGTCGGGCGGCGAGATCTCCGCATGCAGCCGCAGGTGCAGGTCCAGCTCCGGGGCCTGCGCGTGCAGGCTGGGCAGCCGCCGGATCAGCCAGGCGTTGGCCAGGTCGGCCATCACGCTGACCTGCAGCCGCACCACGGGCGGGCCGGCCACGTCGCTGGCCTCGCGCAGCGCCACTTCCAGCTGGTCCAGCGCATTGCGTACCTGTTCGGCCAGGCGGGCGCCGGCGCTGGTGGGTGTCATCGTCAGTCCGGTTCGCCGGAACAGCTTTGTGCCGAGGTTGCTCTCCAGGGCGCGGATGTGATGGCTGATGGCACTGTGCGTCAGGGCCAGTTCTTCGGCCGCACGCGAGAAGCTGCGGTGCCGCGCGGCGGCCTCCAGCGCGCGAAGCGCCTGGAGCGGAGGCAGATGAGGGGGCGGCTGTTGACCAAGGGCTGACCACGGCAGGAAGGAAGGTCGTCAAATTCTACTCACAATTGCCGCAGGTATCTTTCGCTGGTCTTGCACCACGCTGGTGATCACAATGCAGGGCATGAACACTTCCGCCGCTCATCCCACTCAACCGGCCGCCGCTGCGCAGCCCAACCACGCCTCGCCCGCGCGCTGGCGGGTCCTGGCGTTCTTTTCGCTGGGATTCCTGGTCTCGTACATCTTCCGGGGCGTGAACCTGGGATTCGCCCCGTTCCTGACCCGCGAACTGGGGCTGACCGCCGGCGACCTGGGTTTGCTGACCAGCTTCTACTTCCTTGGCTTCGCCTGCGCGCAACTGCCAGCAGGCATCCTGCTGGACCGCTTCGGCCCGCGCCGTACCGAGGCCGCACTGCTGATGCTGGCCGTGGCCGGATCGCTGGTGTTTGCCTGGGCGCCGGGCATGGCGGGGCTGGCCGTGGGTCGCGCGATGATCGGCGTGGGGGTGTCGGTGTGCCTGGGCGCCGCCATCCAGGCGCTGTCGATGTGGTTTCCGCTGTCGCGCATGCCGCTGCTGAACGGGCTGGTGATGGCCATCGGCGGCCTGGGCGCCGTGGTGGTGGGCGCGCCGTTGTCGTGGCTGCTGTCGTGGACGGACTGGCGCACGATCAGCGCCGGCCTGGCGGCGATTTCGTTTGGCATGGCCGTATTGCTATGGTTCGGCGTGCCCGACGTCAAACGCGTGGGCAAGGAAAGCTTCGCCCAGCAACTGCGCGGCACGCGCCTGATCCTGAGCAGCGAGCGCTTCTGGCGCGTGGTGCCGCTGACGCTGCTGAACCAGGGCATCTTCCTGGCGGTGCAGACGCTGTGGGTCAGCGCCTTCATGCGCGATGTGCAGGGCCTGAGCGCCGATGCCGGCGCGCGGCTGGTGTCGGTGATCGGCATCGCGATGATGGCCGGTTGCGTGGGCGCCGGCTGGGCGGCACGCCATCTGGAACGGCGCGGCATCAGCCTCTATGCGTTTGCCGGCTTCGGCATGATTGCCTTCATCGTGGTCCAGCTGCTGCTGATGGCGCGCCTGCCGTTCATCCCGCTGGGCCTGCTGTGGGGCGCCTATGGCGTGTTTGGTTCCAGCGGCATCCTGACCTACGCGCTGCTGGCGCGGCGCTTTCCCGATGCGCTGATCGGCCGCGCCACCACGGCCATGACGCTGACCGTGTTCCTGGCCACTTTCGTGTTCCAGGTGGGTATCGGCTTCGTGCTCGATTTCTTCCCGGCCACGGGCGGCCACTACCCGGTGACGGCCCACCTGTGGGTCTGGGGCGGGCTGGTGGCGGTCCAGGTGCTGGCAGCGGTCTGGTACCTGATGGAGAAGCAGCCTTAACGCAGGGCAGAAGGCCGGCGCTCGTCAAAGGACGATGGGCCGGTCGTCCAGTTCGTTGGGATTGCGCCCGCCGTGGGTCGGAAAATGCGTGGCCAGCAGCGCGTGGATCTGCGCGATGGCGTCGAGCACCGGCTTGACCGACAGGTCCCTGGCCAGCCCTTGCGCCAGCTGCGCGCAGATCTGCTGCCATTGCTGGGGCGGGACGCAGGCGTCGATACCGTGATCGGCCAGCAATTCCACGGCGTGGTCGGCCAGGTTGATATAGAGCAGCACGCCCGTATGGTCCTCGGTATTCCAGACCTCCAGCGCCCCGAATAGCGCGCGGGCGCGTTCGCGTGCCGTGGTGCCGCGCCAGGCCAGTGCCAGCGGCAGGCTGGCTTCTATGACCACGCGCACTTCGCCACGGTGGTGCTGCTCGCCCTTGTGCACCGCCACCTGGAGCTGATGGCGCGCCTCGTCGGGAAACGCCTTGCGGGCCGTGCCGGGGCCGGTGCCCAGGTGGCGCAGCGCACGCTTGAGCGACCGCCTGGACGATGGGTGCGAGGCCTGGGGGTGTTCATCGGGTCTCCGTTATCCACGACTAGCCGCCGTTACCAGTTGCCGGACGCGCCGCCGCCATCGAAGCCGCCGCCGCCCCCGCCGCCAAAGCCACCACCTCCGCCTCCGGAGCCACCGCCAAAGCCGCCGCCACCGCTACCCCAGTGGCGTCCGATCTCGTAGCCGGTCATGCCGCCAAGGCCGCCGGCGGTACCGGTCGGCCAGCCACGGCGGCCCGTCACCACGTGCGGGCTGCCACCGCGCCGCATCATTGCCGACAGGAAGAAGAACACGATGATCGCCAGCGGAAACAGCACCGGCAGCCAGTCGCCGATCTCGACATTGCCCTGCTGCTTGCCGGGATCCGGTGCGGCCAGGCCTTCCTTGTCGACGGCGGCCTGGATGGCCGTGATGCCGGCGGCCAGTCCGCCGTAGAAATCGTTCTGGCGGAAATGCGGCGCCATCACGTCGCGCAGGATGCGGCTGGACATGGCATCGGTCAGCGACCCCTGCACGCCGCGCCCCGCCTCGATGCGCATCTTGCGCAGGCCGGCCGGATTGTCCTTGGCCACGATCAGGATCACGCCGTCGTCGATGCCCTTGCGGCCTGCGCGCCAGGCGTCGGCCACGCGGATGCTGTAGGCATCGATCGTCTCGGGGCTGGTGGTGGGCAGCATCAGCACGAAGATCTGGCTGCCGCGCTGCTGCTCGTATTCGGCCAGCACGTTTTCCAGCGCGTTGCGCTGGTCGGCGCTCAGCGTGCCCGTGAGGTCGGTGACGCGGGCGTTCAGCGGCGGCACGGCCACGAAGCCGTCGTCGGCCGCGGCTGCCCAGCCAGGCACGGCCAGCAGGCAGGCAATAAACCAGAGCGTAAGCAGTCTGCGCATGATGGCGATCCGCTGGCCGTCCGGGCGCCGCCTAGAACTTCACCGCCGGCGGGGCGGAGATCGCTTTCTCGTTCTCCACCGTGAACGACGGCTTGACCGGATATTTGAAGATCATCGCGGTCACGTTGGTCGGGAAGCTTCGCGCCAGCACGTTGTAGTCCTGCACGGCGGCAATGTAGCGCTGGCGGGCCACGGTGATGCGGTTCTCGGTGCCTTCGAGCTGGCTCTGCAGGTCACGGAACGACGCGTCGGCCTTCAGGTTCGGATAGTTCTCGGACACCGCCAGCAGCCGCGACAGCGCGTTGGTCAGCTGGCCCTGCGCCTGCTGGAAGCGGGCAAAGGCCTCGGGATCGTTCAGCGTTTCGGGGGTGACCTGGATGCTGGTGGCCTGGGCGCGCGCCTTGGTCACGGCTTCAAGCGTCTCGCGCTCGTGGCTGGCGTAGCCCTTCACGGTAGCCACCAGGTTCGGAATCAGGTCGGCGCGCCGCTGGTACTGGTTGACCACTTCGCCCCAGGAAGCCTTGACGGCCTCGTCCTTCTTCTGGAAGTCGTTGTAGCCGCAGGCGGACAGCAGGCTGGCCATCACGGCGAGCAGGAACCAGCGGAACAGGGCAGGGGTAGCGGGCATGGCAGTGGCGGTGGCGGTGGGGTGCGCATCAAGGGACTCCTCGATCTCCGGCATGGTAATGCTGGAGTGTAGCGCAGCGTTGCAACGCCGCCGGGCAAAGTGCGTGCCGCTTGACGATGGTCGATGCCGGCCGGTAGATTGCTGCCCATGCCGTGCGCGATCCGCCTTTCCTTCGTCCTGTCCGTTCCCGTCCTGGGTGCGGCGGACCTGGCCGCGCGCGCCAAAGCCAAAAAACAGTCGCTCGTCTGACCGGAGCGCGCTGTTCCGTCAGATGGGCGACGGAACAGCACCCACCGGCCGAAGGGCGAACCCGCCCGGTTTCTTCCTCTTGCCGCAAGTCCTGCCTCGTCGCGCATCGACGGTTTCCTGAACCGGTCGATCCGGAGTGTATGGATGCATGCCACGCAAACTTCCTTCCAGGGCATCTGGCTGCCGCTGGTAACCCCTTTTATCGACAATCCTGCCGACCCGGCTGTCGATCATGCGGCGCTGCGCCGCCTGGTGACGCACTATCGCGCCACCGGGCTGGCCGGGTTCGTGGTCTGCGGCAGCACGGGCGAAGCCGCCGCGCTCGACGAGGCCGAGCAGTTGGCCGTGCTCGATACCGTGCTGGAGGCAGCCGCCGGCTTGCCCGTGGCGATGGGTCTGGCTGGCAACCATCTCGGGCATGCCATGGCCCGTCTGGAGCGGCTGAACAGCCGTCCTCTGGCCGGGGTGCTGGCACCGGCGCCTTACTACATCCGTCCGTCCCAGGCGGGTTTGCACGACTGGTTCACGCGCCTGGCCGATGCTGCGCGGGCGCCGCTGGTGCTCTATGACATCCCGTACCGCACCGGCGCCGCGCTGACGCTGGATACGCTGCTGTCATTGGCTGACCATGACAATATCGTCGCTATCAAGGATTGCGGCGGCAATGCGCAGGCCACGCAGGCGCTGATCGCGGATGGCCGGCTGTCGGTGCTGGCGGGGAGGATCACCAGTTGCTGGGCACGCTGGCATTGGGCGGGCGAGGGGCGATCATCGCGTCGGCACATTTCCGGCCCGAACTGTTCGTGGAAATCTGGCGAGCCGTGGCGGAGGGGCGGCTCGACGATGCCCGCCGCCTGTTCCACGCGCTGATGCCACTGGTGCAGGCGCTGTTCGCCGAGCCCAACCCGGGGCCGGCCAAGGCGCTGCTGGCGCGGCACGGCTGGCTGGCCGACACGCTGCGGCCGCCGATGACATCGGCATCGCCGCAGCTGGCTGACCAGCTTGCGGCGCTGCACGATGGGCTGGACGGGCTGGAACGGCTGGTCAGCCGGCCTTGAACGCCTTTTCGGCCGCCTGGATCGTCGTGGCGATGATGGCGTCGTCGTGCTTGGCCGAGACAAAGCCGGCCTCGAAGGCCGACGGCGCCAGGTAGACGCCTTCGTTCAGCATGGCGTGGAAGAAGCGGTTGAAGCGGCCGACGTCGGCCTTGGTGACCTCGGCAAAGCTGGCCGGCACGTCGTTGGTGAAATAGAGGCCGAACATGCCGCCGATGGCATCAGCCGAGAACGGCACGCCGGCCGCGCGGGCGGCGGCGGTCAGGCCGTCGGCCAGCTTGCGCGTCTGCGTGGCCAGCCGGTCGTAGAAGCCCGGCGCCTGGATCAGCTTCAGCGTGGTCAGGCCCGCAGCCACGGCCAGCGGGTTGCCCGACAGCGTGCCGGCCTGGTAGACGCCGCCGAGCGGGGCCAGCTTGGCCATGATGTCGCGCCGGCCGCCAAACGCCGCCGCCGGCATGCCGCCGCCGATCACCTTGCCCAGGCAGGTCATGTCCGGCGTGATGCCGTAGTGCGCCTGCGCGCCGCCCAGCGCCACACGGAAGCCAGTCATCACTTCGTCGAAGATCAGCACGCTGCCGTGCTCGCTGCACAGGTTACGCATCGACGTCATGAAGGCTTCGCTGGCACGCACCAGGTTCATGTTGCCGGCCACGGGCTCGACGATGACCGCTGCGATCTCGCCCTTGTGGCGCGCGAACGCCTCTTCGAGCTGGGTGACGTTGTTGTATTCCAGCACCATGGTGTGGCGCGTCACGTCGGCGGGCACGCCGGCCGACGACGGCGCGTTCTGCGTGGTGTCGGCAAACGTCAGCAGGCCCGAGCCGGCCTTGACCAGCAGGCTGTCGGCATGGCCGTGGTAGCAACCCTCGAACTTGATGATCAGGTCGCGGCCCGTGAAGCCGCGCGCCAGGCGCAGCGCGCTCATGGTGGCCTCGGTGCCCGACGACACCAGGCGAACCTGCTCGATCGACGGCACGAGCTTGCAGATTTCCTCGGCCATGACGATCTCGGCCTCGGTGGGGGCGCCAAACGAGAAGCTCTGCGCGGCGGTTTCCTGCACGGCGCGCACCACGTCGGGGTGGGCATGGCCGACGATCATCGGCCCCAGGAGCCGATGTAGTCGATGTACTGCTGGCCGTCGGCGTCCCACATGTACGCGCCCTCGGCCCGGGTGATGAAGCGCGGCGTGCCGCCGACGGATCGGAAGGCGCGCACGGGCGAGTTGACGCCGCCGGGAATGGTCTGCTGGGCGCGGTCGAAGAGCTGCTGGTTACGGGACATGGGAATCTGGCCAAAAGAGAAGACTTGGGAAAGACAGGCGTCCGGCCGGGGCGGCTTGCCCGTGCCTGGCGGCCGGCTGCCCGAAATACGGGCAATCGTGACCGAAAGGGTGCCGTTCAGGCGGCATCTGCACGTCAAATTGCACGAACGCGGCGATATTGGGCCGATTGCACTGGCCCATGGGTGGCGTCATCGGCGCCGATTGGGTACCATCATGCGCTGGATTTTAATGGAGACTGGCAAGAGCCTGCATATGGAATACAAGACTTGGATGTGCCTGATTTGTGGCTGGATCTACGACGAGGCCACCGGCGCGCCGGAAGATGGCATCGCCCCGGGTACCAAATGGGAAGACGTGCCCATCAACTGGACCTGCCCGGAATGCGGGGCACGCAAGGAAGATTTCGAGATGGTGGCAATCTGAGGCCATCGTCCGGAAATGGCCGTGCGTCGCGCCAAAGCGACAGAACGGCCCGTGACGCCGGGGTGTCCGGATTGACGGCCCCCCCACGAGTTGTCACACTCTGCGGCAAAACTGAACATCCGTCCGGCCGCGCCGCCATTGGCGCGTAGCTGAAGACGGAGTGCCGCGGCACGAGAACATGTTGTATGCGGGCAGGCGCGGACAAGAAGCGCGCCGCCACCGGCAGGGTAGCCGGGTTTTTTTGACTGGGAATTGGAAAATCGGGGGCCGCCGGCCAGCCATCCATGGCGCCGTGCGGAAGTTCTCAAGTGAATGCCCACGCCTGCGTGTGTCACGCAGGACGGGGGTCGCGGGAACATGATGCGGGTCACTCAAACAGAACAAGACACGTCTGTCGATGGGGTCAACGCCGGCGGCATCGCCGGTGCCAGCGAGGCATCCACCGCGCGCAAGCCGGCGGTGAAGGTGCTCGTGATCGACGACTCCAGCACCATCCGCCGCACGGCGGAAATCTTCCTGACGCAGGCAGGCTTCCAGGTCATGCTGGCCGAGGACGGCTTCGAGGCGCTCGCCAAGGTGGGCGACCTGCATCCGGACGTCATCTTCTGCGACATCCTCATGCCGCGGCTCGATGGCTACCAGACCTGCTCCCTGATCAAGAAAAGCCCACGCTTCCACGCCATCCCCGTGATCATGCTGTCGTCCCGCGACGGCGTGTTCGACCGCTCGCGCGGCAAGCTCGTCGGCGCCCACAACCATCTGGCCAAGCCGTTTTCCCGCGAAGCCCTGCTGCAGGCGGTACAGACCTGCCTGGCGGGCTGCGTGCCGGAAGAGGGCGCGGCCGTGGCGGCATGATGCATGCCGCCCGAAGCATCCAGGAATGAAACAATGACCATCAGCAAAATCCTTATCGTCGACGATTCGCCCACCGAAGCCCTGTTCATGTCCGACCTGCTCGGCAAGAAGGGCTTCAAGGTCTCGGTGGCCGGCAACAGCGAACAGGCCATGACGCGCCTGGAGGCGGAAACCTTCGACCTGATCCTGATGGACGTGGTGATGCCGGGCCAGAACGGCTACCAGGCCACCCGCGCGATCAAGCGCGACGACCGATTCAAGGACATCCCCGTGATCATGTGCACCAGCAAGGGCCTGGAGACGGACCGTATCTGGGGCATCCGCCAGGGCGCGTCCGACTACATCGTCAAGCCGGTGGACGGCGAGGAACTGCTTTCGAAGATCGCCGCGCTGGCGCACTGAGCGCTGCGGCCGCCTAGCGGCCGGAGTGGGCGCGGGTGTCCCGTCGGGGACGCCGGCGGCGCCCGCGCACGGCCATGACACTGGTTTCACCACTGGTCTCCACGTTTCACTGGTATCCGATCATGAACGCGCCGCGCCAAGACATCCGAACCCGCCAGACTCGCCAGACCCGCCTGCATGACTACCAGGCCATGCTGGCCCGGCGCCTGCGCGAGGCGCGCAACCTGCCTGCCGTCGACAGCTACCTGGGCGTGCTGGTGGGCCAGCGCAACTGGCTGCTGCCGCTGATGGACACCGGCGAGGTGCTGGAAATGCGCGCGCCGGCGGCCGTGCCGCTGACGCAGCCGTGGTATCGCGGCCTGGTCAATGCGCGGGGCAACCTGCTGGGCGTGATCGATTTCGGCATGTTCTGCGGCGACGGCCCGACCCCGGTGCAGCCGGGCAGCAAGATCGTGGTGCTGTCGCGCCATGTGGAACGTGCCTGCGGCATCATCGCCACGCGCGTGGTGGGCCTGCGGCACGCGGGGGACCTGACGCCGGCCGGCGGCGCGGAACCCGAAGCCTGGCGCGGTGCCGCCTTCGCGGACCGGGAGGGGCGCGACTGGCAGGTGCTGGATATCCGCCAGTTGCTGGATGCGCCGGCATTCCTGCAGGCCGGCCGCGATGCGGCCTGAGGCATGACGCCTGCGCACAAGTACCAAACATAAAACGAACGAACAGAGGGTTGCCATGGGAATCAAGAAGATCAGCCTGGGCCGTCGCACCGCTACCGCCGGTGCCGCTGCCGACGCCGCGGCGCCGCGCGCATCGGTATTCGCCAAGGCCGGCGCGGGCAAGGGCGGCGCCGGCCAGACGCCGGTGGAGATGATGTCGGGCTGGCTGTCGCGCATGCCGTT
This sequence comes from Cupriavidus sp. EM10, assembly GCF_018729255.1. Lineage (NCBI taxonomy): Bacteria > Pseudomonadati > Pseudomonadota > Betaproteobacteria > Burkholderiales > Burkholderiaceae > Cupriavidus > Cupriavidus sp. EM10. The sequence continues at coordinate 699,727 of NZ_CP076060.1, forward strand.
CTCTTCCCAGCAACGCCTGCTGACCGGCGGCGTGGTGGTGTCGCTGCTGGCGCTGCTGGCGTCGGTCTACCTGGATAACCGGCAGGCCAACAACGGCGCGGCGCAGATCGAGATCGCCGGTAACATGCTGATGCACTCGCAGCGTCTGGGCAAGGCGGTGCCGGTGGCGCTGCTCGGCAACGCCCAGGCGTTCACCCAGCTGCGCCAATCCAAGGAACAGCTGACCGCCGACCTGCTGGCGCTGCAGAACGGCAGCGACGAAAAGCACGTGCGCGCCACGTCCGGCCCGGCCGAGCCGCTGCTCGAAAAGGCATTCGGATCGTGGAAGCGCTCGGAAAAGAGCGCCGCCGACGTGCTGGCCCAGCAGCCCATCCTGACGACGATCGGCCAGACGCTGCAGATCTTCAACGCGTCGAACCCCGAACTGCTCGAAGCGGCCGAACAGGTGGCCGCCATCAAGCTGCAGGCCGGCTCGAACACCCGCGAGGTGGCCGCTTCCGCCCAGCTGGTGATGCTGACGCAGCGCCTGGGCAAGAACCTGAACGAGTTCCTGTCGGGCGAAGGCGTCAACCCCGAAACCGCGTTCCTGCTGGGCAAGGACACCAACACCTTCCGCGAAACGCTGGATGGCCTGACAAACGGCTCAGAGGCGCTGCGCCTGGCGCCTGCCAGCGACGCCGAGACGCGTAACTACCTGCAGCAGCTGTCGCAGCGTTTCGAGGCGGTGCAGAAGACCACGCAGACCATCCTGCAGAACCTGCCCGGCCTGATCGCCGCCAAGCGCGCGCAGCAACAGATCTTCAACGACAACGAGGCGCTGCGCGGCGAGCTGTCCGAACTGCAGACGGCCTACGCCGAGGGCGCGCGATTCCGCCCGTGGACGTTTGGCGCGATGGTGGTGTCGGCCGTGGCCACGCTGCTGTGCCTGGCCGGGCTGGCCGCGCTGTACCTGCGCGATTCGCGCGTGCGTACGCTGGAAGCCGAGGCGCGCGAGCGCGAGGCCGAGGCGCGCCGCCTGGAGGAAAAGCGCAATAACGACGCCACCCAGAAGGCCATTCTGCAGCTGATGAACGAGCTGCAGGACATCGCCGACGGCGACCTGACGCGCCAGGCCACCGTGACCGAGGACATCACCGGCGCCATCGCCGACTCGGTGAACTACACGGTGGAAGAACTGAAGGAACTGGTGGGCCGCGTGCAGCAGACGGCCGGACAGGTGCAGCACGCTTCGTCGCAGGTGCAGGACACCTCGGTGCAGCTGGCCGCGACGACCGAGGAGCAGTCGCGCCAGATCCGCCAGACCGGCGAATCGGTGGTGGAGATGGCGGACCGCATCACGCAGGTATCGCGCGGCGCGGCCGAGTCGGCCAACGTGGCGCGTGCCTCGCTGTCCGCCGCCGAGCAGGGCCAGCAAGCCGTGCAGAACGCCATCGCGGGCATGAACGACATTCGCGACCAGATCCAGGAAACGTCGAAGCGGATCAAGCGCCTGGGCGAATCGTCGCAGGAGATCGGTGAAATCGTCGAACTGATCTCGGACATTACCGAACAGACCAACGTGCTGGCACTGAACGCCGCCATCCAGGCGGCTTCGGCCGGCGAGGCGGGCCGCGGCTTCTCGGTGGTGGCGGAAGAAGTGCAGCGCCTGGCCGAACGGTCGGGCGAGGCGACCAAGCAGATCGGCGCGCTGATCCGCACGATTCAGACCGATACCCAGGACGCGGTGCACGCCATGGAGCAGAGCACGGCGGGCGTGGTGGAAGGGGCGCGGCTGTCCGATAACGCCGGTGCGGCACTGGTGGAGATCGGCCGCGTGTCGCGCCAGCTGGCCGAGCTGATCGAACAGATCGCGCAGACCACGTCGCACGAGGCGGGCCTGGCCACCAACGTGGCCCACCACATCGAAGGCATCCTGCAGGTCACCGCGCAAACGACGGCCGGCACGCGCCACACCGCCACGTCGGTGCGCCAGCTGACGGCGCTGACTGAAGAGCTGCGTAACTCGGTGTCGCGATTCAAGATCGCCTGACGCCTGCCCGCACGTTGACGGCCGCACCGGAACTGGTCATGTCCCTGAATTCGATCCTCACCAGCGACGAGGCCGCCACGGCCGCGTCGCCAACGCATGCCACGCCGGATACGGCCGCAGCCGGGGTGCCGGCCGCGCCGCAGCGCGACCTGTCGGTCCTGGCCTGGCTGGCGCCAAGCCTGCGCACCGCGCTGGACGACGCCGCGGCCGAACTGGGCCACTATGTCGACGAAATCCGGCAGACGCCGGAAGCGCTGGGCGCCCGCGACACCACGTCGCTGCGCCTGGCCGGCCAGCACCTGCACCAGGCCGCCGGCGCCGTGCACATCGTGGGCCTGCGCGGCGTTGACGCCTACTGCCAGGCGCTGCGCCGGCTGCTGGAAGCCATCGATGCCGGCACCGTGGCCGCCGACGCCGCCACGCTGGCGGTGTTCCGCACCGGCGTGCAGGCATTGGCAGAGTACGTCGATGACCTGATGGCGGGCGACGCGGAAGATCCGCTGCGCCTGTTCCAGCCCTATGCCGCCGCGGCCGGCCTGATGAAGGAAGAACGCGTGCATCCGGCCGACCTGTGGCTGGAAGACCTGCAGGCGCTGCCCGGCATCGTGCTGCCCACGCGCTCGGCGTCGGCCGTCACGCGTGCGCGCCAGCGTTTCGAGGCCGCGCTGCTGAAGGCGCTGCGGCTGCCCACGCCGTGCACCGAGGCATCGCTGCTGCGTGAGGCCTGGCTGCCGCTGCAATCGGCACTGGACGATGTGCGCAACCACGAACAGGATGCGCGCCGCACCACCGACACCCCCGATCGCGGCATCTGGCACACGCTGGCCATGGTGTTCCGCGCGCTGGCCCACGGGCTGCTGCCGTCCGACCTGCTGGCCAAGCGCTTTGCCGCCCGTACCCACCTGCTGGTGCGCCAGTACTTGCAGGGCCAGGTACGCGTGCCGCAGGCGCTGCTCAACGACGCCATCTTCCTGCTGGTCAGCACCGGGCTGACGCCGGACGGCCCCGAGGATTCCACGCCGCCTGTGGTGCAGGCCGCCGTGCAGGTGCTGCGGGTGGATATCGCGCGCAGCCTGCAGGCGTACCGCGTCGACGCGGCGCACGTGGTGGCGCGGGCCGACTACCGGCAGCGGTACTACGGCTGGCTCGATCCGATCGATACGCGCAACCTGCAGCACGCCGCCCACGCCATCGAGCGGGCGGCGACCGATGACCAGTCGGGCTGGGAGCTGGCGCTGGCGTCGCTGGCCGAGGCCGCCATGCCGCTGGTGCAGCCGGCGCTGCAGCAATGCCTGACCGCAGCCGCGGCCTATGCCGGCCAGCGGCCCACGGGCGATGCGCTGGGCCGTGGCGGCGTGGCGCTGTTCCTGTCCCGCGCCCTGGCCATGCCGTGGCGCGTCCACGGCAAGTCCGGCCATGCATCGGCGGCCGAGTTTGCCGAGCGATGCGAGACGCTGGCTGCCTGCCTGGCCGATGCCGGCGCGGCGGCGCCCGCGTGGCTGGCCGAGCTGATGCAGTCCGCCGGCGCGCAGGCGCAGCGTACCGAGGCCGTGGCGCAAGTGCGCGCCCAGCTGGATAGCGGCGAATCGTGGCTCGATACCTATGACCGCAACGCGGCCCGGGCCGACGCGGGCAATGCCCTGGACGATGCCGCGCAGGCATTTGGCGCGCTGCTGGCTTCGATCGAACGCATCCACGGCAGCGCCGCGCTGCCCGAGGGCAGCGACGACGAGACCGACGCCGCGCTGGCATCGGTGCGCACGGTGCTGGAGCGGCTTGGCGTGCTGCGCGAGACGACCGACCCCGACGCGCGCATCGGCCAGCTGTCCGATATCGCCGCCGAACTGGGCGCCGTCCACGCCTTTGCCGACCTGCTCGAATTCGGCCGCAAGCAGAACGATGCGGCGGCCGACGATCCGTATGCGCCGCGCACCCAACGCCACGACGCCGTGCCGCAAGGCGCGCTTGGCGCCGCGCGCGCCGCCGCGATGGATGCCATCCGCGTGGCCGCCACCGCCGATTCCCCCGAAATCCAGCGGCTGCGCGCTGCGCTGCAGGCGGTGACCGACCAGGCCGCCATCGACGACGACGCCGCGCTGCGCCGCCAGGCCAGCGAGGCCACCACGCAGCTTCACGCGTGGCTGGCAGGCAGCGAATCGGCCGCCGAACGGATGGTGGTGGCGCTGGCCGATCCGTTGCCGGTCGCCGCCGCCGTCGCCACGGTGACGACATTGCCCACGGCGGCGCCGATGCCGTCCGATGCGGCCGCGATCGACGCCGAACTGCTGGAGATTTTCCTGGCCGAGGCCGAAGAGGTGCTTGGCAATATCGCCACCGACCTGGCTGGCGGCCTGGATGCCCTGCGCGATGCCGACGTGCTGAGCCGCATGCGCCGTGCGTTCCACACGCTCAAGGGGTCGAGCCGGATGGTCGGCCTGAACCGCTACGGCGAGGCGGCATGGGCCGTCGAACAGGTGATGAACCTGTGGATCGCCGAGGCGCGCGAGCCGGTGCCCGATCTGCCGGCCCTGCTGCACCAGGCGCACGACCTGCTGCGCGAATGGGCGCTGGCCCTGCAGGCGGATCCGTCGACGTTGCGCGAAATCGCGCCGCTGGTGGACGCCGCGCAGGCGCTGCGCGAGCCGGGCGGCGCGGCCGGCGGCACTGCCGGGGCCGAGCCGTTCGATGCGATCGATTCCCTCGATGCGCTGCTGGCCCAGGCATCGGCGCCGCGCGCGTCGGTGGACACGCGCCTGTCGTCGGCCGAGCCGGTCGACCTGTCGGGTGGCATCGATATCACCGAGTCTGGCGCTGGCGCCGATGCTGGCGCCGATGCTGGCGGGTTTGCCGATAACACGGACACCGCCGAGGCCCCTCCGGCCGAGGACAACGTGCTGCCGTTCCGCCTGTCCGGCGGGCTGGCCGACGAGGACGAGGGCTACAAGGTCATCGGGCCGGTCCGCATCGGGCTGGCGCTCTACAACGTCTATCTGCAGGAAGCCGACGACCTGCTGCGCCAGTTCGCCACGGACCTGTCCGAGTGGCGGCATGAGAACCATCCGTGCCCGAGCGAGCTGGCACTGCGCGTGGCGCATACGCTGCAGGGCAGCGCGTCGACCGTGGGCCTGGAGCCGGTGCGCGAGATTGCCGAGGCGCTGGAACACCTGCTGCTGTTGCTGGGCCGCCATCCGGTGGTCATGCATCCGGCCGATTTCCGGCTGCTGGACATGGCCGTCGACCGGCTCCGCGCGATGCTGCACCAGTTCGCCGCCGGCATCTGGCCCGATGCCGATGCCTCGCTGTGCCGCGACCTGAACGATTTTGGCGAACGCGCGCTGGTGCGTCCGCGCGCCGCGCTGCCGTCCGCCCAGTCGACCGGGCAGGAAGGCTCGGTGTCGCAACTGTTCGGCCAGAACCAGACGGCCTCGCAGGCGCTGCCCGAGATCGACGCCGACGCACAGGCCCCGCAGGCGGAACTGCCGCCTGTGAAGCTGACGCCAATCACGTCGCTGCCGCCGGTATCGGCGCCCTCGGGTCCGGTGCTGACGCCTGTGACGCCGCTCACGCCGGTACAGGATGCCGTGGTGATCTCGCTGCCGACGGCGCCGCGCCATGACTCGATCGCCGTGGCCCATGTCGGCCCCGATTCGCCCGATACGCGCGATCTGGCGCCCGAGGACACGTCGACCGATGCCTCGGCGCTGGACCCGGCACTGGTCGAGATCTTCCTGGAAGAAGCCCACGGCGCGCTGCCGGACCTGGGCAAGCAGGTGCGTACCTGGGAAGCGTCGCCGGACGATGCCCAGCATGGCGGCCTGATCCTGCGCGGCCTGCACACGCTCAAGGGCAGTGCGCGCATGGCCGGTGCCATGGCGCTGGGCCAGGCGGCCCACGAGATGGAAACGCTGCTGGAAGCCAGCGTGCGCGGCCAGCGCGTGACGCCGGACCTGTTCGGCAAGCTGTATGCGTGGTACGACCGCATCCTGGCGCACGTGGACGCGCTGCAGAACGGCCGCCTGCTGCCGGTGGACGATGCCGACGTGGTCAATGGCCTGGTGGCGGCGCCTGCCGCGCTGGAAGCATCGGCCGTGGTGTCCGACACGTCCGCCCCGGCCACGCCGCAGCACGCGATCGTGCCGGCGGCGCCGCTGATGGCGGCCGCGCCCGCGGCGCTGCCGACCGACGCCGAGCGCCAGCGCGCGCTGGTGCGCGTGCAGGCCCGTGCGCTGGATACGCTGATCAACGATGCCGGCGAAGTGAGCGCCACGCGCGCGCGCCTGGACAGCGAACTGGAGGCGCTGCGCAGCTACCTGGGCGAACTGAACGACAACGTCGCGCGTCTGCGCATGCAGCTGCGCGAGATCGAAATCCAGGCCGAGACGCAGATGGCGTCGCGGATTGCCGACCAGCAGCACAACCAGGAATTCGATCCGCTGGAATTCGACCGCTTCACGCGCTTCCAGGAACTGACGCGCATGATGGCCGAGTCCGTGAACGACGTGGCCACGGTGGAGCAGAACCTGCAGCGCGGCTTCGACCGCGCCTCGGGTGACCTGGCGGCGCAGGCGCGGCTGACGCGTGGCCTTCAGCGCGGCCTGATGCAGGCGCGCATGGTGCAGTTCGATGCGCTGGCCGAACGGCTGTATCGCGTGGCGCGCCAGTCGGCCACCGAGACCGGCAAGGAAGTGCGGCTGCTGATCAAGGGCGGCACGGTGGAAATCGACCGCTCGGTGCTGGACCGCATGGCCGGCCCGATCGAACACCTGATCCGCAACGCGGTGGTGCATGGCATCGAGCCGGCCGACGCGCGCCGTGCGGCGGGCAAGTCGGCGACCGGCGCGCTGACGCTGGAAGTGCAGCAGGAAGGCAACGAGGTGGTGCTGACGTTCTTCGATGACGGCGGCGGCCTGAACCTGCCGCGCATCCGCGAGCGCGCCGTGGCGCGCCAGCTGATGGCGCCCGACGAGGAAGCCAGCGATGCGCGCCTGACGGAAATGATCTTCGCGCCGGGCTTCACGACGGCCGACGCGGTATCCGAACTGGCAGGCCGCGGCGTGGGCATGGACGTGGTGCGCGCCGAGACGGTGGCGCTGGGCGGCCGGATCACGCTGTCGACCGAGGCGGGCCGGGGTACCAGCTTCACGGTCCACCTGCCGCTGACCACGGCGATCACGCAGGTGCTGCTGGTATCGCTGGGCGGGCGCCTGTTCGCCATGCCGAGCGGCATGATCGACCAGGTCCACCAGTTGCGCGAGAAGCCGCTGCTGGAAGCCTACAACGCCGGCCGCTTCTCGGCTGCCGGTATCGAGGTGCCGTTCTTCTACTTCGGTGCGCTGCTCGAAGAAAACGCCGCGATGGCGTCGAGCCGCAAGTATTCGCCGGTGGTGGTGGTGCGTTCGGGCGCCGAGCGCGTGGCCGTGCATGTCGACGACGTGCTGGGCAACCGCGAAGTGGTGGTGAAGCACATCGGCCCGCATCTGGCGCGCATGGAAGGCATTGCCGGCGCGACCACGCTGGGCGATGGCGAGATCGTGCTGATCTACAACCCGGTGGTACTGGCCCAACGCTGGGTGCGCGAGCGCGGCGCCACGGCCCCGGCGACGCCGGTGCTGGCGGCGCCCCGGCATGCCGGCCAGACTGGTGCGGTGGCGGAGTTTGTCGATGCGGGCACCGCAGTGCCGGTGCCGGGCCTGATGACGCAGCCGACGGTGATGGTGGTGGACGATTCGCTGACCGTGCGCAAGGCCAGCCAGCGCCTGCTGACGCGTGCCGGCTACCAGGTTGTACTGGCCCGCGACGGCGTGGACGCGCTGCGGCAGCTGCAGGAAGTGTTGCCCGACGCGATGCTGGTCGACATCGAGATGCCGAACATGGACGGTTTCGACCTGACGCGCAACGTGCGTGCCGATGCGCGCACCAGCCATATGCCGCTGGTCATGATCACGTCGCGTACGGCGGAAAAGCATCGCCGCTACGCAGCGGAAATCGGCGTGAACGTCTACCTGGGCAAGCCGTTCAACGAAGACGAACTGCTGCGCACGCTGCAGCAACTGATCGGCGACAAGGCCGCCGCGACGGCGTCGTCAGTAGCCCAGATGCTGGGCGAGGCGTAAGCCAGCTGGTCAGGGTTGCTCCCCTCTCCCGCATTGCGGGAGAGGGGTTGGGGTGAGGGCATCAAGGTTCTGCTTGCCTGAAGCGGCAATTTGCACCGCCCCGCCCTCACCCCCGCCCCTCTCCCGTTTCACGGGAGAGGGGAGCCAAACCCCCACCATCAAACCTGCTAAGCCTTCCCGCCCACCATCTTTGCCGGCACCGACAGCGTCAGTGCCGCGCCCACCACCATGCAGGCGGCCAGCAGGTACATGCCCGAGTCCGTGCTCTGGGTCATGTCCTTGAGCCAGCCGACCGCGTAGGGGCTGATAAAGCCCGCCAGGTTGCCCAGCGAGTTGATCAGCGCGATGCCGGCGGCGGCGCCCGTGCCGGCCAGGAAGGCCGTCGGCAGGCTCCAGAACAGCGGCAGCGTGGTCAGGATGCCGATCGTGGCCAGCGTCAGGGCCACCATGGCCATCGTGGTATCGCCATGCCACTGTACCGACAGCACCAGGCCCAGCGCGCCCAGCAGCGCCGGGATGGCGATATGCCAGCGGCGTTCGCCCCGGCGGTCGGCGCTATGCGCGAACAGGATCATGCCAACCACGGCGCAGCCATAGGGAATCGCAGTAAGCAGGCCCACGTCGAGCGCGCCCTTCACGCCGGTCTGCTTGATGATCGTCGGCAACCAGAAGCTCACGCCGTACAGGCCCATCACGAAGCTGAAGTAGATGCCGCTCATCAGCCAGACGCGCGGGCTGGACAGCACCTGGCTGACCGGCGGATCTTCCTTGTGCTGGTCCTCGGCGGCGATATTGCGTTCGAGCAGCGCCTTTTCGTCGGGGCTCAGCCACTTGGCGTGGGCGATGCGGTCGTCCAGGTACAGCAGCACCCAGATGCCGACCAGGATCGACGGGATGCCTTCCACCAGGAACATCCACTGCCAGCCGGCCCAGCCGTTATGGCCGTCGAACGACTGCATGATCCAGCCCGACAGCGGGCCGCCGATCACCCCCGACAGCGCGATGGCCGTCATGAAGAACGTGGTGGTGCGCCCGCGGCGGCTGGCCGGATACCAGTAAGTCAGGTACAGGATGATGCCCGGGAAGAAGCCGGCTTCGGCGATACCCAGCAGGAAGCGCAGCACGTAGAACATGGTCGGCGTGGTGACGAACATCATCGCCGCCGAGATCAGGCCCCAGGTGATCATGATCCGGGCGATCCAGATGCGCGCGCCCACCTTGTGCAGGATCACGTTGCTCGGCACCTCGAACAGGAAGTAGCCGATGAAGAAGATGCCGGCGCCAAGGCCGTAGATGGTCTCGCTGAACTGCAGGTCGTTGAGCATCTGCAGCTTGGCAAAGCCCACGTTGACGCGGTCCAGGTAGGCCACGACGTAGCAGAGCAGCAGGAACGGCACCAGGCGCCACGTCACCTTGCGGTAGGTGGCGTCCTCGAAGCCGGCGTCGCGCGCGCCGGTATTGACTGCGGTGGTTGTCATCGGTGTCTCCTCATTGGGTTTTTTATGGGTACGACGTTACCGCGGGGTTGAAAATGGATCGGGCGGGAGCCTACACGCAGCGGCCTCCATCCACCTCGATGCAGGTGCCGGTGATGAAGCTGGCCTCGTCCGATGCCAGGTAAAGGCAGGCGTTGGCCACGTCCTGGGGCGTGGACATGCGGCCCATGGGGATCGTCGCCAGGAACTTCGCGCGGTTCTCGGGGGTGTCCGGCAGGCCCATGAACTGCTCAAGCAGGCCCGTGGCGCCGATCACCGGGTTCACGCAGTTCACGCGGATATTGTCGGGGCCCAGTTCGGCGGCCATGGCCTTGCTGGCGACGATGACGGCGCCCTTGCTGCCGTTGTACCAGACCAGGCCGGGACGCGGCCGGATGCCGGCCGTCGACGCCACGTTGACGAAATTGCCGCCGCCACGCCGACGGAAATGCGGGATGAAGTGGTGCGCCGCCCAGTAGATGCTCTTGACGTTCACGGCGTACACGCGGTCGAACTCTTCCTCGGTGACTTCCAGGATGGGCTTGTTTCGATGGGTGGTGCCGGCGTTGTTGACCACGCAGTGGACGTCGCCGAACGCGGCCAGCGTGGCGTCGCGCATGGCGGCCACGTCGTCGCACTGCGACACGTCGGCGCGCACCGCGCCCGCCTTGCCGCCCGCGTCGCGGATGGCCGCCGCCACGCGGTTGGCGGCGTCCAGGTTCAGGTCGGCCACCATCACGGCGGCGCCTTCGCGCGCGAACGTGTGCGCGATGCCTTCGCCAAAGCCCGAGCCGCCGCCCGTCACTACCGCTACCTTGCCAGCCAGTCTGGTCATTGCCTGTCTCCAGTTGGATTGGGCCCGGCGCGGTCTGCTGCCGCGCTGCGGGCGGAACATCGGATACGTTGAATCAGTGGAAGGGGCCCTTGTTCTGCAGGGCGTTGGCCACCATCATGATGCCCAGCAGGAAGGGCAGGGCCACGTACATGCACCAGTGGACGCGGTCGCCCACGGTGTCGCCCCATTTGCGCTTGAACACCTGCAGGCGGGGCATGCCGGACGGATTGGTGGCGCGCTTGTGCCGCACGTGCCACGACATCCAGAAAAAGAAGATGGCAAACGCGACCGAAAGAAAGTTGATGCTACCCATGTTGAATGGCGATGGTTTTCAGAGTGGTGAATCCGTACAGGGCCTCGAAGCCCTTCTCGCGGCCATAGCCTGACTGGCCGGTGCCGCCGAATGGCAGCTCGACGCCGCCGCCGGCGCCATAGTTGTTGATGAAGACCTGGCCCGCCCGCAGCTTGCGCGCCAGCCGCATCTGGCGGCTGCCGTCGCGCGTCCAGACGCCGGCCACCAGGCCGTAGGCGGTGCCGTTGGCCAGCCGCACGGCCTCGTCCTCGGTATCGAACGGCATGGCCGCCAGCAACGGGCCGAACACTTCTTCCTGGGCCAGCCGGTGCGTGGCGGGCACGTCGCGGAACAGCATCGGCACCTGGTAGTAGCCGGATTCGGGCGCTTCGCCCACGATCTGGCCCTGCGCCATTACGGCGATGCCGGCATGCTGGGCATCGGACACGAAGTCCCACACGCGCTGCTGCTGCTTGCGGCTGATCAGCGGGCCGCATTCCAGGTCCAGTTCCGACGGCCCCACGCGCAGCGCCTCGAACACGCCCGACAGACGGTCGAGCAGGGCCTCGTAGACCGGCCGCTCCACCAGCAGGCGGCTGCCCGCCGAGCAGGTCTGGCCCGCATTCTGCACGATCCCGTTGACCACCACGGGCAGCAGCGCGTCGAGGTCGGCATCGGCAAACACCACCTGCGGCGACTTGCCGCCCAGTTCCAGCGTCACCGGCACGTGGTTTTCGGAGGCCAGCTGCGACACGAGCTTGCCGGTGTCCGGCGACCCGGTGAACGAGATATGGTTGATGCCCGGGTGCCGCGCCAGCGCCGCGCCGGCCTCGTGCCCGTAGCCGGTGACGATGTTCAGCGCGCCCTCGGGCAGCCCTGCTTCCGCGGCCAGCTCGGCCACGCGGAGGATCGACAGGCAGGCGTCCTCTGCCGGCTTGACCACGCAGGCATTGCCGGTGGCCAGGGCCGCGCCGACGCTGCGACCAAAGATCTGCAGCGGATAGTTCCAGGGGATGATGTGGCCGGTCACGCCGTGCGGTTCACGCACGGTGAGTACCGTGTAGCCGGTGGTGTAGGGGATGGTCTCGCCATGCAGCTTGTCGGCCGCGCCGGCGTAGAACTCGAAATAGCGGGCCACGGCGCGGGCATCGGCACGGGCCTGGCGCAGCGGCTTGCCGGTGTCGCGCGCTTCCAGGGCGGCCAGCTCGTCCTCGTGCTCGATCAGCTTGAGCGCCAGGCGGTTCAGCAGGCGCACCCGGTCAGCCGGGTTCATCTGGCCCCATTCGCCCTCGAAGGCCTGGCGGGCGGCGCGTACGGCCACGCTGATATCGGTGGCATTGCCCGGGCAATCTCGGCGAACGGCTCGCCGCTGGACGGATCGAACACCTTGATACGCAGGCCGGAATCGGGGGCGATCAGGCGGTTGGCGACGAAATGCTGGGCGTGCATGCGGGTCTCCACGGCTCCGGTTATGGAGCAAATGCTGAAATCGGGAATGCCGCATTATCGCCCAGCGCGCCGGGCGCGCAAGGCACTTGGCGGCACATGGCGCAGCGGCGGTTGTCAGGCTGCGGTCAGGGCCAACCCGCTATAATGCCGCCCATCCCATTCCACAGGTATTCGGAGAACTCGCATGAGCTTCAACCTCGTCTCCCCGGGCAAGGACCTTCCCAACGATTTCAACGTCATCATCGAGATCTCCGCCCAGAGCGATCCGGTGAAGTACGAGGCCGACAAGGAAACCGGCCTGCTGTTCGTGGACCGTTTCATCGGCACGGGCATGCGCTACCCGGCCAACTACGGCTTCATCCCGCAGACGCTGTCGGGCGACGGCGACCCGGTGGACGTGCTGGTGCTGACCCCGTTCCCGATCCTGGCCGGTGCCGTCGTGCGCTGCCGTGCACTGGGCATGCTGAAGATGACCGACGAGTCGGGCGTGGACGCCAAGCTCGTGGCCGTGCCGGTGGACAAGCTGAGCCCCGCCACTGCCCATATCAAGGGCCTGTCGGACGTGGCACAAAATACGCTCGACCAGATCAAGCACTTCTTTGAGCATTACAAGGCACTCGAAGCAGGCAAGTGGGTCAAGGTCGAAGGCTGGGCCGGCATCGAGGAAGCCCACAAGGAAATCACCGACGGCGTGGCGAACTTCAAGAAGTAATCGCCCCTGCCCCTCGCCAAGGAACCCCGCCCACTGGCGGGGTTTTTTGTTGGGCGATCGTTGTCCGGATGATCGACGGCAAGGCAGGGCGCCGGGTCACGGCGCTAAGCTCCCTGCCATCCCCCAAAAGCACATGGAGTACCGATGCCTGTTCCGCAAGGCAGCGCGACCAAGCAGGACGCGTCCGCTTCCGCCGCCCACGCCGCTCACGCCGCCTACGCCGCCTACGCCCGCTACGACGCGGTGGCCATCACATTTCACTGGCTGATGTTCGTGCTGGTGGCCGTGACCTACGCCGCCATCGAACTGCGCGGCTTCACCGACAAGGGCACCACGGCGCGCATGGTGGCCATGGACGTGCACAAGTGGGCCGGCGCGCTGGTGCTGGCGCTGATCGTGCCGCGCATCCTTTGGCGTGCGGTACGCGGCGCTCCGGCACCGGAAGCCTATCCACGGCTGGGCCAGATGGCCGGGGCGGCCGTGCATGGCCTGCTGTACCTGTTCCTGCTGGCGCAGCCCATACTGGGCATCCTGATGACGAACGCGGCTGGCCGGGTGTTGACGGTGCCGGTGCTGGGGATCGATATCCCGCCGCTGATCGCGCCGGACCCGGCGCTCAAGGACTTGCTGGCCGGCATCCACCAGACGCTCGGCAAGGCCTTCTATCTGGTGATCGGCCTGCACGTGATGGCCGCGCTGTTCCACCACCATATGCTGGGCGACAACACGCTGCGCCGGATGCTGCCGCGCCGGAAGTAGGGCTCGGCAGCCAGAGCGGCGCGTCAGTCGCCGCCAGCCGGCCGCACGAACGGGTTGCGGTCGTTCAGTTCGTCCAGATAGGCATCCATGCCCTGGCGCTCGCGTTCCAGGAAACGCTCCACGGCGTCGGCAAAGGACGGATGCGCCAGCCAGTGCGCCGAGCGCGTGGCCACGGGCAGGAAGCCGCGCGCCATCTTGTGTTCGCCCTGCGCACCGCCCTCGAACGTGCCGATGCCCTCGGCGATGCAGAATTCCAGCGGCTGGTAGTAGGCCGTCTCGAAATGCAGGCACGGGTGGTGTTCCAGCGCGCCCCAGTAGCGGCCGTACAGCGTGCTGACGGCCGGATCGGCATCGTAGACCAGCAGCGAGCTGGCGATGTCCTTGCCGTCGCGGGTGGCGATCACCAGCAGCAGGTTTTCAGGCATCGCCTCGCCGATACGTCGGAAAAATCCAGATTCAGGTAGGGCGACGAATGGTGCTCGCGGTACGTCTGGCGATAGCAGCGGTTGAAGAACTTCCACGCCGCGTCGTCGATTGCCGCGCCGCGCAGCTGCCGGAACGTGATGCCGGCTTCGGCCACGCGGCGGCGCTCGGCGCGGATGTTCTTGCGCTTTTTCTGCGACAGCGTGGCCAGGAAGGCATCGAAATCCGCGTAGCCGGGGTTGGTCCAGTGGAACTGCACGCCATGGCGCATCATCATGCCGGCCTCGTCCATCAAGTCGGCCTCATGGTCGGACGGAAACAGGATATGCAGCGACGACAGCCCGCTTTCCTCGGCCAGCGCCAGCGCGAACCGCAGCAGCACGTGCCGCGCCAGGTCGTCCTCGGCCAGCAGCCGCGCGCCACGCACCGGCGTGAACGGTACCGCCGCCAGCCATTTGGGGTAGTAATCGAGCCCGTGCTGGCGATAGGCGTCGGCCCAGGCCCAATCGAACACTTATGTAGCCATCCCCAAAACACACCAAATATGTATGAGTAGGAGATTGGTTCTGGCTGTATGACGTTTAATATGCTTTTGTGCACTGCAGTAACGCCGGCCGTCGATTGTTGCGCTGCAAAACGATGTGCGAATTGTGTGGGCGGGCATGGAGCCTTGTCGCCACAACAAACGGCAGTCTAGGGCTTCACCAGCAACCGCTACTTATAGTCCGCTCTGGGGCCAGAAACGCGCCTGGAGGCCATATTGCGCCTCTTTCCTACGGTGGCGCCAGTCCTCACAAAACCTGCCCCATGAGGCCCCTAGCGCTTGGGTTTCGCCTGCTTCGCCTTTGCCGGTTTTTTGGGCTTGGTCACCACCCGTGCTTCGACGGTTTTCTCCACCCGTAGTGCTTCGTGCAGGCGCGCCATTTTTGCGGCGCTAGCATCGATTTGCTCGATGAACTCGCTGGCATTGATGTCTAGCGCCCTACACCAGTTGCACAGTTCAATGGGGTCCAGGCGCCGTTGACCTTTCTCGACTCTGCTTACGTACTGTTGGTGTTGACCCAGAAACTCGGCGAAGTCGATTTGCGAGAAGCCAGCACTCTGCCTTGCTTCCTTGAGCAGGGCACGCATAAGCGCATACGTTTCTTCATATACGGGGTTTCTCATTGCCGGCAAGGAACATGTGACGAACCCGCCAGCTTGCAGCCATTCGCAAAATACACAAAAATTGTGTATTCTTAAAGTGCCGAAATCGCAAGTTTCGTGCACTTTCCCGCGCAGCGGGCTACGAATCTTCAATGGTTGCGAAGCGGTCCGTACTGACTCCCCTCGGTTGTAATCGGCAGCACAACGTCCTGTACTCGACTCGCGCAACTGTTCACCGGCAACAAATTGCCTCTTGTTGCGCGCCAGCTTCCTGGGGGAGAAGCACGGCCAGTAGTTTCTATCCCCTCCACATTCATACCGTCGACCAACTCGGTCGGGCCTTTCGCTTCTTCCCTATGCAGACCATAAACATTACCGACGTGCCGGAGGATTTTCCTCGGCGCGCCATTCCTGCCGTCGTTTCGGGCGTTCAATCGAAGATTGGTGTTGTGCTGTCCGGAGGGAAGTACTACGCAGGTGAAACTCCGGAAGCTCGATGCGAGCGTTGGGACATTTGTGAGGACCTGGCTCGCCAGTTGGTGCCCGTCGCACAAAAGGACGGCGCCAAACATCCCGAGCATTCCGTTGAACAAACGCTTGGGCGTATGCGCGTCTCCGTCTCCCAAAAGGGTTGGATTTCCGAGGCAGAGTTGGATTGGGTCCTGAAACGCATCCTGACTCTTCTCGAGTGGTGACGGGGGCCTGGCATGAGCGAACGAGAGAAGGACACCCTCGAGCGTCCGGGATACACCGGCGAGTTGATACGGTACGTCCCGACACCGGCGCTTCATTTGGGAGGCGTCGTCAGAGATATTCCGCCGATTGTTCAAGCGGTGGCGCGAGTCGAGGCGCGTAACCCCGTTGAGCTGATTTACCACTGGGGGCGCCACGGTTTCCCGCGGTACGGCGTCGAGGATTGCGTCCCTAAGCAACTCGGTGCGTCGATAGCGACGATGCGATTTTGTCGTATGCAACTAATTAGTTGTCGAAGACTTTCGATAGGTGCGTAGGTGCCATTCTCAACCCGAGGTTCTTCACCGGCTACATCGGTGAAGCCTCTCACGAAATCTCCTACGTTCCGTTCAACCGTAGCTATTCCGGCTCCGATAAAATGGAATGGCCCGGCATGATGAATTGCACCACATTGGCTGCCTAAGCCAATGGCTGCTCCGACGCTGCCCTCAGTGTCGAGCTTTCCATTAAGGCTCTCACGAAAGGACGACAGACTCACAGACGACTTACCCCTCGATACAGATTCGTTCAGGGTCGCATGACAAGCACCGATGAGCCGGGCGCTCGCGTCTTCGGGCACGTTGAAGCTTGTGAGAGCAATGCGGTCGACCTCCGCCCAATCGGCGAAAAGGAGTGCTCGATAGGGATTCTGGGAGAGGGCTGGAATGGTTGCCTTACCGTAAAAATCCCAAGAACGCGATGCAGAGCTCTTCATTCGGGGATTGGGGCAGATAATGGTCGCTAAGCGTGTCAGTCGCCCGCCTGGTACGAGGTTTCTTTTGTGCCTTATATGCGACGTCGTCAAGGAGCGTTCCGTCGCAAATGGCAAGTCCGGGTCTCTTTAGAAAGCAGGAGGTCTGTTGAACATACTGCGTTGCCGTCGGTATTTTATTCGTTTCCGCTTGCGTTTGAATGGCGGAGAAGACTCGAATAACGTCGGCTTCGGTCAGTTCATTAATGGGGCAATTCAGTGCTTTCTTTACGAGGGAATCCGTGGCAATGGCCTGGACCATGTGGACAACGATACGGCCGGTACAGGTCGACAGCGGAACGGGGTTCGACTCAATTGCTTGCTGGAGCCATCCGCCGCGCTTGAGCCCAAGGGCTCGTGTGTCTAGGACGTATGTCCGGTAACTGGTGACACCCATGACGGATAGTCGGCAGGCGAGTTGCAATTTGCCGCCGGCCCATTGGTGGCTTTCTTCCGCCCCAACTCGTGTCGAGATGCCTTCTTTCATAACACCGGTTCCCTGCATAGTCGTACAGGGAGTTTGGTATGCAATGTATGAAAAGAACAGGCGTAACTATATCGCTAGAAAATCAATAAATTCAGTGAGTTAGCTTTACATCAATCAGTCAGTCATTTTTTCGTCGGCACATAAAAAGCCATACTCGCCATAGGAATGCGACTTGGCATAAAGCGGCATGGCCGCCGCCAGCCGGTCGCGGCCCGGGCCCTTGCCGTCGGGCACCCAGAGCGTCAGGAAGCGCGGCGACCAGCCGGTGTCGTCGGTGGCGCTGCCGCTGGCGTGCATGGCGTGCAGGAAGGCGTGGCGCAGGAACGGCGTGGGTTCGGCCTGTGCGGCCAGCAGCGCGTCCCAGTCGGCGGCGTCGATCTCGGCAAGATCCAGCACGATTTCCGTGCGGTAGTTGGGGCGCGAATCACTCATGGACGGGTTGGCGTAGGTGCCGGGCGAGTCTACCGGAATTGAAATTGTGCTGCAGGCGTCGTCAGCCAGACGCGGACGCCGGCCTGCTGCAGGGCGTCGTAGAATGCGCATATCGGTTTTTCGATGTCCATTCCCCCGACGTTCCTTCCCGGTACGGGCCCAGACATGACGCACCCCTCGCACCCCTTCCACAATCTCTATTCCCACGGCTTCGCGCGCGTGGCCGTTGGCGTGCCCGAGTGCCGCGTGGCCGATCCCGCGTACAACGCCGAACAGACCATTGCCCTGGCGCGCCAGGCCGGCGACGGCGGCGCCGTGCTGGTGGCGTTTCCCGAGCTGGGCCTGCCGGCCTATACCTGCGACGACCTGTTCCACCAGCGCGCGCTGCTGCGCGAGTGCGAGCTGGCGCTGCAGTCGATCGTCGAGGCTTCGGCCGGCATCCGCCCCGCCATGATCGTCGGCATGCCGGTGCTGGTGGAACACCAGTTGTTCAATTGCGCCGTGGTGGTGGCCAACGGCGTGGTGCAGGGCGTGGTGCCGAAGACCTTCCTGCCGAATTACTGGGAATTCTACGAGGCACGCCAGTTCAGCAGCGCCGAATGCGCCGCCGTCGATACAGTGTCGCTGCTGGGCGCCGAAGTGCCGTTCGGCGCGAACCTGCTGTTCGATATCGAGAACATTCCGTTTTTCCGCTTCCACGCCGAGATCTGCGAGGACGTCTGGGTGCCGATTCCGCCGTCGTCGTTCGCGGCGCTGGCGGGCGCCACGGTGCTGGTCAACCTGTCGGCGTCGAACATCGTGGTCGGCAAGTCGGGCTATCGGCATCAGCTGGTGTCGCAGCAGTCGGCGCGTTGCCTGGCGGCCTATCTCTATACGTCGGCCGGCAAGGGCGAGTCGACCACCGACCTGGCCTGGGACGGCCAGGCGCTGATCTACGAGAACGGCGAACTGCTGGGCGAATCGGAGCGCTTTGCCGATACCTCGCACCTGCTGTTCGCCGATGTCGACCTGGAACGGCTGTCGCGCGAACGTATGCACCAGACGTCGTTCGGCCAGTCGGTGCGCCGCCACAAGGAAGAGGTCGAAAAGTTCGACGTGGTGGCCTTTCAGGTGGAACTGCCGACCGCGCAGGCGCTGCCGCTGGAACGCAAGGTCGAGCGCTTCCCGTACGTGCCGGCCGACCCGCGCCGCCGCGACGAGCGCTGCATGGAGGTCTACAACATCCAGGTGCAGGCGCTGGTGCAGCGGCTGTCGTCGAGCCGCATCCAGAAGGTGGTGATCGGCGTGTCCGGCGGGCTCGATTCCACCCATGCGCTGCTGGTCTGCGCCAAGGCGATGGACCGCCTGGGCCTGCCGCGCGCCAATATCCTGGCCTATACGATGCCGGGCTTTGCCACCAGCGACCGCACCCTGAAGCAGGCCCGCGAACTCATGCAGGCCGTGGGCTGCACGGCCCGCGAGATCGATATCCGGCCAAGCTGCCTGGCGATGCTGAAGGACCTGGATCACCCGTATTCGCGAGGCGAGCCGGTCTACGATGTCACGTTCGAGAACGTGCAGGCCGGCGAGCGCACCAACCACCTGTTCCGCCTGGCCAACCACAACGGCGCCATCGTGATCGGCACCGGCGACCTCAGCGAACTGGCGCTGGGCTGGTGTACCTACGGCGTGGGCGATCACATGTCGCACTACAACGTCAACGCCAGCGTGCCCAAGACGCTGATCAGCCACCTGGTGCGCTGGGTGGCCGAGACCAGCCAGATCGGCAAGGGCGGCGAGGATGTGCTGCTGGCGGTGCTGGACACCGATATCAGCCCCGAACTGGTGCCAGGCGGCCCCGCAGCCGATGGACAGGACGAGGCGCCCGGGCAGAAGACCGAGCAGATCATCGGGCCTTACGAACTGCAGGATTTCAACCTGTATTACACGCTGCGCTACGGCTATACGCCCTCGAAGGTCGCCTTCCTGGCGCTGCACGCCTGGGGCGACGTGGCGCGCGGTACTTGGCCGAACGGCCCGCATGTGGCCCGTAACAGCTATCAACTGCCGGAAATCAAGCGGATCCTCGGGATATTCGTCGACCGTTTCTTCCGCACCAGCCAGTTCAAGCGGTCGTGCATCCCGAACGCGCCCAAGGTGGGCTCGGGCGGGTCGCTGTCGCCGCGCGGCGACTGGAGGGCGCCCAGCGACGGCGAATCCGCCGTGTGGGTGCGCGACCTGGCCCGGATTCCGGACGAGGCGGGCTGATCGTCGAGCCGCTTTGAGCGCTGTCTGGCATGCCGATTGCGGGCAATGTGGGCCTTCCCGCCATCGGCGTGTGGTGTTTCGGGCTAGAATCTGACATCTTCCGACACCTTTAGAGACAGAGGCCAGCCATGAAGCAGATTACCGCCATCATCAAACCGTTCAAGCTCGACGAAGTGCGTGAAGCACTGGCCGACGTGGGCGTGACCGGTCTGACGGTGACCGAGGTAAAGGGGTTTGGCCGCCAGAAGGGTCATACCGAGCTGTACCGCGGCGCCGAGTATGTGGTCGACTTCCTGCCGAAGATCAAGATCGAGGTGGTGGTGGCCGAGAACCAGCTGGACACCGTGCTCGACGCCATCGTCAAGGCCGCCCACACGGGCAAGATCGGCGACGGCAAGATCTTCGTGACCGAAATCGAACGCGTGATCCGCATTCGTACCGGCGAGCAGGACGAAGCGGCGGTCTGAGCGATATCAGGTTTGAAGAGAAACCGGCCCCTGGGCCGGTTTTTTGTTGGGCGAGTTCAGCTCGGCAACTTCCATCCGAATTGCACCGACAACAGCCGCATCGCCATCGTCACCAGTGCGCCGGACAGCAGCGCCACTTCCTGGTCCGCGCGCAGCCATGTCAGCCCCACGTAGACCCAGCAGCCCACGAACGAGCAGGTGGCATAGGGCGAGCGGTCGCGCAGGATCATCGGCACTTCGTTGCACAGCACATCGCGTAGCACCCCGCCGAACACGGCGGAGATGATGCCCATCATCACGGCGACGGTCGGGGTCATCTGGGCCACCAGCGCCAGCGAGGTGCCCGTGACCGAGAACAGGCCCAGGCCGATGGCGTCCGCCACCAGCATGGCGCGGTCCGACGCCACGGTGCTGACCACCCGGAAGACAATCGCCGCACCGATCGACATCGCAAAGATCAGCAGCACGTAGTATTCGTGCTCGACCCAGTAGAACGGCCGGCGGTCCAGCAGCACGTCGCGCACGGTGCCGCCGCCAAAGGCCGTGGCAAAGGCGACGATAAACGTGCCCACGGCGTCGAGCCGCTGCTTGCGGGCATCCACCACGCCCGAGACGGCGAACGCCAGTACCCCGGTGATCTCCATGACATGGAGGATCAGGGGCAGCCGCCCCATCAGCAGATCGAACGGCAGGTGCAGGTGCATGGGGAGCGTCAGGGACGCGGCTGGCGCAACAGGACCATCAGGGCGCCCGCGCCGCCTTGCGACTCGCGGGCCTGGACGAAAGCGATCACTTCTTCCTTCTGCACCAGCCAGCTGCGGACCTTGCCCTTGAGCACGGGCAGCTTGTCCGGCGAGCCGATGCCCTTGCCGTGGATCACGCGTACGCAGCGCACGCCGTTGCGCACCGAACGGCGCAGGAAGTTCGCCAGCGCCTCGCGGGCTTCGTCGCTGCGCAGGCCGTGCAGGTCCACCTTGTCCTGCGGCACCCACTCGCCACGGCGCAGTTTCTTGATGACATCCTCGCCGATGCCGGGCCGGCGGAACGACATCGTTTCATCGATATCGAGCAGGTTCTCGACGTCGAATTCGTCGGACAGCGATGCTTCGAGCACCGCCTTGTCGTTGAGCTGGGACTGGACCGGGATGGGCGCGGGTGCCTTGGCGGAGTGCTGCACGCGGTTGCGGTCGCGCAGGGCGCTGACCGAACCGATGCTGGACCGGAAGACATTGGCCTCTTCCTCGGCACGCTTCGCGGCGGCCTCGGCGGCCTTGCGTTCCGCCTCGCGGCGCTCGGCGTCGGCCTTGAGGTCGTCACGTATCGCGGCCAGATCGTGCAGGCCGAATCGCTTGGGAGGGGGTTTGGCGCCGGAAGACATAGCAAAACCTTGAAAAGCTCGGCACCGATTATAAGGAAAACGGGGACGGCCGCAGCAACGCGGGCGTCCCCGTGGGCTTCGCGCCGGGGCGGGCAGGCGCCCGCCCGGCGGAAATGGCTTACTTCAGGGCTTCGACGTAGCGCTGGGCGTCCAGGGCGGCCATGCAGCCCGTGCCGGCGCTGGTGATAGCCTGGCGGTAGACATGATCCTGCACGTCGCCGGCCGCAAACACGCCGGGGATGCTGGTGGCCGTGGCATCGCCCGACAGGCCGCTCTTGGTCACGATGTAGCCGTTGTTCATCTCCAGCTGGCCGACGAACAGGTCGGTGTTCGGCTTGTGGCCGATGGCCACGAACAGGCCCGAGAGCTTGAGATCCTCGGTCTTCGTCTCGTCCTTGGTGCTGCGGATACGCAGGCCGGTCACGCCGGACTGGTCGCCCAGCACTTCATCGAGCGTATGGTCGTAGCGCAGTTCCACGCGGCCTTCCTTGACGCGCTGGAGCAGGCGGTCCACCAGGATCGGCTCGGCGCGGAACTTGTCGCGGCGGTGGATCACGGTCACCTTGCTGGCGATATGCGACAGGTAGAGCGCTTCTTCCACGGCCGTATTGCCGCCGCCGATCACGGCCACTTCCTGGTTCTTGTAGAAGAAACCGTCGCAGGTGGCGCAGGCCGACACACCGCGGCCCATGAAGCTTTCCTCGGACGGCAGGCCCAGGTACTGTGCCGAGGCGCCGGTGGCGATGATCAGCGCGTCGCAGGTGTACTCGCCGGCGTCGCCGATCAGGCGGATCGGCTTTTCCGTCAGGTTGGCCGTATGAATGTGATCGAAGATGATTTCGGTGTTGAAACGCTCGGCATGCGCCAGGAAGCGCTGCATCAAGTCCGGGCCCTGGACGCCGTTAGCGTCAGCGGGCCAGTTTTCCACGTCGGTGGTGGTCATCAGCTGGCCGCCCTGGGCCAGGCCGGTGATCAGCACCGGGTTCAGGTTGGCGCGGGCCGCGTAGACGGCGGCGGTGTAGCCAGCCGGGCCGGACCCGAGAATCAGCACTTTTGCGTGTTTTGCGGACATGATGCGTTCCTGTAGACAGCAAGTGAGCCGTTGCGGCATTCGCCCCGGTGTCACTCGAAACCGCCATTATATGTGGCACGGCGTTTGCCGACTGTTGCAAATTCCAATGAAGGCGATAGGGTCAGGCAAGGTTAAAATGGCCGCCATCGTTCACTCCGCACGATCGAACAGAACCTGACGCATGGCTCGCGCTACCACGACTACCCGGACCGACCCGTCGGCACTTCCATCGCGCATCGGCAAGCTGCTTGG
The DNA here is from genome assembly GCF_018729255.1 of Cupriavidus sp. EM10. Taxonomy (NCBI): domain Bacteria; kingdom Pseudomonadati; phylum Pseudomonadota; class Betaproteobacteria; order Burkholderiales; family Burkholderiaceae; genus Cupriavidus; species Cupriavidus sp. EM10. Next base: position 722,778 of record NZ_CP076060.1, read on the forward strand.
CGAGGTGCGCTGGTTCCTGCTGCTTGCCGTGACGCTTGGCTTCCTGTGCGTGCTGGCCAGCTACAGCAAGGCCGATCCCGGCTGGTCGCATGCCAGCCAGGTGTCCGATATCCGCAACCTCGGCGGCCGCGTGGGCGCCTGGGTGGCCGACATCCTCTTCTTCATCTTCGGCTTCTCGGCCTACTGGTGGAGCGTGCTGCTGATGCGCCGCTGCTGGCGCGGCTGGCGCGTGCTGACCGCCGAGCTGCCCGAGCGCGTGCCGGAGCCCCAGCACAGTACTGCCATCAGCTGGATCGGCTTCGGGCTGACGCTGGTGTCCAGCATGGGCCTGGAAGCCATTCGCATGTATCCGCTGCGATCCGCCCTGCCGCGCGCACCGGGCGGCGTGCTGGGCGACCTGCTGGGCGGCTGGCTGCAGATCGCGCTGGGCTTTTCGGGGGCCACGCTGCTGCTGCTGCTGATGTTCGCCATCGGCCTGTCGCTGTTCTTCCATTTCTCGTGGCTGTCGGTGGCCGAGCACGTGGGCGGCTTCGTCGAGACGCTGTTCATGGGGTTCAAGGCCCGCCGCGAGAAGAAGCAGGACCGCATCATCGGCGCCGCCGCCAAGGTGGAACGCACCGAAACCGTGGAAGTGCAGCGCGTGAAGCAGGAAGAGGCCGCGCCGGTGCAGATCGTGCGCCCGCAGGCCGTGCCCAAGCATGAACGCGTGGAGCGCGAGAAGCAGCAGCCGCTGTTTGCCGATATCCAGGATACCGATCTGCCGCCGCTGTCGTTGCTCGACGCCGTGCCGGCCCACCAGGAAACGGTCAGCGCCGAGACGCTGGAATACACGTCGCGCCTGATCGAGAAGAAGCTCAAGGACTTTGGCGTCGAGGTCAAGGTGGTGGCCGCCTATCCGGGCCCGGTGATCACGCGCTACGAGATCGAGCCCGCCACGGGCGTGAAGGGCAGCCAGGTGGTGAACCTGGCGCGGGATCTGGCGCGCAGCCTGTCGCTGGTGTCGATCCGCGTGGTCGAGACGATTCCGGGCAAGAACTACATGGGCCTGGAGCTGCCGAATCCGAAGCGCCAGACCGTGCGGCTGGCGGAAATCCTCGGTTCGCAGGTCTACAACGAAAGCGTGTCGAGCCTGACCATGGCGCTGGGCAAGGACATCGCCGGCAAGCCGATGGTGGCCGACCTGGCCAAGATGCCGCACTGCATGGTGGCCGGCACCACGGGCTCGGGCAAGTCGGTGGGCATCAACGCGATGATCCTGTCGCTGCTCTACAAGGCCCGCGCCGACCAGGTGCGACTGATCCTGATCGACCCGAAGATGCTTGAAATGAGCGTCTACGAAGGCATTCCGCACCTGCTCTGCCCGGTGGTGACCGACATGCGCCAGGCCGGCAATGCGCTGAACTGGGCCGTGGGCGAGATGGAGCGCCGCTACAAGCTCATGAGCAAGCTGGGCGTGCGCAACCTGGCCGGCTACAACAAGAAGATCGACGAGGCGGCGGCCAAGGAAGAAAAAATCCCGAACCCGTTCAGCCTGACGCCGGACGCGCCGGAGCCGCTGGACAAGCTGCCGACCATCGTGATCGTGATCGACGAGCTGGCCGACCTGATGATGGTGGTCGGCAAGAAGGTCGAGGAACTGATCGCCCGCATCGCGCAGAAGGCCCGGGCGGCCGGCCTGCACCTGGTGCTGGCGACGCAGCGCCCGTCGGTGGACGTGATTACCGGCCTGATCAAGGCCAACGTGCCGACGCGGATCGCGTTCCAGGTCAGCAGCAAGATCGATTCGCGCACGATCCTGGACCAGCAGGGCGCCGAGGCGCTGCTTGGCATGGGCGACATGCTCTACCTGGCGCCCGGTACCGGGATGCCGGTGCGGGTGCACGGCGCGTTCGTGTCCGACGATGAGGTCCACCGCGTGGTTCAGAAGCTCAAGGAAGGCGGCGAGGCCAACTACATCGAGGGCATCCTCGAAGGCGGGCTGGTCGATGGCGATGGCGCCGGCGACAGCCTGGGCGGCGGTGCCGGCATCGGCGGAGGCGGCGGCGAGGCCGACCCGCTCTATGACCAGGCCGTCGAAGTGGTGATCAAAAACCGCCGCGCGTCGATCTCGCTGGTGCAGCGGCACCTGCGCATCGGCTACAACCGTGCGGCCCGGCTGCTGGAAGACATGGAGAAGGCCGGCCTGGTCTCGGCCATGTCCGGCAACGGCAACCGGGACATCCTGGTCCCGGCCGGCAGCAGCGCCACGGCTGAAGACTGACCTCACAGCCGCCGCTCAGGCAAAAGTGACGGGTAATAAAGTGACGGGTAACATACCGTTACGCCCGTCACAGCCTGTCGCGGAATTGGCGAATCGTGACGTGCTCTAATCGCATATCAGCCAAATCGTAAGGGACGAATCCATGCGACATCGCATTCTCGCGCCGCTGTGCGCGACGCTCGCGCTGCTGGCGGCCATTCCGGCTGCTCATGCCGCTGCCACCGACCAGTTGCAGACCTTCGTGACCAGCGTGAAGACCGCCCGGGGCGAATTTACGCAAAAGCAGATCAAGGGGCAGGGCGCCGACGCCAAGGTGTCCGGAACGTCGAGCGGCACCTTCGCGTTCTCGCGGCCCGGCAAGTTCACGTGGCGCTATACCAAGCCCTACGACCAGTTGCTGCAGGCTGACGGCCAGACGCTCTATATCTACGACAAGGACCTGAACCAGGTCACCGAGCGCAAGCTGGACAATGCGCTGGGCTCCAGCCCGGCCGCCATCCTGTTCGGCAGCAACGACCTGTCGAAGAACTTCGACGTAAAGAACGGCGCCACGCGCGATGGCGTGGAATGGCTGGAACTGACGCCGAAATCGAAGGACACCCAGTTCGAACGCATCGGCATCGGTTTCAAGGGCGGCAACCTCGAGGCGATGGAGTTGCGCGACGCCTTTGGCAATACGACGATGCTGACGTTCACGGGCATCCAGAAAAACCCGTCGCTGCCGGCGGATACCTTCCGCTTCGCGGTGCCGAAGGGCGCCGACGTGATGAAGCAATAACGGATGACATCCGGCCACCGCCCGATACACGCCATAGGACAGCCATGAAAGACGCCCCCGCCTTCCTCCGACAGCCGAGCCCGCGCCCGGTATCCCGCCAGGCTGCCCGTGGCGGTGCGCCGGTTGCCGCGCTGGCTGCCGCGCTGGCTGCCGCGCTGGCACTGTCCGCCTGCGCGCACAGCCAGGCCGGCAAGTTCGATGTCGATGCGTTCCTGCGCGGCTCGGATACGGCGCTGCCCGAGGTGCTGGGCAATCCCGACTTCCTGAACGCCACGCGCATCGCGCAGAACGATTGCGCCGCGCTGCTGCAGTCGCCGCACAACGGCGTGCTGGAAGACCTCCCGGCCAGCAACACCACGCGCGGGCCGGCCTGGGTGTTGCACCCGGCCGGTACCCCGGACAAGGTCTGGCTGATCGTCGGGCAGGCCAATGGCGAGCGCAGCTGCCACGGCCCGTTGCCCGCGGACGCGGTGAAGACCCTGACAGAACGGGCCAAGGGCTGAAAGCCGGCGGCCTATGCCGACAGTGACTCGCGGGCGTAGCGCTGGCGCGGCTTGGGTAGCGCCTGCAGTTGCTCGCGCCGGATGCGGATCGCTTCCGCGTCGTTGCGCTTGATCGCGGCGCGCAGCTTCAGCACCGCCTTCTTGTACTGCTTCTTCTTGCGCATGCGGGTGGTGATGGCCATGGCAGTGGTGTCCTCCTGACGTGCCGGCAGGGCGCCGGCTGTCAGCCATGGTACGGCCGGGCCGCCCCGGCCAAGCCCGATTTCAAAAGAATTCAGATCGACATCCCAAAGCACGCAGGGCGCGCTGCGTCGCGGCCGTCGCGGCTGTACGTTGCTTTTTCGCCACATTCTTTCACCCAAGCGAGGGATGGCGACGGCTTGCCCCCACTGTTACAGTCGCGCGGGCGCCGTGTCGGTGACGAGTCAACGATCGTATTGAGGCCGACCGTTAAGCGCGCAAAAAAGGCGCACCAGCCGCAGCGCGGGTGTCCAGGCAAAAAACAAGACGGGTCGGGTTCCATGTTCCATTCATTGATTGTCGGCGCACGTACCGCCAGCAGCTGCCTGCTGGCGGCGGCTCTGCTCGCGGGCTGCGGCTCGGGAGACTCCGGCGATGCCGGTTCCGGCGGCGTTACGTCTGGCACGCCAGCCGGACGGCTGGTGGTCGATACTTCCACGGCGTCTCCGGCAGCGGGTGGCACCATTACGCTCAAGGCCACGGCACTCGGCACCGATGGCGCCGCCATCAAGGGAGTGTCGTACGCCTGGACATCGTCGGACGAATCGGTGGCTGTCGTCGAATCGGCGTCCGACAAGGCGCTGGCCTCGGCCGTGACACCGCCGGTCGGCGCCTACGCCGTCGTCCGGCTGCTCAAGGCGGGCAGTGCCGATATCACGGCAACGGGCACGCTGGCCGATGGCAGCCGTGTGACCGGCGTCACGCACCTGACCGTGCAGCCGCAAGCGGTGAAGACCTATTCGCTGTCGCTGTCGCCTTCGACGTACACCGTCAATGCCGGTGGCGCGCCCCAGGTGGTGACGGCCGTGGTGCAGCGCTCGGATGGCGTGGACGGTGCCGCCGACCTGACCGGATGGGACTGGGTATCGGACAACGCGACGTTTGTCGCCAGCCCGGCCGCCGATGGCCGGACGGCCAGCGTGTCCAGCCCCGCCAGTGCCACGCTGGCTGGTTCCGGTGTGCTGACCGCCTGCGCCAGCACACCCGCTGGCGACAGGCTGTGCGCCCATGCCACGCTGGCACGCGCCGATATTCAGTTGCCTACGCTTTCGTTCTCGGCGTCGACGCTGTTCGTCAAGCCCGGCCGCACTGGCAATCTGGCAATGACCGTGACCGATGCGCCGGGCCAGAGCACCAGCCTGGCCGGCAAGGCCGTGCTGAGCTGGTCGTTCGATCCCATCGTCCAGACGAACGCGACGACAACCGTCGTCAGGAATGGCGACACGCTGAACGTGACGGTCCGCGCCAACACGCAGGTCACCACGTGGTCCGGCACCGTGAACGTCACGGCGACGTATCCCGATGGCCGCAGCAGTTCCACGTCCGCCTTGCTGGTGTCGAACGGGCCATGGCAGCAACTGGTGCCGTCGGGCACCACGATCATCGGCGCGCCGACGGCGGTCGCCGTCGATGCCACGCGCGCATGGGTGCTGACCAATGGCACGCTGACGGCCGGCGGCGCCCAGGGCGGACTGCTTGAGCGGTTTGGTGACGACATCCGGGCCGATGCCAGTGTCATCCTGCCCGGCAGTGGAAACGGCCTGTGGCTCAGCACTGACGGTTCCACGCTGGTGACCTCGCTGGCGGCAGGGCCCGGGGCCACGCGCGCGCTGAAGGCCGATCTTTCCGGTCTGGCGTTCGGCGATTTTGTCGATCTCGCAGCCTGTGGAATCACGCTGCAGCGGCGGTCGTATGTCGTCACCGCCAGCGGCAAACTGGTCGGCGGCTCCGCATGCAGCGATCAGTCAATGGTGTGGCCCTACTACAGCGATGGTGCGGCGGCGCCTGTGCAGTTGCAGACCCCCAACGGAAATACCATCGACAACGTGCTGGCAATCCGCGCGTTCGGAGATGGCACCGTGGGCTTTCTCACGGGAAGTTCTGGTGGTTATGTCGAGGCGCTGAATGGCGCCCCCACTACCTTGTGCCTGGCAATCAGAGCGCCTGGAGCGGCGCCATCGGGCCGGGCGCCACCATGGTTGATGCGTGGATGTACGTGCTGAATACGGCGTTCGTCACGCGCAACTCGGCGTCGACCCAGGTCTGGGCAACCATTGCGGCGATGTTCTTCCCGGTGCCGGTCGTCGATTTCCGCGCTGATGGCAATTTCCTGGTGATGCTGCAGGGGGCCAGCTCCTTTGGTCGCCGGCGTCGGGGGTGGAATGATAATGCTTGGCCGTCCGACGGCCATGGCCTCGGCGCCGACCCGCTTTGCCATGGCATCGACCATCGTCGACGGCCAGCCCAAGCTGCGTGTCGCGGCGATCTACCAGGACAACAGCGTCTGGGTGTACGACCAGCCTTGAAGCCTTGAGAGCAGGGGGGCGCTTCGATCGCCCCCTGTCGCTCCGGTCAGCCTCAGAGCAGAAAGCGCCGGTTGTCGTTTTCGTCGTAGCGCGGCTCGACCTTCCGAAATTTCAGCCTGGTACTGCTCTGGAGCTTGCGGCCGGCCAGCTTGCGCTGCAGCTGGCGGTGGACGGCGCGGATATGGCCTACCGAATCCTGGGCGTACGGCTTGCCGTCCGTCGCACCGGCCAGCCCACCGCCCGCAGCCAGCGCGGCGTTGTGAGCGGCCGCCGACCGGGCGATCAGTACGTCCAGGTACTGGCGGGCGCGCACGGCGGCGTGCAGCATGCCATCGGCGGGATTCTGCTTGGCGCGCACGGCGTCCTGCGGCAGGCGCACGTTGGCGGCGATGCGGCGCAGCGACGCGCGCACTTCGGCGCCGTCCATGTCGGCTTCCTGGACGATCCACACCGCGTCGTGGCGGATCCAGCCTTCCACGTCGATCATGCGGCGCAGCAGCGCCGGCTGGAGCAGGCGGCCGCCGTAGCGGCGGGTGCGGCGGATGGCGGCCAGGCCGATGCGGCGCACGTGCGCGTTCTCATGCTCGAACAGGTCGGTGATGACCTGGTCGGCGTCTTCCTGCGATTCGATCAGTTCGGCAAACTGCCCGGCCAGCGAGATTTCTTCCACGCCATTGAGCTTGTTCTTGCTCGCCAGCCGGTTCAGCTTGAACATCAGCATGCGGTATCGCAGCATACAAATCCCCGAATTTCGCAAACAGTGAGTGGTTCTGAAGTGAGCCGCCGGTCGTTATGCCGGCGTCGACCTTCCCGCGTGCATGAAACGCGGGCCATTGGACGTTATCGGCAGAACCGGAGCCGGCTTTAGGGGCGGCGCAAAAATATCGCGCCGTCCCCGATCGTCTACACTGTGGCGTTCCGCGCCGCCTGTGGCGGCGCTACCACACAGAAAGGCTCCAGTACCGTGGCGGATTCGCTGTTCTCCGACCCTCCTGAACGTTCCCGGCAACCGCTGGCCGAGCGGCTGCGCCCGCGCAATATCGACGAGGTCATCGGCCAGCAGCACCTGCTGGGCGCCGGCCGTCCGCTGCGCGTGGCGTTTGCCTCGGGCGAGCCGCATTCGATGATCCTGTGGGGCCCGCCCGGCGTGGGCAAGACCACGCTGGCGCGGCTGATGGCCGATGCGTTCGACGCGGAATTCATCGCGCTGTCGGCCGTGCTGTCGGGCGTCAAGGACATCCGAGAGGCCGTGGAGCGCGCCGAGCAGTACCGCGCCCATGGGCGCCGCACGCTGGTGTTCGTGGACGAGGTGCACCGCTTCAACAAGAGCCAGCAGGACGCCTTCCTGCCGCATGTGGAAAGCGGGTTGTTCGTGTTCATCGGCGCCACCACCGAGAACCCGTCGTTCGAGGTCAACGGCGCCTTGCTGTCGCGGGCGGCGGTCTACGTGCTCAAGAGCCTGGACGAAGCCGAGCTGAAGCAGCTGGTGCAGCGCGCCAGCGACGAGCTGGGCGGCGTGCAGTGGGACGACGAGGCGATGGGCCTGATCGTCGGGTCGGCCGACGGTGACGGGCGCAAGCTGCTCAACAATGTGGAAATCGTGGTGCGCGCGGCCCGCAATGCCGGCACGCAGACCATCGACACGGCGTTGCTGGGCAGCGCGCTGTCCGAGAACCTGCGGCGCTTCGACAAGGGGGGCGACGCGTTCTACGACCAGATCAGCGCGCTGCACAAGTCGGTGCGCGGGTCCGACCCCGACGGCGCGCTCTACTGGTTCTGCCGCATGCTCGACGGCGGCGCCGATCCGCGCTATCTGGCGCGCCGCATCGTGCGGATGGCCTGGGAAGACATCGGCCTGGCCGATCCGCGCGCGGCGCGCATCACGCTGGATGCATCGGAAACCTACGAGCGGCTGGGATCGCCCGAGGGCGAGCTGGCGCTGGCGCAGGCGCTGATCTACCTGGCCGTGGCCCCGAAGTCGAACGCCGGCTATAACGCCTACAACGCGGCGCGCGCCTTCGTCTCGAAGGACAAGTCGCGCGCGGTGCCGGTGCATCTGCGCAACGCGCCCACCAGGCTGATGAAGGAACTGGGCTACGGCCACGCCTATCGCTACGCGCACGACGAGCCCGAAGCCTATGCAGCCGGCGAGCACTACCTGCCCGACGACCTGCGGCGCCAGGACTGGTACCAGCCCACCCCACGCGGGTTGGAGGGCAAGATCGGCGACAAGCTGCGCCATCTGCGCGATCTGGACGCCGCCTGGAAGCGGGACAACCGCGACCATCGCGACAAACAGGGCAAGCCCGAGGACGGCAACGAGGGCTGAACGGACCCTTCCACGGGCAGGATGCGGCGCCGAATGCCGGAAAAGCGCAGGAAATCGGGCCAGATTCGGTGCTGTGCGGCCATGCCGGTGCAGTAAAATGTCGCGTTCGCCGGCATGTCGCCGGCACTGCACATTGATTGCAACATGCTCGACATCCAGCTTTTCCGCAAAGACATCGACGCCGTGGCCCAGCGCCTGGCCACGCGCGGCTACCGACTCGACGTGGCCACGTTCCAGGCCCTGGAGGCCGAACGCAAGCAGCTGCAGACCCAGACCGAGGACCTGCAGGCCCGCCGCAACACGCTGTCCAAGCAGATCGGCATGCTCAAGGGCAAGGGCGAGGACGCCTCGGCCCCGATGGCCGAAGTGGCCGGCATCGGCGACACGCTGAAGGCGTCGGCCGAGCGCCTGGCCCAGATTCAGAGCCAGCTCAACGACGCAATGATGTCGATCCCGAACCTGCCGCACGACAGCGTGCCGGTGGGCAAGGACGAGACGGAAAACGTGGAAGTGCGCCGCGTCGGCACGCCGCGCACGTTCGATTTCGAGGTGAAGGATCACGTCGACGTCGGCGCCCGGCTGGGCCTCGACTTCGAGACGGCGTCGAAGGTGACCGGCTCGCGCTTCTCGTTCCTGCGCGGCGGCGTGGCGCGCATGCATCGCGCGCTGGTGCAGCTGATGGTGGATACCCACACGCTGGAGCACGGCTACACCGAAATGTACGTGCCGTACATCGTCAATGCCGCGTCGATGCGTGGCACCGGGCAGCTGCCGAAGTTCGAGGACGACCTGTTCAAGGTGCCGCGCAAGGTGGGTGGCGACGACGGCCAGGACACCATCGAGAACTTCTACCTGATCCCCACTGCCGAGGTGCCGCTGACCAATATCGTGCGCGATGCGATCGTCGCCGCCGAGAAGCTGCCGCTGCGATTCGTGGCCCATACGCCGTGCTTCCGCTCGGAAGCCGGTTCGTACGGCAAGGACACGCGCGGCATGATCCGCCAGCATCAGTTCGACAAGGTCGAGATGGTGCAGGTGGTGCCGGCCGACCAGTCGCTGGACGCGCTGGAGCAGATGACCGGCCACGCCGAGACGATCCTGAAGAAACTGGAGCTGCCGTTCCGCACCGTGGTGCTGTGCACGGGCGACATGGGCTTTGGCAGCACCAAGACCTATGACATCGAGGTGTGGATCCCGGCGCAGAACACCTACCGCGAGATCAGCTCGTGCTCCAGCATGGGCGACTTCCAGGCCCGCCGCATGCAGGCGCGTGCGCGTGCCGGCCAGGGCAAGCCGGAACTGGTGCACACGCTGAATGGCTCCGGCCTGGCCGTGGGCCGTACGCTGGTAGCCATCCTCGAAAACTACCAGAACGCCGATGGCTCGGTCACCGTGCCGAAGGCGCTGCAGCCGTACATGGGCGGCATCGAGCGCCTGGAACCGGAAGCATAAAAATTTCTGCAAAAGGGGCTTGCGCAGCAGATAGCAATGTCCCTATAATCTTGGTTTCGCTGCTAACGCAACGACCAAGTTACCGGAGAGGTGGCAGAGTGGTCGAATGTACCTGACTCGAAATCAGGCGTACCGGCAACGGTACCGTGGGTTCGAATCCCACCCTCTCCGCCATAACAAAAAGCTGCCGTCGGATTCGACCACCGGCAGACAAAAACATCGTAGTAAAGCTAGAGCCGACGCCTGTGCAAACACGCGTCGGTTTTGTTTTTCTGCAATGCCCATCGTCAGCGGGGTACGCGAACTACTCACCGAGGCCCGACATAGACTGCTTCACACAACAACAATGTACGAAGCAGCATGTTAGTCGGATACGCACGAGTCAGTACGCAGGAACAAGAAACACACGCACAGACCGACGCACTGCAAGAAGCAGGCGTCGGTTTTGTTTTTCTGAGAAGCGTTCGGGAGGCAGCGCGTCAAAGCGGCCAGTCCTGGAGCAGATGCTCAGTACGATAGGCCAAGGCGATACGGTAGTGGTCTACAAGCTGGACCGCATCGCCCGCTCGCTGAAAGACCTACTCATCATCATCGAGCGAATAGAAGCCGCTGGCGCTCAGTTCCGCAGCCTAACCGAACACATCGACACTCGGTCGCCAGCCGGACGAATGATCTTCCAGATCGTCGGAGCGTTCGCCGAATTCGAGCGTGAACTAATACGCGAACGCACGAAAGTAGGAATGGCCGCCGCAGCGCGACGCGGCGTGAAGATGGGGCGACCTACCGCAATGAGTAGTTCCGACGAGGCAGAAGCAATGCGCCTATGGTTCACCGGAAAACACACCAAATCCGCGTTAGCCCGCCAATTTGGGACACACATTTCCAGCATCAAACGCGCAATTAAGCGCCACCACGAACGCACGCAACCGAGCCTACTTGACGCAGCCTAACAGCCGCGCAACACGATCTCTTCTTGAACCTGAGCCAGTTCGGCACGAACGCCATCCTGTTCAAGTTTCCAGCCGGTACGCCTCAACTGATCGAGCAGCATAGACTCATCGACGCGAAGACGCTGACACCGCCCCGCAGAATAGGGCGCACTCTGCGTCTGCGTCGTCTCAACACTTGCCGAACCATCGGAACGCCTTGTCGTGGTAGTCGTCGTGGTAGTAGTGACGGTGTACGCAAAGGCAATACTCGAAACAAAAACACCCACAGCAGCCGCGATAACTTTACGCATGGCACTGGATCACGTTGTTATTCCAGCGCAGCACAATATCACAACGCTATAGGTCAACAGGTTTCGAATACCAGCGATCCGCTGTCGCGAACCAGAAGCAGTGTCGACCCCGTGACACGTATGCGGCCACGCCCTGCATATTGTGGTTGTCCGCCAGCCAGCGGAAAGCGTGCGTCAGGGCCTCATCGATGTCATCGCCTTCCCACGTCCCCAACGTCAGCCGTTCTGGCACGACGATGCCTTTGCTCGCCCAATAGCGTTTCTTGTTCAGAACGCTGTCGTCCACATCCTTACCGATGTACTTCGACAGATAGTCGGCGATCTGATGCACACCGCGAGGCTTGCCGGTGGCCTTCGACCTGGGGCCTTGAACATCGATGTTGCCATTGTTGCGCCCCACGACCTCAAGCCAGATTGCGCGCAGCACCTTGACGGACTGCCAGCCGTTCACGGCAGCATGGATATGCCACGCACCCCGTTCCTGCGTCTCTAGGACGGCCACGTAATCCAGTTTGGCGAAGGCACGACTCTTTAGCTTGTTCACGCGACGGATGAACTCTTTGAAGTCCTTAGCCGCTCTATCGCGGTCGTCCATATTCTCACGATAGGTCAGCGTCAGCAGGTGATCGCCACGGATAGCCTTCACCTTCAGACGAAGGTTCTTGCGGGCACGTTGCGCGGCACGACCTACGTTGCGCTCGCGGTCCTCAGACTCACCGCGCGTTGCACGCGGGACGTCGGGGCGCCAGTGGTCCTTGTGGCGGTTGATCTGGTAGCCGACCACCTCGGTCTGCCCGTCAGGCATCTCCACAACGCGCACGATCGTCTGCTTGCGCACGTTGTCCTGCAACACCCGTTGTTCCCGCTCAATGTCTTCCAGCGTCATGCGGCGGTGAAAGTCAATCTGCTTCGCAACGAAATCGGGTTGCGAAACGTCATAGGCGCTATCTATAATGTTTTCCAGCATGAGCAATGTCCTTAGCCTGACTGCTTGTGCCACGCCCCGGAAGGATTGCCGTCCTTGCCGGGGTTTTTCTTTGTCTGTCGCCTGCGTGCCGCGTGCTGATTTCTTAAGTGTCAGTGATTCAAGTCTAGGGGCTCGCTTCGCTCGCCCGTCCGTCCTCGCTGCCGCTGCGGGCGGGCGGGCGAACGGCCGATGCCCGACAGACCCATCAAATCCACTTCAGACCTCACCATTTGCATCCAGCCGCCCTAGACCATCAACCGCCCATGAAAAGCGGCTTGTAGAGAGGGGGGTGTGCACACGGACCTGCGCCTTACGTTCCCTGCGTGTAGTGATACCCGCTACTCGGTCCCGCCAGCCTCGCTAAGTCGCTCGACAACTGCTACGAGGGAAATACGTTCTTGGTTCCTGGGTTCTTGACCATAGCGCGGACACTCCTGACGCTAGCCGTCCGAACGCGACTTCTCGACGCCGGCCGCTGCGGCAATACCCTTGTTCGATTCCTCGCTGATCTTGCCGAACGGCTCGACCGGCCACGACGTGACCGCTATGTGCACGCCACCCTTGTGCAGCATCACGTGTTCGCCATAGGCCGACTGTTGCACACCCCAGCCCATTTCTTCCAACTGCGCCGCCGAGAGCCGTTCCTTCAGCCGAAAGCTATCGTCGTACCACTCCACATACAGCCGCGACCGCCGCTTGTCATAGATCAGCCCGCTCAACCGCGGCCGCCACTTACCGGAGATCGACGCCACGTAATCCGCGGCCATCGCGTCCTGCGCCTGCGCCTGGCTGACCGGCGGTCCCTGAACCGCAGGAGGCTGGACAGCGGCCACACCGGATGCCGGCGTGACGACCGTCGTCGTGACAACGTGCGGCGCGTCGACCGGCTTGTTTTTCGTGAGGGACTTCTCAAAGCCGCCACCCTTGAAGAAATTGAACAGGTAGTAGACCGCCAGCACCACCACGACGAACATCAGCGGCAACCACTTCCGAAAAATCGGGTTGTGGAGGATGTTCGTGCGCTTGTCCTTGTACGTCTCCGCATTTTCCGAGCCTTCGACCCGCGTGCGATACGTGCCGAAGTAGCGTTCGTCGTATTTCTCGACGCCACTGTTGACCTTGACGAACTTGATTCGCTGACCGTCGTGCTGCCCCTTATACGCAGTCCACCGATACTTGGCATCGGCGCCGCGACCGTTCTGCTTCTCGAAAACAATCTTCTGGTCGCACCGGTTCACCCAGTTCGCATGCACACCGCCCGCACCCTTCAGCACCTGGCCCATGCCAACGATGTCAAGACCACGATGCCCATGTTCGGCAATGGCCTTGACCTGATCCTGTGGCACATTACGCTGCCCATGCGGCCAAAAGTTCTGCATCTCGTCCAGGATCACCAGCGAATCGTTTTCCACGATCTGATGCCAGCGCAGCACGTCCTGCTCCGGAATCTCATGGAGCAACGCCTTCACCGTTTCCAACGCGAGCCCAGCAGCCTCAGCGACCTTGGCATGCTCGACACCGTTCAACCGCGCAAAGACCTTTCGCCCCTTCTGCAGCGCCGGAATAATGCGCTTCGCCATCGCCTCATAAGACTTGCCTGAACGGGGTAGACCCTCATGAAAGATGAACATCGCGTCACCATTGGAACAGGGTCACGACTTTGCGCAGCATGCGAAACGCGAAGCCCGAACCCAGCAGCGCGATACCCGCGCCGATGTTGAACACGCCGACGAAATACAGCACGTCAGCACCCAGCCCGTTGAACAACGTTTGCAGGTTCACGTTCTGCAAAAACGTCGGGGCAGGAACAGCAGAGAGCAGGGTAGCCAGCGCCGAAAGCAACCCGTCTGCACCCGCAATCATCAGGTCGTTGACAATGTCCCACAGCGCCGCGAACAGCTTGACAAACAGCCCGAGCAGCCACGCCGCAAACGCGCTGATAGCGTTAATGATCCCGTTCATAGGAATGCGATCCTAAACGCCGCCCACGCAGCCACGATCATCACCACGGCACCACCCAACTGATACAGACCCACCATCGTGGAGCTGCAAACAAACTGACCGGCATCCAGCGCCGGCATCCACTTGTTCGCAGGCATCGACCAGTGCGGACACTGAGACGCAGAAATCGACACGGTAAAAAAGTTCGACGCTGCCTGATACCACGGCGCAGCCTTCAGCGAATTCTGAAACGCAAGCAGCACGTCATTCCACGTCCGAGACTTCTTGGTGTAAATCGTTGCGTCGCCGGCAGAGAACGTAGCAGTCCCATCGGTCTGTTGCGGCGTGGTCTGAGCCGGATTCGTCGTCGTCGTGGTCGTCGTCGTGGTCGAACCGTCCGCGTTCGTCGTCGTGGTCGTCACAGTTTGTCCAGGCGTCACCGTGACAGGCGTTGCACCCATCGTCGCCTGATTCGTGTTCGGCGTGACCTGCGCCGTCGGCACCGTGGTACGCGTACCCACGACATGCCCCTGACCATCCGTGGTTGTCTCAGTACGCCCCGGAAACGTCACCGCGCCACCATTGGGCACCGACACAGGCGTCCACGTCCGGCCACCGGCGCCAGGCGCTCCGACGATCTGCGCACAGGGATCGTCAGCGCTGGCCGTGTCACGAAACGTCGTGATCTTCGGACCGCAGCCAAACGCATCCCACACCTTGCCCAACGCAGCAGGCGTCGACAGCGCAGCCCCCAAAGCAGCATCCGTTGCAGGCGTCGTGTTCGCAGGCGGCGGGTTCTGTACGACCTGGGGAAGAAAAAGATGTTGTACCCGCCACTGTTCGGATCACAGATGCCATCGGCACGGAAATAGCCCTGCGAAGCACCATACCCACCCGGAGGCGTGACATTGCCGGGAGACTGATTGGTTGCGATATACCAGCCCCAAAGCTTATTACCGCCATACTGGTAATAGCCATACGTCTCTGCGAATTTGGCCAAGTCCTTACAGGCAAGATTAGCCGACGCGCCCGGCTGCGCTCGTTTGGTCAAAAACGAATTGGTCGCAGGATCGTAATACGTGTCCCCAGCCATCGCGAGCGCCAGCGCCAACGCAGTACCAGTCAACGCGCCCCGCGCAGCCATCTGCCGTAGTGCATTCGCAGCGATAGGGCCAACGACCGACCCGAGCACGGTCAACGCACGACCCGTCGCCGCCACAGCAGCCGGCACGCCGCCCGTAGCAACCAAGCCTACGGTCAACGCCCCAGCCAAGATGACAAGGTTCGTTCCACTGACCGATGACGTGCTAGGCCCAGTGGTCGAGACTCCCCAGTTCAGCGACCCATCCGACGACAACGTTTGCGCACGTACCGTCGGCACCGACAGCAGCGCCGACAGCACCAGCGCCAGCACCACCGCCTCTAGCTGCCGAAGCCAATAGCGACAGCGGACCCAGAAGCCAACCCGAGGAACGCGAAGAACAGTAGCCATAGCATCATCACCCCCACAAAGAAAAGGCCCGCACAGAGCTTGTACGGGCCTTGGCGCACCACAGTTCGATCAGCCGAAGAACGAAGCCGTCTTCTTGATCGCCCACTTTGCGAAGCCGGGCAGCGCCATGATGGCACCAGCGGCCACGATGGCGGTCACGACGGACGAACTGTCGATGCCCGACAGAACGCCCGAAGCGTCGACACCGGTACCGGCAGCATTGGCCGCGCCAGCAGCGGCGAGGGTGGACAGGACAACCAGACGTTGCAGCAGAGCCTTGCGGTTCATTTCACTTCTCCCATACGAAAACGGAGCGGACCATGCGTGCGACCACGAAGCACACAACCGGCAGAGAGAATCCCAGCAGCCAAGCCGCCCCGATATCGGTAGCTGCGGGAGGTTGTAAAGCTTGGGCGAGGGTGAGGGTAGAGGTGTACTCAGCAGCGGTCTGCAACACGAACTGACCTTGCCCCTGTTCCACGAATCCCATAACCGAGGGAATTAGGCAGCCCGGTGTTGCTGAGCTGCGGACCAGTTTTTCTCGAACGTCATGGGGCTGACGTAGCCCAGCGTCGAGTGGAGTCGGCTGGCATTATAAAAGCCAAGCCAGTCAATTACCTCGTCCATTGCGGCGCGGCGGGTAGCGAACTGGCGACCGTGCAGGCGAGCGACCTTCAACGACCCCACAGACTCTCAGTCGGCGCGTTGTCCCAGCAATCGCCCCTGCGGCTCATTGACGAGCGCATGCCATACGCCTTCAGGGCGTCTTGAAACAGATGGCTGCAATACTGGCTTCCCCGGTCGGTGTGCACAATCACACCGGCTTCCGGCGGCGCCGGAACCAGGCCATGCGCAGCGCGTCCGTGACCAATTCGGCCTTCATGTGTGGTTGCATCGACCAGCCAACCACCTGCCGGCTGAACAGGTCGATGATGACCACCAGGTAGAGCCAGCCTTCGGCGGTCGCCACATAGGTTATGTCGCTCGTCCAGACTTGATTGGGTGCTGCTGGGCTAAAGTCGCGTTGCAGCAGATTGGGGGCCACCGGCAAATCGTGGTTCGAGTTGGTTGTCGCGATGTACTTGCGCTTGTGGCGGGCACGGATGCCGTGCAGCGCCATCAGCTTGCGAACACGCTCCTTGCCCACCCGCACCCCACGCGCCAGCAGTTCCTTCCACATGCGCGGCCAGCCGTACTCCCCCTTGACCCCGGCGTGAATCGCCTTGATGTGGGCCAACAAGGCATCGTCACTGAGTCGGCCTCTATCTGGCCTGTCGGTGCTTACTGTGCGTTGCTTGCGCTGGTGATAGCCGCTGGGGCTGACCCCTAACAGCTCACACAGGACCGAGACCGGCCAGTAACGTCGGTTTCGCTCGATGAACGCATACCTCACACCGACTCCTTCGCAAAGTATGCTGCGGCTTTTTTTAAAATATCGCGCTCCATCTTCAAGCGCGCCACCTCCGCCCGAAGCCGGGCCAGCTCCATCTGCTCCGGGCTGACCGGCTTCATACCCGCACCAGTCAGCTTGCCTTCCCGCTCCGCCTTGACCCAGTTATGCAGCGTCTGCGCTCTGATGCCCAGGGTCGCGCTAACCACTGCCATGCTCTGCCCGCTCTTCACCAGCCGTACCGCTTCCAGCTTGAATTCCAGCGTGTACTGCGCCCGCTTTGTCTTGCTTGTCATCACATCTCTCCTTGCTTCAGTTTAACCTCAGCAAGGGATTCGTTTTGCGGGGGCAAGCTCAAACCCTTGGCACGCTTCCGGCGCATCGGCCGTCGCAGTCAGGGCACCACCTTGAAACAGAACGCACTGAGCCACGATCAGCCACCCACCGCAGCGCGATACTTCGCGTACATCGCCCTGGCATGCGCACGACGATCCAGTTCGACGGCCACACGCTCAGAGAACAAGGACAGGAGCCAGCGCATCACACGGACCTCCGAAGCGCAGCCACAATCGAACGGACCAGCAAACCAGCACGACGACCACGGCCACCGAAATCAACACTTGATCGCGCACGGAAAGTTCGACTGCCTGCGACACGGACTGTGGACCGCTGACAGACGCACCGAGCATGAACCCGAGAACGAACTCAAGCATCTCAAGCTGCCTTCTTGTCCGTCATCGGCGCAGCCTGCTTTACGCCCACCGGCACCAGATCGACGATGAACGGCATGACCTTGCCTTCGAAATTGCGGAACGAGAACACCGGCTCATAGGCACCAGGAGGCAGACCACGGCAGTGATCGGGGAGGTTCAGAAGACCAGCCGTCGTATCCTTCTTGATCTCGCCTTCGCGGTCCGGATACTCAGCCGACGCGATGCACGCGCCTTCTTCAATGTGATACGCGTTACCAGTCTTTCGGGCGACACCCTCGCGGACCGTCACGGCGTGGATATGGATCAGGTGCTTCTGGCTCATTCTTTTTCTCCGCTATGCCGGGAATCGACGTCCGGCAGGATTTGGTATATGCGCGGTCTCCCCAGCACTTCGATCCACCCGGAATCCGGGCCGCTTCTGGCAGTAGGATCGAGCGCCGGTTTACGCGCCGTTGTTTACGCCCTACACTTCGTTCATCAGCGCAAACGGTCTAAGACCGAATGAACTAATAGACGCATCTTAGTTCAAACGGACTTATTTTTGAAAATAGGAGTTTCTGATGAGCTACCAAGAACTGATAGCCAAAGCCCTAAACGGGCGAAGCGTGAACAAGGCTGCGAAGGACTGGGGGATGCCACAGAAGACCCTCGACCGCTACACGAAGGATCGCCTTCCCGACTACCACACAGCCTGGAAGATGGCCGAAGAAGCAGGCATGGAGCCCGGGGAAGTGTTCGCCCTGCTGGCAGACGAGGAAGCAAAGCGCAAGGGGATCGAAATGGACCCTCTCCGCCAAACAAGAAGCTGCCGATTGATTCGACCACCGGCAGACAAAATAGCGTAGTAGAACTCAAACCGGCGTACTGTGAAAGCAGGCGTCGGTTTTGTTTTTGTACGTCCGGATCGGCGCGACCCAATCGGTCATCGGCCGTGTTACCGTGCGTGCAAACGACAACGAGGGGTTACGACATGCGCGCGGTTCGGGGACTTTTCGTGATGGCCATCGTCACACTGGCCAGCCTTGCCGGCGGCCAGGCGGTGGCGACGACCAAATGCCAGAAGGGCACCAGCACGCTTTACACCGAGTCGGCGACCTGTCCGGCCGGCTTTGCCAACGTCACGTCCACGATGGGCGGCAGTTTCTCCACGATCGGCAAGGACGACGCGGTGCGCCAGCAGGAGCAGTCGATTTTCGACAGTGGCGCGGACGCCCGGGCCGCCGCCAAGGCCAGGGCCGCCCAGTCCGATCAGTCAGCCGCGCAGCAGCCTGCCTCGAAGGCGCTGTTGTGTGGCGCGATTGCCGACCAGATGCGTGCGCTGGAAACCGACATGCAGCAGCGCCATACGCGGCAATCGATCGAACAGGCCGGCGACCAGTACCGCCGGCTGCGCGAGCAGCAGTTGAGCGGGCAGTGCTGAGCCGCACGACTGACGACGATCGGCATGGTGCGCGGGACGCTGGCCGGTCAGGAGATGCCGCTCGGGTCTGGGTGGCCTGGCTATGTTGCGCGGTCAGGCGCGACACCAGTAGCTGGTCGATCTTGTGATGGTCGATGTCCAGCACCTCGAAGCGGAAGCCTGCCACGCTGATCGATTCCGACTTCTTCGGGATGCGCTTCAGCGAGTAAATGACCAGCCCCGCCGCGGTGTCGACATAGTCTTCGCCGGGCAGCGTATCGAGTTCCAGCGCCTTCTTCAGGTCCACAAGCGGCGTCAGGCCGTCGACCAGCCATGAGTTGGCATCGCGCCGCACGATCTGCTCGTCCTCGGCGGAGTAGAGGATGTCGCCCATCAGCGCGCCGACGATGTCGTCCAGCGTGACGACGCCCACCACCAGCCCGTATTCGTTCATCACCACGGCAAAGCTCTCGTGCATCTCGCGGAAGCGCGTCAGCGATTCGGACAGCGTCAGCGTGTCCGGAATCACCAGCACGTTCTTGTCGTAGTGCTTGCCGATATCGTCCAGCACCGATGCGTTCTCGTTGGCCAGCAGCAGTTGCAGGATGGCCTTGGAGTCCATGCAGCCCAGCACGTCGTCGATGGTCTTGCCGCAGACGGGTACTGCCCGTGCGGCTGCTTCACCAGCTTGCGGCGCACGCTGTCGGCCGACTCGTCGAGGGTCAGGAATACCACGTCGTCGCGCGGCGTCATGATCGCGGTGATGGGCTTGGAATCGAGTTCGAACACGTTCTCGATCAGGTGCAGCTCGTGCTTGTGCAGCACGCCGGCCTCGGCGCCGGCGTCGACCATGGCCGCGATGTCCTCGGTCGTGATCTGGTCCACGGGCTTGGTCGGGATGCCCAGCAGCTTCAGCATCGCGTCGGCGGCCGCGTTGAAGATCCACACCACGGGCCGGAACACCTTCAGCAGCGTCAGCATCGGACCGATCACGTTGACCGCGCAGGTCTCGGGGAAGGTCATCGCCACGCGCTTGGGGATCAGGTCGGCGAACTGGATGAACAGCAGCGTGACCACCAGGAACGATCCGATATTGGCCACGCGCTGCGCGGTATCGGGGCTGAGCCAGGGCAGCAGGGCGTCGAAGAGCAGGTCGGAGACGTGCTTCTCTCCCAGGATACCGGCCAGGATCGCCACGCTGTTCACGCCGATCTGGACGACCGTGAAGAAGTTGCCGGGCTCTTCCTTGAGCAGCAATACCTTGGTGGCGCGGCGGTCGCCGCGGTCGGACAGGACTTGGAGCTTGGTGCGCCGGGCCGCGGTCAGGGCGATCTCGGAGATCGAGAAGAACGCGCTCACCAGCACCAGCAGGACTAGGGTCAGGACGAACATAGGATGGTCACGCGCCCGTCGGGGCGCTTCGATGATGGTGTACGGCGCGGGCTGCTGTCAATTGTCTGCTCAATGTCATGGCGCCTGGCGGACCGTCGCATCGAACTGCGCGGCCGGTGTTTCCAGCCGCTGGACGAGCGTGGCGTCCAGTGTTTCGGCCGCCGCCGCGAACTGCGCGTGCATGTCGTCGACCAGGCTGGACGCGCCGCGATGGGTGGCGCGCAGCATCTGGATCTCGAAGCCCAGCTCCGGCTGGACGTCGTGCAGCGCCACGTTGGCCGGATTGGCGCTCAGCGCCGTGTACTGGTCCAGCAGCGTCAGGCCAAGCCCGGCGTCCACCAGGGCCAGCGCCAGCGAATAGGTCTGTACTTCCAGCGTCGATTGGGGCTCCAGCGCGTGGCGGGCCAGTGTCTGCCGCACCAGCAGACCCAGCGAACTGTCGTCGTCATAGCCGATGAACGGCCGCTCCAGCACCTTGCGGATCGGCACCACGCCGCGCTTGCCGCCGGCCGGCAGCGGCTGCGCGCGCGGCACGGCAAGCAGCATGCGGCCGGTGGCCACGGGCACGCTGGAAATCGCCTCGTGGCGGGGCGGTGAAAAGGCAAAGCCCACGTCGATCTGGTTGGCCAGCAGCGCCGCCACGATTTCATTGGTGTGGTGGGTCAGCACCTGCACCTGGGTGTCAGGGTGCCGCGCGCAGAAGCGGCGCACGGCGGGCACCAGCAGCGGGTTGGCCAGGCTTGGCGTGGCGGCTACGCGCAGGCGGCCCGCGCCCTTGTGGCGCAGGCTCTCCGATACCCGCCGCACCCGCTCGATCTCGCCATATAGCCTTTCGACATCGCCATACAGGGCCTGGGCCTCGGGCGTGGGCTGCAGGCGTCCACGCTGGCGATCGAACAGCCGGAAGCCCAGCGACGCCTCGGCATGCTGCAGAACGCGCGTGACCACGGGCTGCGAGACATGCAGCAGGCGTGCGGCCTCGCTGACAGTGCCCGTCAGCATGACGGCGCGGAAAACCTCGATCTGACGCAGACGCATCGTTGTGGTGCCCGGAGAAGGCTGGTTTGGTGCGGAAAAATGGTGCTTTGCACTACGGGTAGACCCCGGTAGCGGCGCCCATAGCCTGGGGACATATTCTGGCACGTATTGGCATTGGGCAAGCCGTGCGCAGTGTTCTACGCTCTGGCCCATCGTTGGCAACGGAAAGGCAGGGCGAAGTGAGATGCGCGTAGCGATCGTGGGTGCCGGGGTGGTCGGCATGACTACCGCGTGGCGGTTGGCCAAGGACGGTCATGAGGTGACGGTGGTCGAGCGCCACGACGGTCCCGGCGAGGAAACCAGCTTTGCCAACGGCGGCCAGCTCAGCTACAGCTATGTGGCGCCGCTGGCCGGGCCGGGCGTGCTGTCGAAGGTGCCGGGCTGGCTGCTGGATCGCGACTCGCCGATGCGCTTCCGTCCGTCGATGGATCCGGACCAGTGGCGCTGGCTGATGGCATTCGTGCAGGCGTGCAACGCCGCGACCAGCGAGGCCACCACGCGCAAGCTGCTGCGACTGGCTTTTTACTCCCGCGACCTGATGCAGGCCTTCGTCAGCCGGCCAGAGGCACGCGAGGAATGCGGTGGATTCGATTTTGCGCGGCGCGGCAAGCTGGTGGTGCACCGCGACGAGGCAGCCTATGACTCGGCATGCCGCTTGCTGGACTACCAGGCCAGCCTGGGCTGCGAGCAGCAGGCGCTGGATCGCGACGCGACCGTAGCGCTGGAGCCGGCGCTGGCGGGCATCCGCCAGGACATCGCAGGGGCCATCTACACGCCGAGCGAGGAAGTGGGCGATTGCCACCTCTTCTGCGTGTCGCTGGCCCATCTGTTGCAAGGCAATCCGGGCGTGACGCTGAAATTCGGCACGCGGGTGACCGAACTGGTGCGCAGCGGCGGCCGGGTGACCGGGCTGCGGACCGACCAGGGCGATATCGCGGCCGATGTGGTGATCGTGTCCGGTGGCATCGGCAGCGTGCCGCTGCTGCGGCCCACAGGTGTCCGGCCGATGCTGTGGCCGCTCAAGGGCTACAGCATCACGGTGCCGATTGCCGAGGGCGCGCGGGCGCCGCACATCAGCGTGACGGACTTCGCCAACAAGATCGTCTACGCGCGCATCGGCAATACGCTGCGCGTGGCGGGAATGGCCGATATCGTGCGCGGCGGCGCGGTGATAGACCGCGAGCGCGCGCAGACGCTGGTAACGCAGACGCGATCGGTATTCGGCAACGTGATGAACGGCGCCGATCTCGATGGGCTGCAGCCGTGGGCAGGTTTGCGTCCGGCCACGCCTACCGGGCTGCCGATGATCGGCGAATCGCGTCTGCCCGGGTTGTGGCTCAATCTGGGCCACGGCGCCCTGGGCTTCACGCTGGCCATGGGCAGCGCGGGCCTGCTGGCGGACCGGCTGGCTGGCCGCCCGCCGGCCATCGACGCGGAAGATTTCAGTGCAGCGTCGGCCTGAACTTCCGGGGAATCCCCGGCCAGGCCGGTGCAACACGGGTTGTGCTGGAAGTTGCGTAGTAGCTTGAGTAGTACGTTGGGTAGTGAGATTGCCTCAAGTCCGAATCTATTAATCCAAGCCCCTTGAAGGAGCGAACCATGAAGTCACTGTCTGTCCGTTCGACCCCCATCCACCGCCTGCTGGCTGCCGCCGTGGTGGCCGGTGCCGCCGCCGGTGCCCACGCCGCCGACGGCGACACGCTCAAGAAGATCAAGGACAGCGGTGTGATTTCGCTGGGCTATCGCGAATCGTCCATTCCGTTCTCGTATTCGGACGGCAACCAGGTCATGGGCTATTCGCACGACTACCTGCTGGCCATCGTCGACAAGGTGAAATCGACGCTGAACATGCCGAACCTGCAGGTCAAGATGACGCCGATCACGTCGCAGAACCGCATTCCGCTGATGCAGAACGGCACGATCGACATCGAGTGTGGCAGCACCACCAACAACACCGAGCGCCAGAAGCAGGTGTCGTTCTCGAACAGCCTGTTCATCTACGGCATCCGCATGCTGACGAAGAAGGATTCGGGCGTGACCGACTTCCCGCAACTCAAGGGCAAGAACGTGGTGACCACGGCCGGCACCACCGGCGAGCGCCTGCTGGTCAAGATGAACGGCGAAGGCATGAACATGAACCTGACCAGCGCCAAGGACCACGGCCAGGCCTTCCTGATCCTGGAATCGGGCCGCGCCGTCGCCTTCGTGATGGATGAACCGCTGCTCTACGGCGAGCGCACCAAGGCCAAGAACGCAAGCGAGTGGGTGGTCGCCGGCACGCCGCTGCAGACCGAGAACTATGCCTGCATGTTCCGCAAGGACGATGCTTCGTTCAAGACGCTGGTGGATGGCGTGGTGGCCGATATCCAGAAGAGCGGCCGTGCCGAGAAGCTCTACACCAAGTGGTTCCTGCAACCGATTCCGCCGCGCAACATCAACATGAACTACGCGCTGTCGCCGGAAATGAAACAGCTGTTCGCCGAGCCGAACGACAAGGCATTCCAGTAAGCGGCCTTCGGCGGGCGGCCCGGCAAGAAGGGTCGCCCGCTGTGCAGAACTGGTTATATAGCCATTTCGAATCGTTATTTCGCCATTGATAGTGTTTGCGATACCTTTGAGCCCGTTATAGGCTCATAGAGCCATCGGATTTCCCTCAAAAGGGGCGCCGAGACGCAAACCGCATCCCACTGGAGAAGATATGCGAACGATTCGATCGGGTTGGTTCAAATCCCTGCTGGCCACCGCCCTGGTAGCCGGCGCCACCGGCCTTGCCGCGACGGCCGCCCAGGCCGCAGACCTGCTGGACACGGTGAAACAGGCTGGCGTGCTCAAGGTGGGCCTGGAAGGAACCTACCCCCGTTCGGATACCGTGGTGCGAACAACGAGCTGGACGGCTTCGACGTCGAAGTGGCGCGCGCCGTGGCCGGCAAGCTCGGCGTCAAGCCCGAGTTCGTCACGACCGAATGGAGCGCGATCATCGCTGGCCTGCAGGCTGGCAAGTTCGACATCATCGTCAACCAGGTCTCGGTCACGCCGCAGCGCAAGCAGGTGCTCGATTTCTCGACGCCGTACGTCTACTCCGCCGCCCAGCTGATCCAGCGCAAGGACGACAAGCGCGAATTTGCTTCCCTCGATGCCCTGAAGGGCCACAAGCTCGGCGTGAGCCTGGGCAGCAACTACAACGACCTGGCCAAGTCGGTGCCGGGCATCGACGTGAAGACGTATCCGGGCGCCCCCGAGTACCTGCGCGACCTGGCCGCGCAGCGCGTGGACGCCGCACTGAATGACCGCCTGATGGTCAACTACCTGATCAAGCAGGCCAACCTGCCGCTGCGCCCCGGCGCCGTGCTGCCCGGCGCCAATAGCGAAGTGGCCATCCCGTTCCGCAAGGACAACCCGAAGTTCGCCGCCGCCATCGACAAGGCGCTGGACGACCTGCGCAAGGACGGCACGCTGGCCAAGCTGTCGAACAAGTGGTTCGGCTCGGACGTGACGAAGCCGCTCAAGTAAAGAGCAGACGCAGCAGCCGGAAGTCGTAGACCCATTTGCGGATCTTGCGGCTCCGGATGCGCTGCCAGTCGGTTACCCCCAGGCTGCGAATACGGCGATCATAGACACATCCCGTCCGCAGGAACTCGGAAACCGGGCGATAGCCCAGCAAGTACGGCTCTCAGTCAAGCGCCCCGATCACGTATCATCGCGGCATTCCGGCCCAGATTGACTGAATCCCAGCCCCGCCATGTCCGCGCTCCAGCTCGTTATCGATTCGCTTCCCGTATTGCTGCAGGGCACGCTGCTCACGCTGAAGTTTGCCGTGCTGTCGATGGCGTTTGGTCTGGTGATCGGGATTGTGGTGGCGCTGATGGGGATTGGAAATCAGCGGATTCTCAAAGTGATGGCGCGGGTCTACGTAAGCATCATGCGCGGCACGCCGCTGCTGGTGCAGATCTTCGTCGTCTACTACGGGCTGCCGGGCATCGGCATCGCGCTGGAGCCCACCCCGGCGGGCGTGCTGACGCTGAGCCTGAACGTCGGCGCCTACCTGTCGGAAAGCATGAGGGGCGCGATACTGGGCGTGCCTCGCGGGCAGTGGCTGGCGGCCTACAGCCTGGGCATGACCCCGGTGCAGACGCTGCGCCACGTGGTGGGGCCGCAGGCCTTGCGGCTGGCCGTGCCAAGCCTGTCAAACAGCCTGATCAGCCTGATCAAGGACACCTCGCTCGTGTCGGTGATTACCGTGACCGAACTGCTGCGTACGTCGCAGGAAATCATCGCGGCCACTTACCAGCCGCTGCCGCTGTACCTGGCGGCCGCCGCGATCTACTGGGTCCTCAGTACGGCCCTGTCGGCGTTCCAGCACGTGCTGGAGCGGCGCCTGTCGCTGCCGACGCGTCACTGACCTTGCGCTGCCGGTGACGTGGCGGCGATATAGGTGACGACAACGGTTTGCGGCGCAGACATATGCGGTCTCCTGGTCGGCGGACGGGGCGGCGGCCGTTGCGTGGCGATGGGAGTCGGTACGGGATACTGTCGCACCGAATGACGGCGGACGGCAAGTGGCGGGGGAGGGGGAGAGGGGAGACACCCTCTCCCGGCGGGCGGGAGAGGGTGGCCGGCAGATGCAGGCAGATGCCGGATCAGGATGCCGGATCAGGATGCCGGATTACTGTTCGGCAACGCGTTTGGCGATGTGGTCCAGCGCTTCTTCCACCTGGTCGATCAGTATCAGGCACAGGTCGCCCGGCTGCAGTCGCGCCAGGCCCGTGTCGATGGCCAGGAATTCGCCGCGGATTTCCTCGGTATGGCTGGTGCGCCCGGCACCGACCAGGCCTTCCTGCAGCAGCGCCAGCACTTCGCCGTCTTCGCGGCCGCGCTGGCACTGGTCCTGGTACAGCAGCACGTCGTCGAACACTCCGCCCAGGATCTGGGTCTGCTTGCGGATATCCTCGTCGCGCCGGTCGCCCGCGCCGCTGATGACCACCACGCGCTTCTTCGACGGCATGGTCTCCACGGCATTGCACAGCGCCTGGATTGCGTCGGGGTTATGGCCGTAGTCTGCGATCAGCGTGGCGCCCTTGTAGTCGAACACGTTGAAGCGGCCCGGCGCGGTGGCGGCGTCGTTGACGAACGTGGCCAGCGCGCGGCGGATCACGCTCCAGTCGATGCCCAGCGCCCAGGCGGCGGCAATCGACGACATCGCGTTTTCCACCTGGAAGCCGATCGAGCCGTTGCGCGTCAGCGGGATGTCGGCCAGCGCAAAGCGCATGCTCATGTCGCCCTCGGTGGCCACGATCTCGGCACCTTCCACGAACACCACGCGCTTGCCCTGGGCGCGATGCAGCGCCATGGTCGGCAGGCCCGCATCCTGTGCGAAGAACGTAATCGAACCCGGGCAGGCATCGGCCATGCGCGCCACCATCGGATCCGCGGCGTTGAGCACGGCCATGCCGTGCGGCGCCACGTTCTGCACGATCACGCTCTTGAGCACGGCCAGGTCTTCCACGGTGCTGATGTACGACAGCCCCAGGTGGTCACCTTCGCCCACGTTGGTCACCACGGCCACGTCGCAGCGGTCGAAGGCCAGGCCCTCGCGCAGCAGGCCGCCACGAGCGGTTTCGAACACGGCGGCGTCCACATCGGGATGCAGCAGCACGTTGCGCGCGCTGCGCGGGCCGCTGCAGTCGCCGGTGTCGATGCGCTGGCCCTGGATGTACACGCCATCGGTGCCGGTCATGCCCATGCGCAGGCCGTTCGAGGCCAGGATATGGGTGATCAGGCGCACCGTCGTGGTCTTGCCGTTGGTGCCCGACACAGCCACCACGGGGATGCGGCCATCGTCGCCGTCGGCGAACATGGTCGAGATGATGGCTTCGCCGACCGCGCGTCCCTTGCCGTACGACGGCTGCAGGTGCATGCGCAGGCCCGGTGCGGCGTTGACTTCGACGATGCCGCCGGCCTGTTCCTCGAACGGCTTGAGCATCGTCTCGCATACGGCGTCGACGCCGCAGATGTCCAGGCCCACCATCTGCGCGGCGGCCACGGCGCGTGCCGCGATGTCGGGGTGGACATCGTCGGTCACGTCGGTGGCGCTGCCGCCGGTGGACAGGTTCGCGTTGTTGCGCAACACCACGCGCGCTCCCTTGGCCGGCACGGCGTCGGCGCTCAGGCCCTGCTTGGCCAGCGTGGCCAGCGCGATATCGTCGAAACGGATCTTGGTCAGCGACGTGGCATGACCTTCGCCACGGCGCGGGTCGCGGTTCACTTCCTCCACCAGCTGGCGCACCGTGTGCATGCCATCGCCGATCACCTGCGGCGGATCGCGGCGCGCCGCGGCCACCAGGTGCTTGCCGACGACGAGCAGGCGGAAGTCGTGGCCGGGGATGTAGCGCTCGACCAGCACGTCGGACGAAATGTCGGCGGCCACTTCATAGGCCGTCATCACTTCCTCGCGCGTGCGGATGCGCACGGCCACGCCCTTGCCCTGGTTGCCGTCGCGCGGCTTGACCACCACCGGGCCGTTGATCTCCTGCGCGGCGGCCCAGGCCTGCTCGGCGCTGGTCACCGACCGGCCCAGCGGCACGGGCACGCCGGCCGCATGCAGCAGCGCCTTGGTCAGTTCCTTGTCCTGGGCGATCGATTCGGACACCGCGCTCGTCATGTCGGTCTCGGCGGCCTGGATGCGGCGTTGCTTGCTGCCCCAGCCGAACTGCACCATCGAACCCTGCGTCAGGCGGCGGTACGGGATGCCGCGCGCCACGGCGGCGTAGACGATGGACCCGGTGCTCGGGCCCAGGCGCACGTCTTCATCGAGTTCGCGCAGGCGGTGCAGCGCGTCGTCCAGATCGAACGGCTTGTCGTCGCGCGCGGCCAGGCACAGCTGCTCGGCCAGCTCGAAGGCCAGGCGGCCCACTTCTTCCTCGCTGTACTGCACCACCACCTGGTAGGTGCCAGGTTCCAGCGTAGGCGCGGCGTGGCTGAACGTCACCGGGCAGCCGGCGGCGGCCTGCAGGCCCAGTGCTGCGGCTTCCAGCGCGTGGGCCATGGACGGCGAACCGGCTTCGTCGTCGGGGCGCATCGGGCCGATGCCCGGAAAGCGGGCGCGCAGCCGATCCTCGAAACCCGGCAGTTCGGCCAGCAGGTGGGATTGGTCCGAGCAGGCCACGATGGCTTCGATGGCGGTATGCCGGCACCAGAGATTCGGGCCACGCAGTGCCCGGATACGAGAGACTTCCATAGAATCGTTTGTCCGTTGATCTTCCGGGCGGGATTACGCGCGGCGTCCGCTGCGGCCCATCCACTGGTGTACCTGCTCGACGGTGCCCTCGGTCGAGGTCTCGTCGCACTGCAGTACCAGCAGGTCACCGGCCACCAGTTGCGACAGTGCGGCTTCCACGGCCTCGCGCCGACCGGTTTCGTCGATGATCTTCGTCACGCGGCGGCCTTCGTACAGGCCCTTCTTCAGCAGCGCGCGGGCTTCGGTGTCGGGCAGGTCGCGGCGCACGCTCCGGTCTTCGCACAGGAACACGCGGTCGAACGTCTTGCCGATCACCTTGCCTTGCTGTACCAGGTCTTCGTCGCGGCGCTGCACGCCGGCACCGAACACCAGCATGCGGCGCTCGGCCGGGAAGCGGTCCAGCGCGGCGGCCACGGCTTCCAGCGCCGGCGCGTTGTGCGCGTCGTCGACGATCACCGTGGCGCCCTGGCGCTCGAACATCGTAAAGCGGCCCGGCACGTCCACCTGGCCCACGTCGAACGTGACGATGCCGGCGCGGATGAGGTCGTTGGAGATGCCCAGCGCCCAGCCCGTGGCCACGGCGGCCAGCACGTTCTCGATCTGGAACGCGACGCGGCCGGCGTACGTCAGCGGGATCGCAGAGACGTCGGTCAGCGCGCTTTCGCTGGCGCCGGTGGCCATCACCACCTTGCCGTCTCGCACGAACACGGCACGCTTGCCGGCGGCGCGATGTTCGATGATGGCCGGCAGGTCGGCGGACAGCCCGAAGAAGATCACGTCGCCATCGCACAGTTCGGCCATCTCGACCAGGCGCGGATCGGCGGCGTTCAGCACGGCCGCGCCTGTCTTGAGCACCACGTCGATCTGCGTGCGCAGCACGTTGTACATGCGGTCCTCGTCCTCGACGTAGTAGTCGCCGAGGTGGTCGGGCTGGCCGAAGTTGGTGACCACGCCCACCTGGCAGCGATCGTACGGCAGGCCCTGCGACAGGATCATGCCGCTGTCGTTTTCGAACACGGCGGCTTCCACCGCGCGGTTCATCAGGATGCGATGCCCGGCGTCCCAGCTGGCCTTTTCGCCACGGTCGCCCTTTTCCACCTGGCGGCGGTCCAGGAACAGGCCGTCGCTGCACGACAGGCCGGTATGCTTGCCCGACAACTGCAGCAGGCGCGCCACCAGCTTGGCCACCACGGTCTTGCCGTTGGTGCCGGTGATGCCCACCACGGGAATGCGGCCGTCGTCGTCCACGCCATTGCGGGTCGGGAACAGGTGATAGACGATGGCGCGGCCCACGGGGCGCGGCTCGCCGTCGGCGGGCTTGATGTGCATCAGCAGGCCGGGGCCTGCGTTGACCTCGACGATGGCACCACGCTGGTCGGCCAGCGGGCGCGAGATGTCCTCGGCCACCAGGTCCACGCCGGCAATATCCAGGCCGACGATGCGCGCGGCCAGCGCGGCATGCGCGGCCACGCTGGGGTGCACGCGGTCCGTGACGTCGAAGGCCACGTTGCCGTTGCGCTGGATCAGCACGGTGCGGCCTGCGGGCGGCACGGCGTCGCCATCGGCGTAGCCCTGGCGCTTCAGCTCCAGCCGCGCGGCCGAATCCAGGCGTACGCGGTTCAGCGGATGATCCTCGGTGCTGCCACGGCGCGGGTCGGAATTGATCTGCGATTCGATCAGTTCGTCGATGGTCTGCTTGCCATCGCCCACCACGGAGGCGGTCTCGCCCATCGCGCAGGCCACCATGCGGCCGCCCACGATCAGCAGGCGGTGTTCGTTGCCGGGCACGAAGCGCTCGACGATCACGCCGTTGCCTTCCTCGATGGCCACGGCGTAGGCGGTCTGCACCTCGTCGCGCGTCATCAGGTTCGTGAACACGCCACGGCCATGGTTGCCGTCGTAGGGCTTGACCACCACGGGCAGGCCTATGCTTTCGGCGGCATCCCAGGCGTCCTCGGCGCTTTCGGCCATGCGGCCTTCCGGCACGGGCACGCCGCACGATTCCAGCAGCGTCTTGGTCAGGTCCTTGTCGCGCGAGATCGATTCGGCGATGGCGCTGGTGCGGTCGGTCTCGGCGGTCCAGATACGGCGCTGGCGGGCGCCGTAGCCCAGCTGCACCAGGTTGCCGTCGGACAGGCGGATCGACGGGATGTCGCGGTCGTCGGCGGCATCGACGATGCAGGCGGTGCTCGGTCCCAGGCAGTGCTCGTCGACCAGGTCGCGCAGCGTTTCCACGGCGGCGTCCACGTCGAACGGGCGGTCCTCGATGGCGGCCATGACCAGGTCGCGCGCGGCGAACAGCGCGGCGCGCGTCACCTGCTCGTGCCAGGCACGGACAATGACCTTGTAGACGCCGCGTACCGGCGTCTCGCGTGCCTTGCCGAAGCCGCCGGGCATGCCGGCCAGGTTCTGCAGCTCAAGCGTGACGTGTTCCAGGATGTGTCCGGGCCAGGTGCCTTCCTTCAACCGCATCAGGAAGCCACCGCGCACGCCCGGACTGCAGCGGTGCTCGATCAGCGTGGGCAGCCACGTCGACAGGCGCTCGTAGAACCCGGAATCTTGTTGGAGGGGAAATCCTCCAGTTCGCCGATATCGACCCATGCCTCCAGCACCGGCCGATATGTCCACATATTCGGGCCGCGCAGCGACATGACATCGAAAATCTCAATGTCCTTCTTTTTCATTGAATTTGCTTGAGGCAGTGGGCGAGTGCCCGGGAAATGGAAAGCTAATCTTTCGTTAACGTTACTGTAGCCTCAGGGTTGACCCTTCGTTACCCTTCGAGACCGGCAACGCATTGTGCAGCGCACCAAGGCGCCCGCTTGTTTGCGTTATGTATACTTGCGGGCAAAATTGCGGGCCGCCAGCCTGGCGTACCGCCTAAATTGTTTCAAGTTATGTCCGTATTTGATCCGTTTTCGGGCCTGCGGACGCGCTTTTATCGCTTTTTGCGCCAACAATGACCCAGTCCTCCCCGTCTGCTTCCAACCTTCCCGGCCTGCAAGGTCCCTGGGCTGCCGAACTCGGCACCGGCCTGCTGCCCGGGGAAACCGTCCTGGCCGGGTTGACGCTGGACCTGGACGCAAGGCTGCATTTTACCCAAGGGTGGCTGGTTGTGACGGATCGCCGTCTGATCTCTCGCGCCCCCGGGGAATCGGCGCTGCAAAGCTGGGACATCGCGCCCGGCCTGACCCTGGCCCATGGTGACCACGCCGGCGTGGGTACGCTGGAATTTGGCGACGGCCGGCACCGTCTGGCCAGCTGGCGCTACACGCTTGGTTACAATCCTGACGCCTTGCGGCTGGCCGACCAGTTCGATGCCCGCCGCGATCTTCTGGCAACCGGGCACGCCGCCACGCCGGACGCCGATATCTGCCCGACCTGCAAGGCGCCCATTCCGCCGGGCGAGGAGCAGTGCCCGCAGTGCAGCCGCGAACTGGAAACCCCGCCGTCCACCTGGGCCCTGCTGCGCCTGTGGCGCTTCGCGCGCCCCTACCGCTGGGAACTGCTGGCCGGATTCGTGCTGCTGCTGCTTGGCACTGCCGCCACGCTGGTGCCGCCGTACCTGACGATGCCGCTGATGGACAAGGTGCTGATCCCGTACCAGAACGGCGTGCCGATCGACTACGACCTGGTCAAGCTCTACCTGGCCGGCCTGCTGGGCGCCGCGCTGGTGGCCTGGGCGCTGGGCTGGGCGCGCACCTACCTGCTGGCGCGCGTGTCCGAACGCATCAGCGCGGACCTGCGCACCACCACCTACGAGCATCTGCTCAAGCTGTCGCTCGAATACTTCGGCGGCAAGCGCACCGGCGACCTGATGGCGCGGATCGGCTCCGAGAGCGACCGCATCAGCGTGTTCCTGTCGCTGCATCTGCTCGATTTCGCCACCGACGTGCTGATGATCGCCATGACGTCGATCATCCTGATTTCCATCAACCCGTGGCTGGCGCTGGTCACGCTGGTGCCGCTGCCGTTCATCGCGTGGATGATCCACCTGGTGCGCGATCGCCTGCGCCATGGTTTCGAGAAGATCGACCGGATCTGGTCCGAGATCACCAACGTGCTGGCCGATACGATCCCGGGTATCCGCGTGGTCAAGGCGTTCGCCCAGGAAAAGCGTGAGGTGGTGCGATTCCGCGAGGCCAATCGCCACAACCTGGCGATCAACGACCGCGTGAACGCCGTGTGGTCGCTGTTCACGCCAACCGTGACGCTGCTGACCGAGGTGGGCCTGCTGGTGGTCTGGATCTTCGGTATCTGGCAGGTCAGCCACAACGCGATTACCGTCGGTGTGCTGGTGGCGTTCCTGACCTATATCAGCCGCTTCTACACGCGCCTGGATTCGATGAGCCGGATCGTGTCGGTGACGCAGAAGGCGGCCGCCGGCGCCAAGCGCATCTTCGACATTCTCGACCACGTGTCCAGCGTGCCGGAGCCGCAAAAGCCCGTGCGCCTGGAAAACGTGCGCGGCGCCATCGAGATGCGCGACCTGGGCTTCCGCTATGGCAACCGCGCCGTAATTCGCGGCTTGAACCTGACCATCGAGCCGGGCGAGATGATTGGCCTGGTCGGTCACAGCGGGTCGGGCAAGAGCACGCTGGTCAACCTGATCTGCCGTTTCTACGATGTGTCCGAGGGCGCGATTCGCGTGGATGGCGTGGATATCCGCTCGCTGCCGGTATCGGATTTCCGCCAGAACATTGGCCTGGTGCTGCAGGAGCCGTTCCTGTTCTTCGGCACGATTGCCGACAATATCGCCTACGGCAAGCCCGATGCCACGCGCGAGGAGATCATCGCCGCGGCGCGCGCTGCCCACGCCCACGAGTTCATCCTGCGGCTGCCGCACGGCTATGACTCGCTGGTCGGCGAGCGCGGCCAGGCGCTGTCTGGCGGCGAGCGGCAACGTATCTCGATTGCCCGCGCGCTGCTGATCGATCCGCGCATCCTGATCATGGACGAGGCCACGTCGTCGGTGGACACCTCGACCGAGAAGGAAATCCAGAAGGCGCTGGACAACCTGGTGCAAGGCCGCACCACCATTGCCATCGCTCACCGGCTGTCGACGCTGCGCAAGGCCGACCGCCTGGTCGTGATGGACCGTGGCCAGATCGTCGAAGTGGGCAGCCACGACGAACTGCTGGCGCGCGAAGGCGCCTACTACAAGCTGTACCAGGCGCAGGCGCGCAATGTCGATACCGACGCGGACGACGTCAGCGCCGGCAATCGTGCCGAAGCAGGGGAGGCAGTCAGTGCCCAGTAATCCATCAGTTCAAGAAACGGCTATGCAATCGCCCGAATTCACCCTGTCCCGCAACAGCCTGGGCAAGCTCGTGCTGACGACGTCCGCTGGTACGCACCATGAAGGCGTGGTGCCGGTGCGCGCGTTTCCGATTTCCGCCACCGACGACGGCGTGGGCATGATGAGCACCGATGGCAAGGAGCTGGCGTGGATTCCGCGTCTCGACACGCTGCCTGCGCCGACCCGCCAGCTGATCGAAGCCGAACTGGCATCGCGCGAATTCATGCCCGAGATCCGGAAGATCCTGGGCGTGTCGACATACGCCACGCCAAGCATCTGGACCGTGCAGACCGACCGTGGCCAGACCGACCTGGTATTGCGCGGCGAAGAGGACATTCGCCGGCTGACAGGCAACACGCTGCTAATCTCGGACAGCCACGGCATCCACTACCTGATCCGCGATCAGTTCGCGCTGGATAAGCCGAGTCGGAAAATTCTGGACCGGTTCCTCTGAGTTCCAGTCTTTGGCATCGGCAAGGAAGAACGGCACGCCCTGGCGTGCCGTTTTGCCTGGTGAGGCGCGAAACGCCCTGCGGATCAATGCAGCATGGTCGGCGCGTCGTCGTCTTCCTCGTCGTCCCAGTCCTCGTATTCGAGCGGCGCGTCGGGTGCCATGTCCCACACCATCGAATGGAAGCGCACGGTGAACCAGTCCCGGAACATGGCCAGCGACAGCTCTTCGGGCCAGACCGAGTCGTCGAACCACTCGCCCAGCATGAATTCGAAGAACGGGCGCCAGCGCTTTTCCACCCAACGCAACGCATTCTCGGCCGTGTCGGCCACCTCGGCGGGTAGCAGGAAGACGCTGGCATCGTCGCGCACGTCGGTGAGCGTCAGCGTAGGGACGGGATCGGGGTCCACGGCCTGAATCCAGTCCAGGAAGGGCTGCTCGGGCAGCAGCATGACCATGGATCGGCTGACGGTAAAGCGGGGATGGTCGGACATGAGGGCAGGGCGTGGACAGCGACGGCCTATTGTAGCCGCCATGCGTGCGGCAACTGCATGGATTTGCCGGATGAATCCGAATTCGCCATCTGGTTGATTGTCAGCATGGCGTGGGCCAATTTAGGGCGATTCCGATTTTCCTGGCGATAAGGGGCGCGTCAAATCGCGCAGCCATTCCTCCAATGGCGAACACCCAACCCACGTTTCTAGGAGAATCGCGATGTCCTACAAGGCTATCGGTCTCACTTGCCTGGCGCTCGCTACAACGGCGGCGCCGCTTTCCGTGCAGGCACACGGCACGATGGAGCTACCCGCCAGCCGGGTGCTGACCTGCTACCAGGAAGGCGCCGAACAACCGAAATCGGGCGCCTGCCGGGCTGCCCGGGCAGTCGGTGGCGCGCAGCAGTTCTACGACTGGAACGGCGTGCGCCAAGGCAATGCCGCTGGCAATCACCGCGCGTTCGTTGCCGACGGCGAGCTTTGTTCTGGCGGGTCGGCCAGCTTCCGGGGCCTGGACCTGGCCCGGCTGGACTGGCCGCAGACGTCCATCGTGCCCACGCCCAGCGGCGACTACACATTTGTCTGGCGCGCCACGGCGCGGCATGCCACGCAATACTTCAAGTACTACATCACGCGCGACGACTGGGACCCGGGCATGCCGCTGCGCTGGAGCGATCTTGAAGAATTTGCGACGGTGACCGGCGCGCAAGCGACCGATGAGGGCGGCAAATACCGCATGAAAGTGCAATTGCCGCCGGGCAAGAAGGGCAGCCACATCATCTACAGCATCTGGCAGCGTGGCGACAGCCCCGAGGCGTTCTACGCTTGCGCCGACGTCAAGTTCCCTGGCGACGGCCTGGCGGTGCGCGAGACCGGCTGGGAAGACCAGGGGATGCTGGCCGCCAAGGGCGACCTGGTGATCGGTACGAAGCTGACGTTCCGGGCACTGGACGCCATGGGGCGCGATGCCGGCAAGCATGTGCTGACGATCACCGCCGCCAATGCCAGGGCGAGCACGTGGGCTTATCAACTGGCCCAGAAGGTCAATGCGGAATCGCAGATCTTCCGCATCGGCGAGCTGCAGGCCCGCAATGGCGCATCGAGCATCGTGCCGCTGAACTCGGCCACCGCCAATCGCGTTTTCCTGAGCAAGTCGCATGCGGGCTATCGCTACGAGATCGACAAGGAAGCACCTAGCGCCAGCGGACGCAGTGGTGGAGGCGACAGCGCCGGCGCCAGTTCGACGGGTTTGCCGGACGGGAGCACGCTCGATGCGTGGCGCGAAGGTCCTGCGTATGAAATCGGTCAGGCGGTGACATATCAGGGCAAGCGCTACGTCTGCCTGCAACGTCATACCGCATGGCGCGGTGCAGGATGGACCCCTGCGGTGACGCCGGCTCTGTGGCGTTTAATTCGCTAAGTGTTGTTTTTTCGCCGGAAACGTTCGAATCTGTTCCGATCGCTTCAGTTTTCGGCGAAATTGGCCGTCATTGTTGGCATACGGGGTTAGGAGCCGTCTGATGAGCTTTACTCTTATCCCGCCAGGCGACGTGTTCATGCCGACCATGACGGAACGGTTTGCCGAGGCGGAAAAAATCGAAGATCGCGCCGAGCGCTGGGCTGCCCAGGCGGGCATCGCGCTGGATTCCGGCGACATGTATCTGGTTGGGCTGGTCCTGTTCAAGGCCATCCAGGAATTCGGGGTCGACGCCTTCGCGGCACACTCGGGCGAGTCGCATGCGCGATTGCAACGCCTTTGGATGCCGGGCATGGTCGGCTCGGTCGATCACGCGAAGCGCCTCTACGTACACCTGGGCGTCAGCCTGCCCGTGGATCGCTACTACGCCGCCCGGCTCGAAAGCATGCCGGTCGATGGAGTGGTGGTGCACTGAACGACACTGCGAAGCAAAAAAAACGGGCCGTGGGCCCGTTTCTCATTGCCCCGGACGGTGATGCGTGTCCGAGGCGGTGCGGTGTACTGGTGGAGCCGGCGGGAATCGAACCCGCGTCCGCAAGCCCTCCACAGAGAGTTCTACATACTTAGTTCTGTCATTTGATTTAACCGGCGCATCGCGGACGAACACGCTCTACGACGGCGAGTCACTAGGTTTTCGTCCTCGGGCCCGTGACACTCCCGAAGCTTATCTGACGTAAATGACCTCGCTGGTTCTTGCGAACCCTAGCCCGTCAGCGAGCCAGTGCGAGGACGGCGGCCCTTAGGCTGCCAGTGCGTAACGTTCGTCGTTAGCAGTTATTGCATTCCCATTGATTAACGAGGTGACGGGTCCTCGGTATGCCCTCCACTGCTTTGCAACCCACGTCGAAACCAGGTCGGCCCCAATGTGCGTAGTAAAACGCGAAAGAAAACGGATTGTACCCGGTTTCGACGCCGATGGCGTGTCCCCGGTTCCGTACCGATAGCTGGGGGCTCAGCGCAGCAATTCAAGTAGTTCGGCGGGGTGATGGATCAGGTAGTCCGCGCCCCACGTTTCGGGCGGCTCGGCCTCGCCGCAGTACCCGTAGGCTGCCGAGACCGTCGCCATGCCCGCGGCCTTGCCGGCCTGGATGTCGCGCAGGTCGTCGCCGACATAGAGGCAGCGCGCCGCAGCCACGCCGCTCAGTTCGGCGGCATGCAGCAACGGGGCAGGGTGCGGCTTGGCGTGCGGCGTGGTGTCGCCGCTGACCACGGCCGAAGCGCGCGGTGCCAGGCCGATGGCCTGCACCAGCGGCACCGTGAAGCGGGCGATCTTGTTCGTGACGATGCCCCAGGGCACGCCGTCGGCCTCGAGCTTTGCCAATACGGCATCCATGCCTTCGAACAGGCGTGTATGGATGGCGATATCGGCCTCGTAGTGGTCGAGGAAGCTATCGCGCAGTGCCGGGAACTCGGGGTCCTCCGGCCGCTTGCCGAAGGCCGCGCCGATCAGCCCGCGCGCACCATGCGAGGCTACCGGGCGAAGCTTCTCGTACGCGACGGGCGCCATGCCGTGTTCCACGACCAGCCGGTTTGCGGCTGCGGCAAGGTCGGGGGCCGTATCGGCCAGGGTACCGTCGAGATCGAAGAAAACCGCGTCGAACTTCGCCATCGTCATGCCACCTTCCGGAACGCTATCATGTAGTTCACGTCGGTGTCGCGACCGAGCGAATAGATCTGCGTCAAGGGATTGAACGTCATGCCGCGCATCTCGACCATCTCCAGGCCGGTATTGCGGGCGAAGCGGGCCATCTCGGACGGCGTGATGAATTTCTGATAGTCGTGCGTGCCGCGCGGCAGCATGTTCAGCACGTACTCGGCACCGACGATGGCCAGCAGGTAGGCCTTCAGGTTGCGGTTGATGGTCGAGAAGAACACGTAGCCGCCGGGTTTGACCAGCGTGGTGCAGGCACGCACGATCGACTGCGGATCGGGTACGTGCTCCAGCATCTCCATGCAGGTCACCACGTCGACGCTGGCGGGCGCGCGCGCGGCCAGGTCCTCCACGGCGATTTCCTCGTACGTGATGGCCACGCCCGATTCCAGGCTGTGCAGGTCGGCAACCTTCAGCGCCTTGGCCGACAGGTCGATGCCCCTGACGGTGGCGCCAATGCGGGCCATGCTTTCCGACAGGATGCCGCCGCCGCAGCCCACATCGATGACCTGCTTGCCCGACAGGTGCGCAATGCCGTCGATCCACCCCAGGCGGAGCGGGTTCAGGTCGTGCAGCGGCTTGAATTCACTGTTCGGGTCCCACCAGCGGTGGGCCAGCTCGCTGAACTTGTCGATCTCTTTCGGATCGGCGTTGCGGCCGGTTTGGGTCGAGGCGTTGAGCGTGGTCGAATGCGACATCGTGGGCGCCGCGCGGGCGGCAGGTCTGATGAGAAGGCTGCGGCAACTTTACCAAAAAAACCGAGCCGCGCCGAATATGGGTGGCCCGGCGCGCTGCCGGGGAAAACCCCCTGGCGCCGGGCGAAAAAAAAGCCCAGCTTTCGCTGGGCTTTCCTTCATCGGAGAGGATCCGATTAACGTGCGCTGCGGGTGCCGACCACTTCGACTTCCACGCGGCGGTTCGGCTGCTGGCAGGCGATCTGAGCGGTGCGGTTGCCCTTGCACGACTTCGGATCAACCTTCAGCTGGCGCTTGCCCTTGCCTTCGGTGTACACGCGGTTGGCTTCAACGCCCTTGCTCACCAGGTAAGCCTTGACCGATTCAGCACGGCGGATCGACAGGCGATCGTTGTACTTGTCCGAACCGAACGAGTCGGTGTGGCCAACGGCGATGATGACTTCCAGGGTGATGCCTTGCAGCTTGGAGACCAGGTCGTCCAGCTTGGCCTTGCCTTCGGGCTTCAGAACAGCCTTGTCGAAGTCGAACAGGGTGTCAGCTGCGAAAGTGACCTTCTCGCTGGACACAACCGGCGGGGCCACCGGAGTCGGGGCCGGAGCCGGAGCAGCAGCCGGAGCCAGTGCGCCATCGCACAGGGCATTGGCCGTTGCCGGGGTCCAGGAGCTGTCGCGCCAGCAGAGCTCGTTCGTGCCATTCTTCCACACGTACTCGCTCGTACCGTTGCCCCAGTTATCGTTCACTGCCTTCTTTTCGTAGGGACGGACTGGGCTTGAGCGGATGCAGCCATTACTGCGGTAGCTGCAACGAGCGCGAGCTTGGCAAATTTTTTCATATTTCTCCTCTCAGGATGAGATCACCGCAGGGTTACTGCGAGCAA
Source organism: Cupriavidus sp. EM10 (assembly GCF_018729255.1). Taxonomy (NCBI): domain Bacteria; kingdom Pseudomonadati; phylum Pseudomonadota; class Betaproteobacteria; order Burkholderiales; family Burkholderiaceae; genus Cupriavidus; species Cupriavidus sp. EM10. The sequence continues at coordinate 762,396 of NZ_CP076060.1, forward strand.
ATGGACGAAAACAAGTCATACATTCTTCGGAGTATAACATTCTCGATGTGGTGGATGCTCCACTTCGAACAATGTCTGGCTCTTCGCTGGGGAATTGTGCCACAAGGCTCGTTTCCTAAGAAGTAAATATATTCGATTCAACCACGTGGTTTTAGGCCTGTGGTGTTTGTGCAACATCGCTCTTGCGGCGCCTGCAAACCCTTGTCCTGACTGGGTTGCAGCGGATCGGGGGTGGGCGCCCGGGGCGTCGGCGAGGGCTGCGCCGGGGTGGTTCCGGCGGGGGCGGGAAGGGGGTGCGCGCGTGTTAGAATGCCATGTTCGCCCGTCGCCGGCATGGCGTCTTCATGCCGTCAGATTCACGGGCTTCATTTGCTTAAACCCGCCGCATAAACCACGCCGCAATGGATCAATTCGCCAAAGAAACCCTTCCGGTCTCGCTGGAAGAGGAAATGCGCCGCTCATACCTCGATTACGCGATGAGCGTAATTGTGGGACGCGCGCTTCCCGACGTCCGGGACGGCCTGAAGCCGGTACACCGGCGCGTGCTCTTTGCGATGCATGAGCTCAATAACGACTGGAACCGGGCCTACAAGAAATCGGCGCGTATCGTCGGTGATGTGATTGGTAAGTATCACCCGCACGGTGATACGGCCGTCTACGACACGATCGTCCGCATGGCGCAGAATTTCTCGCTGCGCTATATGCTGGTCGACGGCCAGGGTAACTTCGGTTCTGTGGACGGAGATAACGCAGCGGCGATGCGTTATACCGAAATCCGCCTGGCGAAGATCGCCCATGAAATGCTTCACGATATCGACAAGGAAACTGTCGATTTCGAACCGAACTATGACGGTTCGGAGAAAGAGCCCGGTATTTTGCCGGCGCGAATCCCGAATTTGCTGATCAATGGTTCGTCGGGTATTGCCGTGGGTATGGCGACCAATATCCCGCCGCATAACCTGAATGAAGTTGTGGATGCCTGCCTGCATCTGCTGCGTAATCCCGATACCACGATCGACGAACTGATCGAACTGGTCCCCGCGCCTGATTTTCCGACCGCCGGCATTATCTATGGCATTCAGGGCGTGCGCGAAGGTTACCGAACCGGGCGCGGCCGGGTGGTCATGCGCGCGCGCACGCACTTCGAGGACATCGACCGCGGCGCGCGCCAGGCGATCATCGTCGACGAACTGCCGTACCAGGTGAACAAGCGGACACTTCTCGAGCGTATCGCCGAGCTTGTGACCGAGAAGAAGATCGAAGGCATTTCCGATATCCGCGACGAGTCTGACAAGTCAGGCATGCGCGTGGTGATCGAGCTCAAGCGCAACGAAGTGCCCGAGGTTGTGCTGAACAACCTATATAAGAACACCCAGCTGCAGGACACGTTCGGCATGAACATGGTGGCGCTGGTGGACGGCCAGCCGCGCCTGCTGAACCTCAAGCAGATGCTGGATGCCTTCCTGTCGCATCGCCGCGAAGTGGTGACGCGTCGTACCGTGTTCGAACTGCGCAAGGCGCGCGAGCGCGGCCACGTGCTGGAAGGCCTGGCCGTGGCGCTGGCCAACATCGACGAGTTCATCGCGATCATCAAGGCGGCCCCGACGCCGCCGCTGGCCAAGCAGGAACTGATGGCCAAGGCGTGGGATTCCGGGCTGGTGCGCGAAATGCTCTCGCGTGCCGAAAGCGACACCGCCGGCGGCCGCGCCTCGTATCGTCCCGATGGCCTGCCAGCCGTGTTCGGCATGCAGCCCGACGGCTTGTACCGCCTGTCCGACGGTCAGGCGCAGGAAATCCTTCAGATGCGCCTGCAACGCCTCACGGGGCTGGAGCAGGACAAGATCGTCCAGGAATACCGAGAGGTAATGGGCCTGATCGCCGACCTGCTGGACATCCTGGCACGTCCGGAGCGCATCACCACGATCATCACCGAGGAACTGGGCGCCATCCGCGCCGAATTCGGCGACGAGCGCCGCTCGCAGATCGAGCACAACGCGACCGAGCTCGACACCGAGGACCTGATCACGCCGCAGGACATGGTGGTCACGCTGTCGCACTCGGGCTACATGAAGAGCCAGCCGATTTCCGAATATCGCGCGCAAAAGCGCGGTGGCCGCGGCAAGCTGGCCACGGCGACCAAGGAAGACGACTGGATCGACACGCTGTTCGTGGCCAACACGCACGACTACATCCTGTGCTTCTCGAACCGTGGCCGCCTGTACTGGCTCAAGGTCTACGAAGTGCCGCAAGGGTCGCGTAACTCGCGTGGTCGCCCGATCGTGAACATGTTCCCGCTGGCTGACGGCGAGAAGATCAACGTGATCCTGCCGGTGCGCCAGTTCGACGCCGAACACTTCATCTTCATGGCGACGGCGCGCGGCACGGTCAAGAAGACCGTGCTGACCGATTTCTCGAATCCGCGCAAGGCCGGCATCATTGCCGTCGACCTCGACGAGGGCGACTTCCTGATCGGCGCGGCCATCACCGATGGCCAGCACGACGTGATGCTGTTCTCCGATGCCGGCAAGGCCGTGCGTTTCGACGAGAACGACGTGCGTCCGATGGGCCGTCAGGCCCGTGGCGTGCGCGGCATGAACCTTGATGAAGGCCAGGCCGTGATCGCCATGCTGGTAGCACCGGCGGAAACGGAAGCGACGGAAAGCGAGTCGACTGAAGGCGCATCGCCGACGGTGGGCAGCGTGCTGACCGCTACCGAGAACGGCTACGGCAAGCGCACGCCGATCTCCGAGTACACTCGACACGGCCGTGGCACCAAGGGCATGATTGCGATCCAGACCAGCGAGCGCAATGGCCGCGTGGTGGCCGCCGCACTGGTGTCGGCCGAGGACGAGATCATGCTGATCACGACGGGCGGCGTGCTGATCCGCACCCGCGTGGCCGAGATTCGCGAGATGGGCCGCGCCACCCAGGGTGTGACGCTGATCAACGTGGACGAAGGCACCAAGCTGTCAGGCCTGCAGCGCATCGTCGAGTCGGATGCTGACAGCACAGGCAACGGCGAGGACGACGACGTGGCAGAAGATGCCGCGGGGACGACTGGTGCCGATGGCGATACCGGAGCCGGCGCCTCCGACGCGGACGCCAATTCGTAATTTGTTGCAACAACAGGACGACGGCCGGAACTCGCCAGACGGCCGTTCGGACTAATCCGGACGTATTTACCAGGGAGTCATAATGCTCAAAACCTATCGACGTATCGCTGTTCTGGCTGCTTTCGCTCCGATGATGATGCTGGCGCAAGGCGCGCACGCTCAGGAAGACAAGGACAAGACCGCGGCCATCAAGGAACTGCTGTCCGTCATGCAGGCCGACCAGGCTGTCAAGGGTCAGGCCGAAAACTGGCAGCAGGGCGCCAAGCAGGAAGCGCCGCTGGTGCTGGAGCAGGTTCTCGTGGAGAACAAGACGCTGAACGACAAGCAGAAGCAGGCCGCTGTCGACAAGCTCAAGAAGAACGGCGCGGTGCAGCGCATGGTCGACGGCGCCGGTACGGCGTTCAACACCGACGGCTTCCGCCAGGACGCCATCAAGGCGCACTATGATGCCTTCGGCAAGTACTACTCGACCCAGGAAATCAAGGATCTGACGACGTTCCTGAAGTCGCCGACGGGCCAGAAGTTCATGGCCAACCAGGGCAAGGCCACCCAGGAAATCTGGGGCTCGATGATGCAGAAGTACGGCCCGCAGGTTGGCAAGTCGATGCGCGACGCCGCCGAGAAGGAAATCGCCGCCGCTTCGAAGTGATCGACGGCTGGCCTCTCCGGCCCCTTCGGGCTGGAGAGGCCGCGTGTCCAGGCCTGGTCCGGATGCCTCGGGTGTCCAAGGGGCGCGGGTTTTGGGCGATAATGGCTGCCTGGTTCCATCCGGCAGCCATTTTTCTTTTCTCCCTCCATGAACGATCCCCAGAATCCCGCCCTCGCCGGCCTGCAACGTTCCCTGGCCGAGCGCGTCTTCAATTTCTCGCCTGGCCCGGCCGCGCTGCCGACCGAAGTCCTGCAGCAGGCCGCCGAGGAAATGCTGTCGTGGCGCGGCACTGGCGTTTCCGTGATGGAGATGAGCCATCGCAGCAAGGAGTTCGAGAGCATCCACCAGCAGGCGCTGGCCGACCTGCGCGAACTGCTGCGCGTGCCGAAGAACTTCAAGATCCTGTTCCTGCAGGGCGGCGCCATCGGCGAGAACGGCATCGTGCCGCTGAACCTGGCCAACCGTGTCAATGCCGCGAAACCGAAGACCGATTTCGTGGTCACGGGCACGTGGTCGGTGAAGACCGAGCAGGAAGCGCGCCGCTACGGCGAAGTGAATATCGCCGCGTCCAGCAAGGACCAGAAGTGGCACAAGATTCCCGATGTGAACACCTGGAAGCTGTCGGACGATGCCGCCTACGTACACCTGTGCACCAACGAGACCATCGTCGGCGTGGAGTTCCAGGAGATTCCGGACATCGGCCAGACCGGCACGCATGACAAGGGCCGCATCGTCGTGGCCGACGCGTCGAGCCACATCCTGTCGCGCCCGATCGACTGGTCGCGCGTGCAGGTGGTCTACGGCGGCGCGCAGAAGAACATCGGCCCGGCCGGTGTGACCATCGTCATCGTGCGCGAGGACCTGATCGGTTTCGCGCATCCGCTGTGCCCGTCGGCGTTCAACTGGCGCCAGGTGGCCGAGCATGACTCGATGTACAACACGCCACCCACCTACGCGATCTACATCGCGGGGCTCGTGTTCCAGTGGCTCAAGGCCCAGGGCGGCGTGCCCGCGATCGAACAGCGCAATATCGCCAAGGCGCGCATGCTGTACGACTTCCTGGACCAGAGCGACTACTACCGTAACGAAATCGACCCGACCAGCCGCTCGCGCATGAACGTACCGTTCTTCCTGCGCGATGAATCGCGCAACGAAGCGTTCCTGACCCAGGCGCGCGCGAACGGCCTGGTACAGCTCAAGGGCCACAAGTCCGTGGGCGGCATGCGCGCCAGCATCTATAACGCGATGCCACTCGAAGGTGTGACCGCGCTGGTGGAATTCATGCGCGAGTTCGAGCGTACCGCCGCCTGACGGTGGTGCTTTCTGTCGCGGCCCTTGCACTGCCTGGGCCCGGCATCAGCCCAGACTTTCCGCGGCCGCGCGATGCGTGGCCCACAGGCCTATGACACAGCAAGACAAGCCCGGGGTGGCAGCCCCAGGCAACGACAATGCCGCGCCGAACCCCCATGAGCAGGCGCTGTCCGCCGACCTGGCGCCGCTGCGCGACCAGATCGACGCGGTCGACCGTGAACTGCTGGCCCTGCTGAACCGCCGCGCGCAACTGGCGCTCGACGTGGGCGAGGTCAAGAAGAAGTACGGTGCGCCGGTGTTCCGCCCCGAACGCGAGCTGCAGGTGATCCGCAAGGTGCAGGGTGCCAATCCGGGTCCGCTGCTGGGCGAAAGCGTCGCGTCGATCTGGCGCGAGGTGATGTCCGCCTGCCGCGGGCTGGAAAAGCCGCTGGAAATCGCCTTCCTCGGCCCGGCCGGCACGTTTCCGAGCAGGCGCTGTACGCGCACTTCGGTCACGAGGTGTCCGGCGTGCCTTGCCCGAGCATCGACGAGGTGTTCCGGTCGGTGGAATCGGGCACGGTGGAATATGGCGTGGTGCCGGTCGAGAATTCGACCGAGGGCGCGGTGTCGCGCACGCTGGACCTGTTCCTGCAGACGTCGCTGAAGATCAGCGGCGAGATTGCGCTGAAGGTGCATCACAATCTGATGGCATCGTCGCCCGACATGAAGGGCGTGACCGTGGTGCGCGCCCACGCGCAGGCGCTGGCGCAGTGCCAGCACTGGCTCACGGCCAACTATCCGCATCTGGAGCGCCAGGCCGTCTCCAGCAACGCCGAGGCGGCGCGCATGGCCAGCGAGGATCCCACGGTGGCGGCGATTGCCGGCGAGACCGCCGCCAACCGCTATCACCTGCACATCGTGCGGGCCAATATCCAGGACGATCCGCACAATCGCACGCGTTTTGCCGTGATCGGCCGCTACGAGACCGAGCCGTCGGGCAGCGACCAGACTTCGATGATCCTGTCGGTGCCGAACAAGGCCGGTGCGGTGTACCAGCTGCTGGCGCCGCTGGCCGACAATGGGGTCTCGATGTGCCGCTTCGAATCGCGGCCGGCCCGCAGTGGCGCGTGGGAGTACTACTTCTATGTCGATGTGGAAGGCCACCAGCATGAGCCGGCCGTGGCACGCGCGATCCAGTCGCTGCGCGCCAACGCCGCGTACCTGAAGGTGCTCGGGTCGTACCCGTCGAGCAAATAACGCAGGCAGGAGACACGCATGGCACAGCAGGAAAACGGCGCGGTAGCCGCGAGTGTGACCGACTACTTCGGCCCGACCTACGTTCGCAAGATTTCGCCGTACATCGCAGGAAAGCCAATTTCGGAAGTGGCGCGCGAGTTCGGGCTTGACGAGGCACGCATCGTCAAGCTCGCGTCGAACGAGAATCCGCTCGGCATGCCGGCGTCAGCCAAGGCGGCCATTGCGGCGGCCACGGAAGACCTGGGGCGCTATCCGGACAGCAACGGCTTCGAGCTGAAGGCGAAACTTTCGGAAAAATTCGATGTGCCGGCCGAATGGCTGACGCTCGGCAACGGCAGCAACGACATCCTGGAACTGGCCGCGCACGCGCTGGTGCGCGCCGGCGAGTCGATCGTCTACGCCGAATACTCGTTCGCGGTCTACGCGCTGGCCACGCAGGAAGTGGGGGCGCGCGCCATCGAGGTGAAGTCGCGCCAGTACGGGCACGACCTCGATGCGATGGCCGCGGCGATTGCGCCGGACACGAAGCTCGTCTTCATCGCCAATCCGAACAATCCGACCGGCACCTATGTGTCGGCCGCCGAGATCGAGGCGTTCCTGGCCAAGGTGCCGCCGCACGTGGTGGTGGTGCTGGACGAGGCCTACAACGAATACCTGGACGCCGACCAGCAGTACGAGTCCACGGGCTGGGTGCGCAAGTATCCGAACCTGATGGTGTCGCGCACGTTCTCGAAGGCTTACGGCCTGGCGGGGCTGCGCGTCGGCTACGGCGTGGCACAGCCCCCGCTGACCGACCTGCTGAACCGCGTGCGCCAGCCGTTCAACGTCAACAGCCTGGCCCAGGCCGCGGCCGTGGCGGCGCTGGGCGATGCGGCATTCCTGCAGCGCAGCGCCGAACTGAATCGTGAGGGCAAGGCGCAACTGGTGGCGGCGTTCGAGCGCATGGGCCTGGAGTACGTGAAGTCGTCGGGCAACTTCGTCATGGTCCGTGTGGGCACCGACGACGGTGCCGGCGCGCGCGTGAACCTGGCCATGCTCAAGCAGGGCGTGATCGTGCGTCCGGTGGCGAACTACGGCCTGCCGCAGTGGCTGCGCATCACCATTGGCCTGCCTGACGAGAATGCCGCGTGCATCGCGGCGCTCGAACAGGCATTGAAGTGAACCCGAACCGGTCTGAAGCCGTGAGCGCTCTGCATTTTTCCCGTGTCGTGATTGTCGGCGTCGGCCTGATTGGCGGATCGCTGGCGTTGTCGCTCAAGCGTGCCGGCGTGGTCGGCACCGTGGTGGGGGTTGGCCGTTCGGCGGCGTCGCTGGAAAAGGCGAAGACGCTGGGCGTCATCGACGAGGCTGCCGAATCGCTGGCCGAAGCCGCGCGAGGCGCCAGCCTGATCGTGCTGTGCGCGCCGGTGGCGCAGAACTTTGCGCTGCTCCACGCGCTGGAGCCGCATCTGCAGCCGGGCACCATCGTGACGGACGCCGGCAGTACCAAGTCGGACGTCATCATGGCGGCCAAGACCGCGCTGGGCGACAAGGTGGCGCAGTTCGTGCCCGCGCACCCGATTGCCGGCCGTGAACTCCATGGCGTGGAGGCCGCGCTGAACGACCTGTATCTGGACAAGAAGGTGGTGATGTGTCCGCTGCAGGAAAACAGCCGCGCCGACGTGGCGGCGGTGCGGGCGATGTGGGAATCGGCAGGTGCCGATGTCCACGTGATGTCGGCCGTGCAGCATGACGCAGTGTTCGCCTCGGTCAGCCATCTGCCCCACGTACTGTCGTATGCGCTGGTGGCCCAGGTGGCCAATGCCGAGGACGCCGCGCTGAAGCTCGACTTTGCCGGTGGTGGCTTCCGGGATTTCACGCGCATTGCGGCGTCGTCGCCTGAAATGTGGCGCGACATCTGCATCGCCAACAAGGAGGCGCTGCTGCGCGAGATCAATACGTACGAAGCCGTGCTCGGCCACCTGAAGGCGCAGATCAAGGCAGGCGACGGCGCCGCGCTGGAACGCATCTTCGCCCGCGCCAGCGACACGCGCCTGAAGTGGGGCGCGGCGCGTGCCGCCGCCCATAACGTAGAACCCTGAAGCCGTGGCGCCTTACCGGGGCGCCGCGCCGACGCTGCAAAGACCATGGAACATCTGACCCTCGGCCCCCTGACCCGCGCATCGGGCACCGTGCGCCTGCCCGGCTCGAAAAGCATTTCCAACCGCGTGCTGCTGCTTTCAGCGCTGGCGACCGGCGAGACGCGTGTACGCGATCTGCTGGATTCCGACGATACCCGCGTCATGCTCGAAGCGCTGAAGGTGCTCGGCGTGTCCTGGCGCCGCGATGGTGGCGACTGCATCGTCACCGGCGTGGGTGGCAATCTTCCGATTAAGGCCGCTGACCTGTTCATGGGCAACGCCGGCACGGCGATCCGTCCGCTGACGGCGGCGCTGGCGCTGCAGGGCGGCACGTACAAGGTCAGCGGCGTGGCGCGCATGCACGAGCGGCCGATCGGCGATCTGGTGGATGGCCTGCTGCAGGTCGGTGCCGCGATCGAATACCTGGGCACGCCCGGCTATCCGCCGTTGCAGATCAACCCGGCGCAGATTCGCATCGACGCGCCGATCCGCGTGCGTGGCGATGTGTCCAGCCAGTTCCTGACCGCGCTGCTGATGACGCTGCCGATGGCGTCGGCGCCGTCGGGCCGGATCGAGATCGAGGTGGTGGGCGAGCTGATCTCCAAGCCGTATATCGAGATCACGCTGAACCTGCTGGCGCGCTTCGGCATCGTGGTCGAGCGCCAGGGCTGGGAACGCTTTATCCTGCCGGCCGGCGCGCAATACCAGTCGCCGGGCGAGATCTACGTCGAAGGCGATGCGTCGACCGCGTCGTATTTTCTTGCGGCCGGCGCAATCGGCGGCGGTCCGGTGCGGGTGGAAGGCGTAGGCCTGTCGAGCATCCAGGGCGATGTGCGGTTTGCCGACGCGCTGAACCGCATGGGCGCCAACGTGATGGCCGGCGACAACTGGATCGAGGTGCGCGGCACCGAGCGCGACGATGGCCGCTTGAACGGCATCGAGCTCGACTGCAACCACATTCCGGATGCGGCGATGACGCTGGCCGTGGCGGCGCTGTTCGCCGAAGGCACGACCACGCTGACCAACATTGCCAGCTGGCGCGTCAAGGAAACGGATCGTATTTCCGCCATGGCGGCCGAACTGCGCAAGCTCGGTGCCGATGTGGAAGAGGGTGCCGACTACCTGAAAGTGACGCCGCCGGCATCCGATGCCTGGCAGACCCCGGCGGACGGCATCGGCACCTATGATGATCACCGTATGGCCATGTGTTTCTCGTTGGCCGCTTTCGGGCCGCTGCCGGTGCGGATCAACGATCCGGGCTGTGTGGCAAAGACGTTTCCGGAATACTTCTCGGTGTTTGCCGGGGTAGCGCGGTAAGTGGCCACTCCGGTTCAATAGTAGTTTTCAGGCAGTTTTCAGGCGGTGGCCAGGCTGGCTGCCGCCGGTGCATCGGGCCGTCCATCGGCCCGAGCAGGATTTCCACGACTTTCCCGACGCTCGCGGCGCTCCCAGTACTTGTCGAAGAAATAGTGGGCCACCGTGTTGACGGCCGGTTCGATGAAGGTGATGGCACCGCTGATGGCCAGGCTGCCGGTCAGCGCGTAGGTCACGCTGAATGCGATACCCAGGTGCATGATGCCGAAGGTCAGGGTTTTGGCCATGGTGGATTGCCTCGCGTCAGAAAAGTCAGGATGGTTGCGCAGCGCCTTTTGTGGGAAGCGGGAACGCTGCAACCGCGCAACCATGGATCAAATGATAACGACTCTCAATTGAAGTCGGAAATCAATAGTTTCAAGCTACTCAATTAAGAATGACTATCATTGATGTCATCACCATAGATGGGCCAACTGCGTCCGGCAAGGGCACGGTTGCCCACAAGGTGGCAGATGCACTTGGCTTTCACCTGCTGGACAGCGGTGCGCTGTACCGGCTGGTGGCGCTGGCCAGCGATCGCGCCGACGTGGATATCGGCGACGTCGACACCCTTGCAAAGATCGCCCTGCGCCTCGATGTGAAGTTCGGCCCGGACAGGGTCTGGCTGGAAGGCGAGGAAGTCAGCCAGTTGATCCGGCAGGAAGCGATCGGCAACCGGGCGTCGGCGCTGGCCGTGCACCAGCCTGTGCGTGATGCGCTGACGGCACTTCAGCGCGGTTTTCGCAAGCTGCCGGGCCTGGTGGCCGATGGCCGCGACATGGGAACGGTGATCTTCCCGGAGGCCCGCCTCAAGGTGTTCCTGACCGCGAGTGTCGAGGCGCGCGCTCGCAGGCGCTATAAACAATTGATTGATAAGGGAATTTCTGCTAATATCGAAGACCTTTTGCGTGACCTCGAGGCGCGCGACGCGCGGGACCGTTCCCGTGCCGCCGCACCGTTGCGTCCCGCGGAAGACGCGCAACGCCTGGACACCTCCGAAATGACGGTGGACGAGGCGGTGGCGCAGGTGCTGGAGTGGTTCGCCGCGGTGCGGTGAGTAAAACCATGAGGCGCCGACCCGGACCTGTATCGGAACCCAACCCGTCCGGTACAGGTTGTTCAACCTGACCCCGCTGCGTGAGGCAGACTGTGCACGGTTCTCGTGCCGGCCAGCGTACTGCGGATTGCTACTTTACGTTTATGTCCGACCTGCAAACCAACGAATCCTTTGCCGCACTGTTCGAGGAATCGATCGCCCGCTCCAACATGAAGGCTGGCGAAGTGATTTCCGCTGAAGTCGTGCGTATCGACCACAACTTCGTGGTCGTCAACGCCGGCCTCAAGTCCGAGGCGTTTGTGCCGGTGGAGGAGTTCCTGAACGACCAGGGCGAACTCGAAGTGCAGGCCGGCGACTACGTGTCCGTGGCCATCGATGCGCTCGAGAACGGCTATGGCGACACCATCCTCTCCCGCGACAAGGCCAAGCGCCTGGCATCGTGGCTGAACCTCGAGAAGGCGCTGGAAGACGGCGAGATCATCTCGGGTACCGTGACCGGCAAGGTCAAGGGCGGCCTGACCGTCATGGTCAACGGCATCCGTGCCTTCCTGCCCGGTTCGCTCGTCGACGTGCGTCCGATCAAGGACACCACGCCGTACGAAGGCAAGACCCTGGAATTCAAGGTCATCAAGCTCGACCGCAAGCGTAACAACGTCGTGCTGTCGCGTCGCGCCGTGGTGGAAGCCACGCTGGGCGAAGAGCGCCAGAAGCTGATGGAAACGCTGAAGGAAGGCGCGATCGTCAACGGTATCGTCAAGAACATCACCGACTACGGCGCGTTCGTGGACCTGGGTGGTATCGACGGCCTGCTGCACATCACCGACCTGGCATGGCGTCGTGTGCGTCACCCGAGCGAAGTGCTGTCGGTTGGCCAGGAAATCACCGCCAAGATCCTCAAGTTCGACCAGGAAAGAACCGCGTCTCGCTGGGCGTGAAGCAACTGGGCGAAGATCCGTGGGTGGGCATCTCGCGCCGCTACCCGCAAGGCACGCGTCTGTTCGGCAAGGTGACGAACCTGACCGACTACGGCGCATTCGTGGAAATCGAAGCCGGTATCGAAGGCCTGGTCCACGTGTCGGAAATGGACTGGACCAACAAGAACGTGGCCCCGTCGAAGGTTGTCCAGCTGGGCGACGAAGTCGAAGTCATGGTTCTGGATATCGACGAAGACAAGCGTCGTATCAGCCTGGGCATGAAGCAGTGCAAGGCCAATCCGTGGGACGATTTCAGCCGCAACCACAAGAAGGGCGACAAGCTGACGGGCCAGATCAAGTCGATCACCGACTTCGGCGTGTTCATCGGTCTGCCGGGCGGCATCGACGGCCTGGTGCACCTGTCGGACCTGTCGTGGCAAGAGTCGGGCGAAGAAGCCGTGCGCAAGTACAAGAAGGGCGACGAAGTGGAAGCTGTCGTCCTGGGCATCGACGTCGACAAGGAACGCATCTCGCTGGGTATCAAGCAGCTGTCGGGCGATCCGTTCAACAACTTCATCTCGGCCAACGACAAGGGTTCGCTCGTCAACGGCGTGATCAAGGCTGTGGATGCCAAGGGCGCCGTGGTGCAACTGGCTGACGACGTGGAAGGCTACCTGCGTGCATCGGAAATCTCCGCTGACCGCGTGGAAGACGCCCGCAACGTGCTGAAGGAAGGCGAGCAGATCACCGCCCTGGTGGTGAACGTCGACCGCAAGTCGCGCAACATCAACCTGTCGATCAAGGCCAAGGACAGCGCAGAGCAGCAAGAAGCCATGCAAAAGTTCCAGGCTGACACCGGCACGGCTGGCACGACCAACCTGGGCGCGCTGCTGAAGGCCAAGCTGGGCCAGGACAACCAGTAATTTAGAGCGCCGCGCGAAGCGAGACCGCCCATGACCAAGTCCGAGCTCGTCGAAAAACTGGCTGCCCGTTTTCCGCAGTTGCTGCTGCGGGATGCGGACATCTCGGTGAAAACGATTCTCGACGCGATGTCCGAAGCCCTGGCCGATGGCCATCGCATCGAGATCCGTGGCTTCGGCAGCTTTGGTCTGAACCGGCGGCCGCCCCGCGTGGGCCGCAACCCCAAGTCCGGCGAACGCGTGCTGGTGCCCGAAAAGCGGGTGCCACACTTCAAGGCTGGCAAGGAGTTGCGGGAGCGGGTAGACCGCCCTGTATCGCCACAAGGTGGCGCCTCGGCCCTCAACGGTCAGGCGTCGCACGGCAAGGCAGGGCAGTCGCTAGCCCCGTCGCAACCGGCTCCGGCCGGTCTGCACGAGGACAGCCAGCTCAATCTGGTCCGTTCCTGATGCATGCTCGCCATACTGGCAAGTTTGTCGAAAAGCGCTCCTCCGGGAGCGCTTTTTGTTTGAGCGGGGGCAACCCGTTCGCTGCGGTCGACGGGCCGTCAGGCGACCAATCGTTACCGTTTGCGAGAAGTGATTCCGCTACAATGCCGGGATTCCTTGGCCGGATGCGCCCGAACGCTGCCGCGTGACCGGTTGCGCACTCATGTTCCGAAGGCATCTACCGCATGAAACTCGTCACCTGGATCTTCCGCATCGTCCTGTTCGTGCTGCTGTTCGTGCTGGCACTGCGCAATACGGCCGATGCCGACCTGCAGCTGTTCTTTGGCGCGGTCTGGCATGCTCCACTGATCCTGATCCTGCTGGCTGCGTTCGGGCTGGGCATCGTGGCCGCGTTGGCGGCCGTGGCGCCGGGACTGATGCGGCAGCGCATGGAAGCCGGGCGCCTGCGCCGGGCCCTGGGCGCCGCCCGTGCCGCGCCGGCGGTGGATGTCGTGCCGCCCGAGGCCAAGCCGGGCGTACCTTATAACGTAGTCGGTCCGAAAGTTTGACCCATGATGTTTGAAACCTGGTGGCTGCTGGCGCTGCCGCTTGTATTTGGCCTGGGCTGGATGGCTGCGCGCTTCGACCTGCGCCAGCTGATGAGCGAACAGGGCGCGTTGCCCCGTTCGTATTTCAAGGGCCTCAACTTCCTGCTCAACGAGCAACCCGACAAGGCCATCGACGCCTTTGTCGAAGTGGCGCGTCTCGACCCCGAGACCACCGAGCTGCACTTTGCGTTGGGTGCGCTGTTCCGCCGCCGTGGCGAAACCGAACGCGCTATCCGCGTGCATCAGAACCTGGCCACCCGGCCTGATCTTCCCGAGCCGGAACGTGAGCACGCACTCTATGAACTGGGGCAGGATTTCCTGCGCGCCGGCCTGCTGGACCGTGCGGAGGAATCGCTGCGCCGGCTGATGTCCGGCCCGTACGCGGCATCGGCCAAGCGCGTGCTGCTGGAGCTGTACGAAGTCGAGAAGGAATGGTCGAAGGCCATCGACGCCGCCCGCGAACTGCAGACGCTGGACCAGAAGGACTACCGCGTGCAGATCGCCCAGTTCTGCTGCGAGCTGGCGCAGGACGCGCTGCAAAAGAAGAAGCCCGAAGAAGCCATCGAATGGCTGCGCCGCGCCCGTGAGGAAAACCCGGCCAACGTGCGTGCGCCGATTCTCTTGGGCGACGTGGCCGCGGCCGCCGGTGACCCGGCCGGGGCCCTGCAGCACTGGCTGGGGATCGAAAGCCAGGACGCCGCCTACCTGCCGCTGGTGGCCGACCGCGTGGTCAAGGCGTACGCGACGCTGGGCGAGCAGGGCAAGGCGCTGCAATGGCTGCGCGACCTGCTGAAGACCAAGCTGGCGCCGGAGCTGCTCGATACCGCGTATCGGACCGAGCTCGAGGCGAATGGTCCGGTGGCCGCCGCCGCACTGATGCGCGACCAATTGCGCCGCCAGCCGACGCTGCTGGCGCTGACCCGATACTTCGAGGCGCAGGCAGCCGAGAACCAGGCGCGCCAGCCCGTCGCTGCCAATGGCGAAAATACGACGGATGCGACCGATACGCCGGTCGAAACCGCGCCCGCGAACGCCGAAACTGGCGACCAGCCGAAGGAAACCGAGGCGATCCGCGATCTGCTGCAGCTTCGCACCCGCAACCTGGCCCGCTATACCTGCCGCGAATGCGGCTTCCGCGCCCGGCTGTTCTACTGGCAATGCCCCGGCTGCAACCGCTGGGAAACCTATGCGCCGCGCCGCTCCGAAGCGCTTGGCTGATACCTCTCAAGCGAACCTGAATTCCCTGGAGCTTCCGCAATGAAAGTTACGATTATCGGCAGCGGCTATGTTGGCCTGGTGACCGGTGCCTGCCTGGCCGAACTCGGCAATTCCGTGTTCTGCCTCGATGTCGACGAAAAGAAGATCGCGCTGCTGAACGCCGGCGGCGTGCCCATCTACGAGCCGGGCCTGAAGGAACTGATCGACCGCAATCGCGCGGCGGGTCGCCTGACGTTTTCCACGGACGTGGCCGCCAGCGTCGAGCACGCCGATGTGCAGTTCATCGCCGTGGGCACCCCGCCCGACGAGGACGGCTCGGCCGACCTGCAATATGTGCTGGCCGCCGCGCGCAATATCGGCCGCCACATGACCGGCTTCAAGGTCGTGGTGGACAAGTCGACCGTGCCCGTGGGCACCGGCGACCGCGTGAGCGCCGTGATCCGCGAGGAACTGTCGGCACGCGGGCTGGAGGACCTGCAGTTCTCGGTGGTCTCCAATCCGGAATTCCTCAAGGAAGGTGCGGCCGTGGAAGATTTCATGCGTCCCGACCGCATCGTGCTGGGCTGCGCGCCCGACGTCGCCGGACGCCACGCGCAGGCCATCATGCGCCAGCTGTATTCGCCGTTCAACCGCAATCACGAGCGCACGTTCTACATGGACGTGCGTTCTGCCGAGTTCACGAAGTACGCGGCCAACTCGATGCTGGCCACGCGCATCTCGTTCATGAACGAACTGGCCAACCTGGCTGACGAAGTGGGCGCCGACATCGAACTGGTGCGGATGGGCATTGGCTCCGATCCACGCATCGGCTACAGCTTCCTGTACGCGGGTGCGGGCTATGGCGGGTCGTGCTTCCCCAAGGATGTGCAGGCGCTGATGCGCACCGCCAGCGCCTACGGCAAGCCGATGCGCGTGCTGGAGGCCGTGGAGTCGGTCAACGACGCGCAGAAGCAGGTGCTGGGCCGCAAGGTGGTCAAGCGCTTTGGCGACGACCTGACCGGCAAGACGTTCGGCGTCTGGGGCCTGGCTTTCAAGCCCAATACCGACGACATGCGCGAGGCGCCGGCCCGCGTGCTGGCCCGCGAACTGGTGTCGCGCGGCGCGTCGCTGCGCGTGCACGACCCCGTGGCAATGCACGAGGCCCGCCGCGTGCTGGAGACCGACCTGGCCGATATCCCTGGCGGCATCGATCGCGTGCAGTTCTGCGACGCCCAGATGGACGTGCTCAAGGACGCCGACGCGCTGGTGATCGTGACGGAGTGGAAGGTATTCCGCAGCCCCGATTTCTCGCAGATCCGCGCGTTGCTCAAGACGCCGGTCATCATCGACGGCCGCAATCTCTATGAACCGGATGCCATGGCCCAGGCCGGCATCGAGTATCACGCGATCGGGCGCTCCACCACGGCGCACTGATTCGTTTCAACGCGTAACCAGACCGACCGGCCGCGCCGTCATGGCGCGGCGGTGTCGCAAAGGGAAGTTCATGAGCAAGAACACGATTCCGCAGGACCAGATCCGCCAGTCGCAGGTACTGGTGGTGGGCGACATGATGCTGGACCGCTACTGGTTCGGCGACGTGGAGCGCATCTCGCCGGAAGCGCCCGTGCCCGTGGTGCAGATCAAGCGCAGCGACGAGCGCCTGGGCGGCGCTGCCAACGTGGCCCGCAATGCGGCCGCACTGGGCGCCCGTGTGGGCATGCTCGGCGTGGTCGGCGACGACGAACCCGGCCGCACGCTGGAGGCGCTGCTCCACGAAAGCCAGGTCCAGCCGTACCTGCATCGCGACCCCAGCCTGAACACCACCATCAAGCTGCGCGTGGTGGCGCATCAGCAGCAGTTGCTGCGGGTGGATTTCGAGAACGCGCCAGCCAGCGAAGTGCTGGCTTCGGTACAGGATCGCTACCAGGTGCTGGTCAACGACTACCAGGTGCTGGTGCTGTCGGACTACGGCAAGGGCGGCCTGACCCATGTCGGGCGCATGGTCGACGCGGGCCGCGCGGCCGGCCGCACTGTGCTGATCGACCCCAAGGGCGACGACTACTCGCGCTATCGCGGCGCCACACTGATCACGCCGAACCGCGCCGAGATGCGTGCCGTGGTGGGCGCCTGGAAGACCGAGGCCGACCTGACCATCCGTGCCCAGAACCTACGCCGCGAGCTGCATCTCGAGGCGCTGCTGCTGACCCGGTCGGAAGAGGGCATGACGCTCTATACCGAAGCCGAAGTGCTGCATGTCTCGGCCCAGGCGCGCGAAGTCTATGATGTATCGGGGGCTGGCGACACGGTGATCGCCACGCTGGCCACCATGCTCGGCGCCGGCGTGCCGCTCAAGGAAGCCGTGCAGCATGCGAACCGCGCCGGCAGCATCGTCGTCGGCAAGCTGGGTACCGCCGTTGTCACTTATCCCGAATTGTTTGGCGCTGCCTGAGGCGCGCCTGCCAGCCTGAATACCGCCATGACCATCATCGTGACCGGCGCTGCCGGCTTTATCGGCAGCAATATCGTCAAAGGCCTGAACGAGCGCGGCGAGACCAATATCGTCGCGGTCGACAACCTGACGCGCGCCGAGAAATTCAACAATCTCGTGGACTGCGAGATTGCCGATTACCTGGACAAGTCCGAGTTTGTCGAGCGCTTCAAGCGCGGCGATTTCGGCAACGTGCGCGCGGTGTTCCATGAAGGCGCCTGCTCCGACACCATGGAGACGGACGGCCGCTACATGATGGAGAACAACTACCGCTACACGCTGGCGCTGATGGAAGCGTGTCTGGAGCGGGGCGCCCAGTTCCTCTATGCGTCGTCGGCCGCCACCTATGGCGCTTCTACGATGTTCCGCGAGGACCGCGAATACGAAAAGCCGCTGAACGTCTACGGCTATTCGAAATTCCTGTTCGACCAGGTGGTGCGTCGACGGCTGTCGTCGGCGCATTCGCAGATCGTCGGCTTCCGCTACTTCAACGTCTACGGCCCGCGCGAATTCCACAAGGGCCGCATGGCGTCGGTGGCATTCCACCATTTCAACCAGTTCCGGGCCGAAGGCACGGTCAAGCTGTTCGGCGAGTACAACGGCTACGCGCCGGGCACGCAGAGCCGCGACTTCGTATCGGTGGAAGACGTGGTCAAGGTCAACCTGTACTTCCTCGATCATCCGGAAAAGTCTGGCATCTTCAACCTCGGCACCGGCCGCTCGCAGCCGTTTAACGATATTGCGGTGTCGGTGGTCAACGCGCTGCGCGAGTCCGAGGACAAGCCGCCCCTGTCGCTGGAAGAAATGGTCCAGGAAGGGCTGGTCGAGTACGTGAAGTTTCCGGACGCCCTGCGCGGCAAGTATCAGTGCTTCACGCAGTCAGACGTCTCGCGCCTGCGTTCGGCCGGCTACGAGGCGCCGTTCCTGACGGTGCAGGAAGGCGTGGGCCGCTACTGCAAGTGGCTGCTCGACCGTAGCTGAACGGCCCACGCGCTCACGGCCGTGTCGCGCCCGCGCCACGGTTTGCGTTGGCCGGACTCGTAGAAGTACGGCAGTGCATCGCCAATATTGCGGTTGGACACACAAACGCGCGGGTGTTGTGAACTTGTGTGTCCAGCCGTTTCTGACGTCCGATCAGACTCCTATCCTGACCGCTTCCGCTGCCATCCGGTGGCGGACATGCACCTGAAAAGGGAAGGAGTCGTATCGATGCACAAGACGTTCAATGCCGGCCCGGCAAGCGCGCCGGCCTCCCTGCCCGGTTACCTGTCCGGCATGTCCCGCGGCGCGCTGCGCGCATGCCGGCGCAGCGGCCTGGCGCTGGCCTTCATGCTGGCGCTGACAGGCCCGGCCAATGCCGAGGTCGATGTGAACAGCGCCGATGAAGTGGCGCTGGCCACCGTCAAGGGCATCGGCCCGGCCACGGCCAAGCGCATCCTGACGGAACGTGACCAGAACGGGGCGTTCAAGGATGCGGCCGACCTGGCGGACCGCGTGCCCGGGGTCGGCCCGAAATCGGCGGCCAATCTCCAGGAGGCGGGGCTGACGTTCGGCAAGGCGCCCGCCGTTGCCACGGCGGCCGCTCGCAAGGATGGCAAGCCGGCACCCAAGCCGGCGCCGCAGGCTGCACCGAAGGCCGCGCCGGCGCGCTGACCCTGGCGTTGGCACCCCGGGTCAACAGCCCGGGGCTGGTATGCGTTGTGCTTCGCTGGCGTGGCATGCACGCGGCAGTCCCGATTTGCACCACCCGGGTGCGGGGTATCATGCGCATCGCCGTTGCGGCAGGCGCCTGGCGCCCGCGCGCCACCACGGATTTCCATACAAATAATTCAACCGGCAACGCAGCCGTACCGCTGACAGGGAGAGAACAACATGGCGAATGGCCAGGACAGCATTGACGACGGGAGTTTCCTGCCAAAGTGGCGGCTCAAGACCGAGGGCGTGATCGCTCCGGACGAGCGCCTGCCGGCAGGCCAGACGATTCTGGCCGGCATCCAGCACGTGGTGGCGATGTTCGGCTCGACGGCCATCGCCCCGATCCTGATGGGCTTTCCTCCCAATATCGCCATCCTGTTCTCGGGCATCGGCACCCTGCTGTTCTTCCTGTGCGTGCGCGGCCGCGTGCCCAGCTACCTGGGATCGAGTTTCGCCTTCATTGCGGTGGTGATCGCGGCCACGGGCTACACCGGTAGCGGCCCGAACACCAATATCCCGCTGGCATTGGGCGGCATCATCGCGGCCGGCGCGCTCTATACGATCATTGGCCTGGTCGTGCAGGCCATTGGCTATGCCTGGGTGGAAAAGCTGATGCCGCCGGTGGTGACAGGCGCCATCGTCGCGGCTATCGGCCTGAACCTGGCGCCGGTGGCCGTCAAGGCGGTCAGCGGCGCGCCGCTCGATACCTGGGTGGGCCTGCTGACGGTGCTGGCCGTGGGTCTGATCGCGGTACGCGCACCGGGCATGCTGGGGCGCCTGCCGGTGCTGCTCGGCGGCCTGGCAGGCTATCTGGCCTACTTCGTCGCGACCAACCTGATGGGCATGGGCAAGGCGATCGATTTCTCTGGCGTCGTGGCAGCCAGCTGGTTTGGCATGCCGGCGTTCACCACCCCGGTGTTCGAAGCCAACGCCATGCTGCTGATCGCGCCTGTGGCGATCGTGCTGGTGGCGGAAAACCTCGGCCACATCAAGGCCATCGGCGTGATGACGGGCCGCAACCTGGACCCGTATATCGGCCGGGCCTTCATCGGCGATGGCGTGGCGACGATGCTGTCGGCATCCGGCGGTGGCACGGGTGTGACCACCTACGCCGAGAACATGGGCGTGATGGCGGTCACCCGCATCTATTCGACGCTGATCTTCGTCGTAGCGGCGGCCGTGGCCATCCTGCTCGGATTTTCGCCAAAGTTTGGCGCGCTGATCCTGACGATTCCGGGCCCGGTCATCGGCGGCCTGACGATCGTCGTGTTCGGCCTGATCTCGGCCACGGCGGGCCGTATCTGGGTGCAGAACCACGTAGATTTTTCGAGCTCGCGCAACCTGATCACCGTGGGCGCCACGCTGACCGTCGCCGCTGGCGACCTGACGCTGAAGTTCGGCGGCATGACGCTGGGCGGCATCGGCACCGCCACGTTCGGCGCCATCCTGCTGTACCACCTGCTCGGCAGCCGTCATCCGGAAGACCAGGGCCTGACGCACTGATCGGACACATCGGGCACGGGCCGGCGGTGGGCGGAATGGCCCGGCCGCCGGTGCGGGTAAGGTGCGTGCATTACAATGGCCCACGAAAACCGACCCACCCCGCACCATGGCCTACAAAACGATTGAAGACACCATCGGCAACACGCCGCTGGTACGACTGCAGCGCATTCCTGGCGCCGCCATCGACGCGCGCGGCAACGTGATCCTTGGCAAGCTCGAGGGCAACAACCCGGCCGGCTCGGTCAAGGACCGCCCCGCGCTGTCGATGATCCGCCGTGCGGAAGAGCGCGGCCGCATCAAGCCCGGCGACACGCTGATCGAAGCCACGTCGGGCAATACCGGCATCGCGCTGGCCATGGCGGCCGCGATTCGCGGCTACCGCATGGTGCTGATCATGCCCGAGGACCTGAGCCTGGAGCGTCGCCAGAGCATGGCGGCCTATGGCGCGGAGATCATCCTGACGCCGGTCAAGGGCGGCATGGAATACGCGCGCGATCTGGCCGATGCCATGGAGCGCGAAGGGAAGGGCGTGATCCTGGACCAGTTCGCCAATCCGGACAATCCGCTGGCGCATTACGAAACCACGGGTCCGGAACTCTGGGAGCAGACCGAGGGGCGCATTACCCACTTTGTCTCGGCGATGGGTACTACCGGCACCATTACCGGCGTTTCGCGCTTCCTGAAGGAAAAGAATTCCGCCATCCAGATCATCGGCGCCCAACCGGCCGAAGGCTCGCGCATCCCGGGTATCCGCAAGTGGCCCGAAGCGTACCTGCCGAAGATTTACGATCCGAAGTTCATCGACCGTCAGGAGCCCGTCACCCAGGCCGACGCCGAGCATATGGCGCGTCGCATGGCACGCGAGGAAGGGATTTTCTGCGGTATCTCGGCCGCTGGCGCGCTGTGCGTGGCGCTGCGAATCGCCGAGGAAGTGGAGAACGCGACGATCGTTTTCGTCGTGTGCGACCGTGGCGACCGCTACCTGTCGACGGGCGTCTTCCCGGCCTGAATTTCGGCCTCGTTTCTGGCTGGATTCCGCTGGTACACGCTACCAAACAAAAGCCCCGCTGGCATCGCCGCGGGCTTTCTGCTTACGGGGCCGTAGCCAGGCAGCAGGCTCAACCCATTGCCGCCTTGACCGCCTCGCCCAGCTGGTACACCGCCAGCGCGTAAAAGAAGCTGCGGTTGTAGCGCGTCAGGACGTAAAAATTGCGCAGGCCGATCATGTATTCGGTCGGCTGGTCAGGCGTTGGCAAATCGACGATCAGGACGCCCGTTTCGCCTTCGCGCTGCACATCGATGGGCTCGTCCACACGCAGGCCGGCCTTGGTCAGCTGGTTCAGCGTGCGCGTCGGCCAGGGCTCGCCGTCGGCTGCGGCGCTGGCCACGCCCAGGCTGCCGGCGTCGCCAGCGATGCGCCAGGCCACGGGCCGGCCCTGTTCCCAACCGTGCAGTTGCAGGAAACGGCCGACGCTGCCAATCGCATCGGTCGGGCTGTTGCGCAGGTCGACATGGCCGTCGCGGTCGTAGTCGATCGCGTATTCGCGCAGGCTCGTCGGCATGAACTGCGGGATGCCCACCGCGCCGGCGTACGAGCCCAGGACTGAATACACGTCGGTCCTGGTGTCGCGGCACCAGATCAGGTAATCGGCCAGCTGGTTGCGGAACAGCGTGGTCCGCGCGTCGCGATTGGGCGTGTCGGGGTAATCAAACGCCAGCGTGGACAGCGAATCGAGCACGCGGAACGTGCCCATGTCGCGGCCGTAGATCGTTTCCACGCCGATGATGCCCACGATGACCGATGCCGGCACGCCGAACTCGGTCTCTGCACGGCGCAGCGTCTCGCGGTTCTGTTGCCAGAAGCGAACGCCGGCATTGATGCGGATCGGCTCGATAAAGCGCGACCGGTACGCGCGCCAGCTCTTCTTGCCCGGCGTGGTCGGCGGCATGATCAGGCGCGAGACCGTGGCCGAGTACACCGCCTGGCTGAAATACGATTCCAGTTCGGCGCGCTGGAAGCCGTTGCGCGCCACCATTTCGTCGATGAAGGCCTGCGTTTTCGGATGATTCTGATAGCGGCCCGGTTCGATTTCTTCTTCCCGGACACTCACGCGGCGCTTGCCGGCGGCCAGGAGCCCAGGAGAAACGCCGCACAGGCCCAATGCGGCAGCGGTAAGTGCGGCGCCCAGCAGCGGGCGGCGCAGGGAGCGCTGTTGGTCGGTCATGTTGTCCTTTGCAAGTCGCACCGAGTATAGCGGATGCGATACACGCGCCGCCCCGGTCCGGGGCATTTGGTTACGAAGTTCCGGTGTCTGAAACCCGGGCACGTCCTGTGCTAACGTAACGGTTGGAGACAAACTTGACCCACAATCCAAAATGCCAACGGGTTATTACACGCATCCGTCGTTCCTGCAGCACGAGATGGGATTTTTCCATCCCGAATGCCCGGAACGCCTGCAGGCCATCGAAGACCACCTGATTTCGCACGGGATGGACGGCCTGCTCGACCGGCGCGATGCCCCGGCCGCCACCGAGGAACAGATCGAGCGCGTGCATCGCCCCGACTACGTGGCCAGCCTGACCAAAAACAGTCCGTCGACCGGCTACTACCCGATCGATCCCGACACGTCGATGAACTGCCACACGCTCACCGCCGCCACCCACGCGGCCGGCGCGGCGGTAGCCGCCACCGACGCGGTGATCGCGGGGCAGATCGAGAATGCCTTCTGCTGCGTGCGTCCGCCCGGCCATCACGCCGAGCCCGATCACGCGATGGGTTTCTGCTTCTTCAACAACGTGGCCATCGCGGCCAGGCACGCCATCGCCGCCCACGGCTTGCAGCGCGTTGCGGTCGTCGACTTTGACGTACATCACGGCAACGGTACCGAAGCGGCCTTCCGCGACGATCCGCAGGTCATGATGTGCAGTTTCTTCCAGCACCCGTTCTATCCCTACAGCGGGACGGAACACCTGGCCGCGAACATGTCGAACATTCCGCTGCCGGCGTACACCAACGGCATGGCCGTGCGCGAGGTGGTCGAAACCATCTGGCTGCCGCGCCTGAACGAGTTCAAGCCGGAGATGCTGTTCATCTCGGCGGGATTCGATGCACACCGCGAGGACGACCTGGGCCAGATGGGTCTGGTGGAGCAGGACTACAGCTGGATCACGGAGCAATTGGTACAGGTCGCCAAGACCCACGCACAGGGCCGTATCGTCAGTTGCCTGGAAGGCGGCTATAACCTGAGCGCGCTGGCCCGGAGCGTCTTTGCCCATCTCAAGGTGCTGATGGAGGCTTAGGCACTATCAATATGACTTATGCGCCGCAAAACCGTCTTCTATATGACGTAAGCGCATAAAGCCATCGAAAAAATCTCGTTTGAGGTATGAAGCGGATCGCATAAAATGCGGGCTTCACAAAAATAAGACCGGCAACAACGCAGGAGACCCCGCGCTGTTGCCGTTTTCTTTTCTCTCTTCATGATCGAACTGCAAGGACTCTCGCAGCGGTTCCCCGGCGGGTCGGGGGAAGTGCATGCCCTGCGTGACGTCAGCCTCTCCATCGCCGCCGGCGAGATCTTCGGCATCATCGGCCGAAGCGGCGCCGGCAAGAGCACGCTGGTACGTGCCATCAACCTGCTGAACCGGCCCACCAGCGGCCGCGTGATCGTCGACGGCCAGGATCTCACCGCGTTGAACAACGGCGCGCTGCGCGAGGCGCGCCGCGAGATCGGCATGATCTTCCAGCACTTCAACCTGCTGTCGTCGCGCACGGTCTATGACAACGTGGCACTGCCACTGGAACTGGCGGGCAAGTCCAAGCAGGAGATCGCCGCGACCGTCGAGCCGTTGCTGGAACTGGTGGGTCTGTCGAAGCTGCGTGACCGCCATCCCGCCCAGATCAGCGGCGGGCAGAAGCAGCGTGTGGGCATTGCCCGTGCGCTTGCCAGCAAGCCCAAGGTGCTGCTGTCGGACGAAGCCACGTCGGCGCTGGACCCGGAAACCACGCGCTCGATCCTGGAACTGCTCAAGCGGATCAACAAGGAACTGGGCCTGACCATCGTGATGATCACGCACCAGATGGAGGTCATCAAGCAGGTCTGCGACCGCGTGGCCGTGCTCGAAGCCGGGCAGGTGGTGGAAACGGGGCGCGTGATCGACGTGTTCCTGCGTCCGCAGCACGAGGTCACCCGCGCGATGATTGGCGACGTGATTGCCCAGGAACTGCCGGCCAGCGTGCTCAAGCGCGTGGAAAGCCGTCTCGGCAATGGGCGCGACCACGTCTATCGTCTGGCATTCACGGGCGACAACGTGGACCAGCCGGTACTGGCGCAGGCGATTCGCCAGCACGGCCTGGACTTCAACATCCTGCATGGCCATATCGACGAGATCCAGGGCCAGGCATTCGGCTCGCTGGCGATCATGGCCACGGGCGAACCGGCCGCGGTGCGCGCGGCGATGGACTACCTGCAGACGCAGGGCGTGGTCGTGGAGGAGATCGAACATGTGGTCTGAAATGTTTGACCTGTTCCTGACGTCGTTTGGCGAGACGCTGCTGATGGTGGCCATCTCGGGCGTGGTCGGGTCGCTGCTGGGCGTGCCGCTGGGCGTGCTGCTGCACCTGACAAATCGCGGCGGCGTGCTGTCGCATCCGATGTTCAACCGCACCATCGGCGTGGTGGTGAACGCGGTGCGTTCGATCCCGTTCATCATCCTGCTTGTGGTGGTGATTCCGTTCACGCGCTTTATCGTGGGGTCGTCGATCGGCACCACGGCGGCCGTCGTGCCACTGACCATTGCCGCCGTGCCGTTCATCGCGCGCCTGGTGGAAGCCGCGCTGCGCGAAGTCGACAAGGGCCTGGTGGAGGCCGCGCAATCGATGGGCGCTACCACGGGCCAGATCGTCTGGAAGGTGCTGCTGCCCGAGGCCATGCCCGGCATCGTGGCGGGTTTGACGATCACGTTCGTGAGTCTGGTTGGCTATTCGGCCATGGCCGGCGCCATCGGCGGCGGCGGGCTGGGCGACCTGGGCATCCGCTACGGCTACCAGCGCTACATCACCGAGATCATGGTGGCCGTGGTGCTGATCCTTATCGTATTCGTGCAGGCCGTGCAGAGTTTTGGGGACTGGCTGGTGCGCCGCATCAGCCATCGTTGATGCATCACAATTTATAGACAGGGAACTCAGGGGTAATCGCAATGCAACGTCGTAGTGTGATCATGAGCGCCATCGTCGCGCTGGGTGTGGTGGTGTCGGCGGGCGCGTTCGCGCAGGACAAGCCGATCAAGATCGGCGTCACGGGCGGCCCGCACGCCCAGATCATGGAGCAGGTCAAGAAGGTGGCGGCCAAGGACGGCCTGAACATCCAGCTGGTGGAATTCAGCGACTACATCCAGCCCAATGCGGCCTTGGCCGCCGGCGACCTGGACGCCAACAGCTACCAGCACCTGCCGTACCTGGAAGCCCAGATCAAGGATCGCGGCTACAAGTTCACCCATGTCGCCTTCACGGTAACGTTCCCGATGGGCGTCTACTCGAAGAAGATCAAGTCGCTGGACCAGATCAGGCAGGGCGCGCGCGTGGGTGTGCCGAACGATCCGACCAACGGTGGCCGTGGCCTGCTGCTGCTGCAGTCCAAGGGTCTCATCAAGCTGCGCCCGGACGCCGGCCTGAAGGCCACGCCGCTGGATATCGTCGAGAACCCGAAGAAGATCAAGATCGTGGAACTCGATGCCGCCCAGCTGCCGCGCTCGCTGGACGACCTGGACGCCGCGGCGATCAACGGCAACTACGCCGAATCGGCCGGCCTGTCGCCCACCCGCGACGCCATCGCCATGGAAGGCCCGAAGGGTCCGTACGCGAACCTGATCGCCATCCGCGCCGCCGACAAGGACAAGCCGTGGGTGGCCAAGCTGGTGAAGGCTTACCACTCGCCCGAGATCAAGCAGTACGTACAGAGCACTTTTAAGGAATCCGTGATTACCGCATGGTAATTCCTGGAGGTTTTCATCCAAACTGTGCGGCTGCAGGGCATGCTGCGGCACAATTGGCGTGAATAATTTGGATTGCCGGCTATGCCCGGCAATTCTTTGTCTATAAATAGTACGATCGTTCGAAAAACAAGAGAGTCGCCACCCCGGTGGTTATAATGGCGAGCGATTCAAACTTTGGAACTATCAGCTATCAGTGGAGTGAGCGCATGAAAGTACTCGTCGCAGTCAAGCGGGTGGTGGACTACAACGTCAAGGTCCGTGTGAAGTCGGATGGCACGGGCGTCGACCTGGCCAACGTCAAGATGAGCATGAACCCGTTCGACGAAATCGCCGTCGAAGAGGCCGTGCGCCTGAAGGAAGCCGGCGTCGTCACCGAGGTGATCGCCGTGTCGTGCGGCGTGGCCCAGTGCCAGGAAACCCTGCGTACCGCGATGGCCATCGGTGCCGACCGCGGCATCCTGGTGGAATCGAACGAAGACCTGCAGCCGCTGGCCGTGGCCAAGCTGCTCAAGGCGCTGATCGACAAGGAACAGCCGAGCCTGGTGATCCTGGGCAAGCAGGCCATCGACGACGACTCGAACCAGACGGGCCAGATGGTGGCCGCGCTGGCCGGGCTGCCGCAAGCCACGTTCGCCTCGAAGGTGGTCGTGGCCGATGGCAAGGCATCGGTGACGCGTGAAGTGGATGGCGGTCTGGAAACGCTGTCGGTCAAGCTGCCGGCCGTGGTGACCACCGACCTGCGCCTGAACGAGCCGCGCTACGTAACGCTGCCGAACATCATGAAGGCGAAGAAGAAGCCGCTGGATACCGTGAAGCCGGAAGACCTCGGCGTCGACGTGAAGCCGCGCCTGCAGACCGTCAAGGTTGTCGAGCCTGCCAAGCGCAGCGCCGGCGTGATGGTGCCGGACGTTGCCACGCTGGTGCAAAAGCTGAAGTCGGAAGCCAAGGTTATCTGAGCGCGGGGGAGATAGAACATGACTGCACTTGTCATTGCTGAACACGACAATCAATCGATCAAGGCCGCCACGCTGAACGCCGTGACGGCTGCCGCCCAGTGCGGCGGCGACGTCCACGTGCTGGTGGCCGGTTCCAACGCCAAGGCCGCGGCCGACGCCGCCGCGAAGATCGCCGGCGTGGCGAAGGTCCTGCTGGCCGACGCACCGTACTTCGGTGACGGCCTGGCCGAGAACGTGGGCGACCAGATCCTGGCCATCGCCAGCGACTACTCGCACATCGTTGCCCCGGCAACCGCCTCGGGCAAGAACATCCTGCCGCGCGTAGCCGCCAAGCTGGACGTGGCCCAGCTGTCGGACATCACCAGGGTCGATTCGCCGGACACGTTCGAGCGTCCGATCTACGCCGGCAACGCCATCGCCACGGTCAAGTCGGAAGACAAGATCAAGGTGATCACGGTGCGTGGCACGGCATTCGACCCGGCTGCCGCCGAAGGTGGCTCGGCCGCCGTCGAAACGCTGCCGGCCGTGGCCGACGCAGGCATCTCGCAGTTCGTGTCGCGTGAAGTGACCAAGAGCGACCGTCCGGAACTGACCGCCGCCAAGATCATCGTTTCCGGTGGCCGTGGCGTGGGTTCGGGCGAGAACTACACCAAGGTGCTGACCCCGCTGGCCGACAAGCTCGGAGCCGCGCTGGGCGCATCGCGTGCCGCAGTCGATGCCGGTTTCGTGCCGAACGACTACCAGGTGGGCCAGACCGGCAAGATCGTGGCCCCGCAGCTGTACATCGCCGTCGGTATCTCGGGCGCGATCCAGCATCTGGCCGGCATGAAGGACTCCAAGGTGATCGTCGCGATCAACAAGGACGCGGAAGCCCCGATCTTCTCGGTGGCGGACTACGGCCTGGTGGGCGACCTGAACACCGTGGTGCCCGAGCTGGTGGCAGCACTGGGCTGATGTAAGGCCCGACCGGCCGGTTCGACATCGTATTGAACCGGCCGTACGCAGAACTCATACAAAGCCGTTCCGGGAGCTTCCCGCGAGCGGCTTTTTTGCAGGATCGTGGAGACATACGATGACCTATCGCGCACCGCTCAAGGACATGCAGTTCGTCATGAACGAACTGGCAGGGCTTGAACAGATCAGCCAGCTGCCCGGCTACGAGGACGCCACGCCCGATACGGCGCAGGCCGTGCTCGAGGAGGCCGCCAAGTTCAACGAACAGGTCGTGGCGCCGCTGAACCGTGCGGGCGATCTGAACCCCAGCAGCTGGAAGGATGGCGTGGTGACCACCACGGCGGGCTTCAAGGACGCGTTCCGCCAGTTTGGCGAAGGCGGCTGGCAGGGCGTGCTGCATCCGGCCGACTTCGGCGGGCAGGGGCTGCCCAAGCTGGTGGCCACCCCGTGCAACGAGATGCTGAACGCCGCGAACCTGTCGTTCGCGCTGTGCCCGCTGCTGACCGACGGCGCCATCGAGGCGCTGCTGACGGCCGGCACCGACGCGCAGAAGCAAGCCTTCCTGCCGAAGCTGATTTCGGGCGAGTGGACGGGCACGATGAACCTGACGGAGCCGCAGGCCGGTTCGGACCTGGCCGCGGTGCGCACGCGTGCCGAGCCGCAGGGCGACGGCACGTACAAGGTCTTCGGTACCAAGATTTTCATCACCTACGGCGAGCACGACATGGCGGACAACATCGTCCACCTGGTGCTGGCGCGCACGCCGACCGCGCCCGAAGGCGTGAAGGGCATCTCGCTGTTCATCGTGCCGAAGTTCCAGGTCAATGCCGATGGGTCGCTGGGCGAGCGCAACGACGTGCAGTGCGTGTCGATCGAGCACAAGCTTGGCATCAAGGCCAGCCCGACGGCCGTGCTGCAGTTCGGCGACCACGGCGGCGCCATCGGCACGCTGGTGGGCGAGGAGAATCGCGGTCTGGAGTACATGTTCATCATGATGAACTCGGCGCGTTTTGCCGTGGGCATGCAGGGGATTGCCGTTTCCGAGCGCGCCTACCAGCAGGCCGTGGCATATGCGAAGGACCGCGTGCAGAGCCGTCCCGTGGACGGGTCGGCGCGCGAGGCCGTGACGATCATCCATCATCCGGACGTCAAGCGCATGCTGATGACGATGCGCGCGCTGATCGAAGGCGCCCGCGCCGTGGCCTATGTGGCCGCCGCTGCGAGCGACGTGGCGCACCAGCATCCCGACGAAGCGACGCGCCGCCAGAACATGGCGTTCTACGAATTCCTGGTGCCGGTGGTGAAGGGCTGGAGCACCGAGCTGTCGATCGACGTGACGAGCCTTGGCGTGCAGGTGCACGGCGGCATGGGCTTCATAGAGGAAACGGGCGCGGCGCAGCACTATCGCGACGCGCGCATTTTGCCGATCTACGAAGGCACGACGGCCATCCAGGCCAACGACCTGGTCGGCCGCAAGACCGTGCGCGATGGCGGCGCCGTGGCGCGGGCCATCTGCGCGCAGATCGCCGAGACCGAAGCGGAACTGGGCAAGCACGGCTGCGCGTCGTTCAAGGCAGTGCAGGCGCAGCTGAAGCAGGGGCGCGAGTCGCTGGAAGCCGTGGTGCAGTTCGTGGTGGACAACACCAAGGGCGATCCGAACGCGGTGTTTGCCGGCAGCGTGCCGTACCTGAAGCTCTGCGGCATCGTGCTGTCGGGCTGGCAGATGGGGCGTGCAATGCTGGCCGCCGATGCCAAGCGGGCGGAAGATCCGGCGTTTTACGATGCCAAGATCGCCACCGCGCATTTCTTCGGCCAACACATCGTGTCGCAGGCCTCGTCACTGCGCGCGGCCATCGTGGAAGGTGCGGAGCCGGTCAAGGCGATGACGGCGGATCAGTTCTGAATTGAGCTTTGATTGGACTCCCCTCTCCCGCTAGCGGGAGAGGGGAGCAGTCAGGGGGCTAGCCAGCCAGACTCAGGCCGGCAGCGGGCGCGGCACGTGGTGCGTGCGCGGCTGCTTGCGGTAGCGATCCACCGACAGGTCGTCGGCGCGAATCGCCGGGCGCGTGCCCGATACCAGGTCGGACAGCAGTTGGCCCGAACCGCAGGCCATGGTCCAGCCAAGTGTGCCGTGGCCGGTGTTGAGCCACAGGCCACGAATGCCGGCGGGGCCCACGACGGGCGTGCTGTCGGGCGTCATCGGACGCAGGCCCGTCCAGAACGTGGCGCGGCTCACATCGCCGGCGCCCGGGAACAGGTCGGTGACCACATGTTCCAGCGTGCGACGCTTGTTCGGATCGAGCGAGCGGTCGTAGCCGACGATCTGCGCCATCCCACCCACGCGGATACGGTCGTCGAAGCGCGTGATCGCTACCTTGTAGGTCTCGTCGAGCACGGTCGACACCGGGCTCTTGTCGGCATCCAGCAGCGGCACCGTGATCGAAAAGCCCTTGAGCGGATACACCGGCAGGTTCGACAGGCCCGGCAGCACCGGCTTCACGAACGGCGTGGACCAGCTGCCCAGCGCCACCACCACGGCATCGGCCAGCATCGGCTCGCCCCCGACGATGGCGCCAGTCACGGCGTCGCCCTGGGTCAGCAGGCCGTCGATCGAACGGTTGTACTGGAACTGCACGCCGATCGATGCGGCCATGGCTGCCAGCCGTTCGGTAAACAACTGGCAATCCCCGGTTTCATCGTTCGGCAGGCGCAGGCCGCCCGCCAGCTTTTGGCCAGCGCGGCCGAGCGCCGGTTCGCTCGCGCCGAGTTCGTCGCGCGAGAGCAATTGGTAGGGCACGCCGGCTTCTTCGAGCACGGCGATGTCGCGTGCGGCGGCTTCCATCTGCGCATCGGTACGGAACACCTGCAGCGTGCCTTGCTGGCGGCCTTCGTAGGCGATGCCGGTGTCGGCACGCAGTGCGCGGATACAGTCGCGGCTGTACTCGGCCAGACGCACCATCCGTTCCTTGTTCACGGCATAGCGGTCGGCCGTGCAGTTCTGCAGCATCTGCCACATCCACTGCAACTGGAACAGCGAGCCATCGGGCTTGATGGTCAGCGGCGCGTGCTCCTGGAACATCCACTTGATTGCCTTGAGCGGAACGCCCGGCGCGGCCCACGGCGACGCATAGCCCGGCGAGATCTGGCCGGCATTGGCAAAACTGGTGCCAAGCGCGGGGCCGCCTTCGCGGTCCACCACGGTCACTTCGTGACCGGCCCGGGCCAGATACCACGCACTGGTGACGCCAATCACGCCACTGCCAAGAACAAGAACGCGCATTTCGGGGGCTCCGTACTGCCAAATAGGGCTATGGAAGAATTCGCTTTTATACTATTGACTTCGAGGCAGTGTTAGTTAGCGAATTTCTTAGAAAAACAGGAAAGATTCATGAGAACGAGCCGCCAGCCGATTCGCTCGCTGGACCGACTGGATCGGAAGATTCTTGGAGTGCTGCAGGCCGATGGCCGCATCTCGATGAAAGACCTGGCTGAAGCTGTCGGACTCACCATCACGCCTTGCATCGAGCGCGTGAAGCGGCTGGAGCGCGACGGGGTCATCATGGGCTACTACGCCAGGCTGAACCCCGCCCTGCTGGGTAGCGCGCTGCTGGTGTTCGTTGAGATATCGCTGAACAACAAGTCGGGCAACATGTTCGAGCAGTTCCGGCGCGAAGTGCTGCGCATTCCCGAGGTGCTCGAATGCCACCTGGTGTCGGGCGATTTCGATTACCTGATCAAGGCCCGCATCCGCGAGATCGGCGAATACCGACGGCTGCTCGGCGACATCCTGCTGCAGCTACCGGGCGCCGCCCAGTCTAAAAGCTACGTCGTGATGGAAGAGATCAAGGAAACACTGGCTATCGCCGTGGATGCCAGGGAAAGCGGCGTATCCGGCACAACCTGAAATCGGGCTTGGGCGGTGGGCATCGATACTGTATATTTGTACAGTATTCTGATCGCCCCCCTATACCTGATCCATGCCCCCGAATCCCATGCTGCCCCGAAAGGGCCGCGGCGCCGTCAGCAACCTGCAAGGACGCTTCGAACGCGACCAGCGCGAGGCGTTCGACGACGGCTGGGTAGCGCCAGAGGAGCCCGCGGCCAGCGATGGGGCCGACGTCGAAGTCGCGCTGCCGCCCAGGCTTGTGACCCAGGTCACTCGCGAACAGGCCAGGTCGATCCTGTCCCGCAATGCGTCGCCCGATATTCCCTTCGATACATCGTTGAATCCTTACAGGGGCTGCGAGCATGGCTGTATCTATTGCTTTGCGCGCCCCACACATGCGTATCTGGACCTGTCCCGGGTCTCGATTTCGAGACGAAGCTGTACGCCAAGGCCAATGCCGCCGAGCGGCTGCGCGACGAGCTGTCCAGGCCGTCGTATCGCTGCGAGACGATTGCGCTTGGCGTGAACACCGATGCCTACCAGCCGATCGAGCGCGAGCAGCGCATCACGCGCGGCATTCTGGAGGTGCTCCACGACACCGATCACCCGGTGGCGCTGATTACCAAGTCGTCGCTGATCGAACGCGATATCGACCTGCTGGCGCCGATGGCGGCGCAGCGGCTGGCGGTGGCGGCCGTGACCATCACCACGCTCGACGCCGATCTGGCGCGCACCCTGGAACCCCGTGCAGCCACGCCGTCGCGACGGCTGCGCACGATCCGGGAACTGACCGACGCCGGGATTCCGGTAGGGGTGAGTGTGGCGCCGGTGATTCCGTTCATCACCGAGCCCGATCTGGAGAGAATCCTGGAAGCCGCGCACGAGGCGGGCGCGGTCTACGCGAACTACATCGTGTTGAGGCTGCCGTGGGAAGTGCGCCCGCTATTCCAGGAATGGCTGCAGGCGCATTTCCCCGACCGTGCCGAGCGGGTCATGAACCGCGTGCGCGACATGCGCGGCGGCAAGGATTACGACGCCGATTTCGCCTCGCGCATGCGCGGCACGGGAATCTGGGCCGATCTGATCCGGCAGCGGTTCTACAAGGCCGCCGACCGGCTCGGATTTCGCTACAACCGCTTCGAACTCGATACGTCGCGGTTCAAGGCCCCGCCGAGGCCCACGCGATCGATCCGTCCGCGCGGCGGCGAAGACAAGCAGGGATCGCTCTTCTGAGACTCTCGCCGGGTGGTGGTGGATGGATCGACACTGTCATCGATCATGCGGCAGGCAAGTTCCAGTGCCGCCCTGGCACTGGTAGGCGGCAGGCCCGACGACATGGCCAGCCGTACGGCAATCGCCGCCAGGCGTCCTTCCTCGTAACTTGGGTGTTCCATCTGCGTCTCCTTTGCAGCACTGCGCAACGCAGCGCCGCCGCTGGTCCGGACGTAAGCAGTATGGTCGTTTTACGAGTTGGCGAAAGACCAATCGAGCGCGGGCTTGCGGTCGGTCAATGTGCGATGTGCAGTCGCCGGCGTCGTTATTCCTGCGACAGCGCCTTGGCGGCTTCTACCTGGGATTCGAAGAACGTCTGGAAGCTGATGGCCAGGCCGGCCATCAGCAGGCCCGTACCGATCATCAGCGACAGAATGATGAGGATGATCACCGGCCAGCCCGACCGCGTGGGCGTGCCGTGTGCGTTGTAGCGGGCATCCCAGCGGTCATCGGGTCGCAGCCCGAACACGATGGCGGTCAGGAACGCGCTGATGACGGACGCGCCACCCGCCACGGCGAACACCCAGTTCAGGGCCACGCTGCCCGTGCCAACGATCAGCGATGCCACGCCGATGGCCCCGGCTGCCGTGGCCAGCAGGTGCGCCCATCCGAACAGGTCGCGCAGGCCCTTCAGATAAAAGCGATGCGCGCCCAGGCTGCCAAGCAGGAAAGCCAGCGCGACGGTGATCAGCTTGGATTTTCCGCCACGCGCCTGGGGTGGGGTGGCGGATTCTCGGGCAATGGCGGGGCTTGGCTGGCAGCAGGCATCGTGGGCGAGACTAGGCGTTCGGAACATCCCTTCGATGCCGGCGGCATCGGCGCCCATTGTAGCGTCAGAACGGCCAGATCGAGGCCAGGACGCCGGCAGCCATCTCAGAAACATGCGTTTCGCTGGACAGCAGGGCGTGCCAGGCGTCAGCGTCCACCATCGCGTCCGCGCGCCTGCCAGCCGGGGCCAACATTGGCGGGGCGCATCTCGGTGCCGCGCATCGATCCATCGCCGCCATTGTTGCGGTCGGCGCCGCCGGGCTGTCGCGCCGACCGTTCGTCAGACTGGCCGCCAGGGCCCGGTGGCCGGCCGCTGAGCCGGTCGTCGTTACGGGCGCGCTGTTCCATGCGATCGATCTGGGCCTGTACGTGATCGCGGTTCTCCGAGCGCACGGCAGCCATGTCCCAGCCGGCACCCACACGGCCCATGCGCACCGGATGCTCGGCGAAGGCGCGCTGCCAGAAGGCGACTTGTGCGTGGCTGGTGGCGACTGTGCCAACCAGGCCGATAACGGCCACGGTACCAGCCACCAGATGGCGCAGGTGGGGGCGGGTAAGCATGTGGAATCCCAATGTCCTGTAGCAGGTGATGAGTCAGGCGTTGGGTTCATGGTACGCAGGCAGCCTGTGATGGCCTATGCGAAACCCGTTACCGGTGTAACGGATTGTTTCGTCATTTTTGCCACCTTTGGCGCGTCCGCCGCTATCCCGCAAGGCACCGGCGCTAGCGGCGATTAGAGGCCTTTTTCAGGGCTCATGGCGGATGTGGGCGACGGTGGCGGCCATGTCTTCGCTGAACAGCAGCGAACCGTCGGGCAGGCCGGCGGGCGCAATGCCCACACCTGCATGAAAGTGTCGGTTCGGGCGCACGGCATCCACGCGGTTCGCGGTTTCGCCACGATGCAATGCCGCAAGTGTTGCGTCAACTGCGCTTCGGGCGGTCTCTGTCGTGCAGGAAAGCCCTAAGTGTTTGTTTGGACTCGGGAAGTGGGCTATACTCTTGCGTTTCGTGTTCGCACACCCCGTTTTTTCGAGGACTTAACATGGTCGTAATCCGTCTGGCTCGCGGCGGCAGCAAGAAGCGCCCGTTCTTCAATATCGTTGCTACCGATTCGCGCAACCGTCGCGATGGCCGTTTCATCGAGCGCGTTGGTTTCTACAACCCGCTGGCTTCCGACAAGGAAGAAGGTCTGCGCGTTGCGCAAGACCGCCTGGCCTACTGGCAAGGCGTTGGCGCCCAACTGTCGCCGACCGTTGCCCGCCTGGTCAAGCAAGCCGCCGCCAAGGTTGTTGCTGCCTGATAGCTGTACAGGCGCGCCGTCACCGGTGCGCACTGACGCGTAAAGACGCTCCGTCAACGTGACTGGCAATACCACCGGCCGCAAGCCGCTGAACCTGTCGACTGCCGCCAAGCAAGGTGGTGCGCCAGGCAGGCTGCCTGCCGCGCTGCAGTTTACGGACAGCCTGCCCGACGACCTCATCGAGGTCGGCTACGTGGGCGCCGCTTACGGCATCCGGGGCTGGATCAAGGTCGAGCCGCATGCGGACGACGCCTCCGCATTGCTTCATGCCCGCCGCTGGTGGCTGCTGCGTGCGCCGGCTGCCGGCGTGGTAACGGCTCCGGCCGAGGCGGCGGAAGCCGTCAGCGTCAAGATTTCCCAGTCGCGGGAACATAGCGGTACCGTGGTGGCGCAAGCTGCCGGCGTTTCGGATCGCAATGTGGCGGAAATGCTCAAGGGCCGCCGCGTCTGGATCCGGCGTGCGGATTTTCCCGCGCCGGAAGAAGGTGAATTCTACTGGGTCGACCTGATCGGTTGTGCCGTGGTCAACGAGCAGGGCGAAGCGCTCGGCGAGGTGACCGGCCTGATCGACAACGGCGCCCACCAGATCCTTCAGGTGGCATACCAGCTGCCGGACGGCAAGGCCGCAGAGCGGCTGATCCCGTTTGTCGATGCCTTCCTGCGCACGGTCGATACTTCGGCCCGGCGCATCGTGATCGACTGGGGACTGGACTACTGAAGTTCCTGAATTGCCGTCGAGGGAGGCGCTGATGCAGTTCGATGTAATCACGCTGTTTCCCGAGATGTTTCGCGCGCTGACCGACTGGGGCATTACCAGCCGGGCGGCGAAGCAGCAGCGTTATGCGCTGCGTACGTGGAATCCGCGCGACTTCACGGTCGACAATTACCGGACGATCGACGATCGGCCCTACGGCGGCGGGCCTGGCATGGTGATGCTGGGCAAGCCGCTCGAAGATGCGATCGACGCCGCCAGCGCGGCGCAGTCGGACGCCGGTGTCGACCGGCCGCACGTGGTGCTGATGTCGCCGCAAGGCGCGACGCTGAGCCATGCCAAGGTCATGGAACTGGCGCAGCGCCCGGGCTCGTGCTGCTGTGCGGGCGCTACGAGGCGATCGACCAGCGGCTGATCGACCGTCGCGTGGACGAGGAAATCAGCCTCGGCGATTTCGTGCTGTCGGGTGGCGAACTGCCCGCGATGGCGCTGATCGACGCAGTGGTGAGGCATCTGCCCGGCGTACTGGGCGATGCGCAGTCGGCGGTGCAGGACAGCTTTGTGAACGGCCTGCTCGACTGTCCGCATTACACGCGGCCGGAAGAATACGAAGGTGTGCGGGTGCCCGATGTGTTGCTCGGGGCCATCATGCCGAGATTGAAAAGTGGCGGCGCCAGCAGGCGCTGGCCAATACCGCGCGCAAGCGTCCCGATCTGATCGTGGCGGCGCGCGCGCAAGGGTTGTTGTCCAAGGCCGACGAGAAGTATTTGTCGACCCTGGCGGCGAAAGCAGGGCAGGAGTTCGCTCCCGCCAAGTGAAAACCCCATCCTCTGCCGGGGCCCCTGAAAGGGGTATATAACGCCGGTAAGATGGTTAAGGAGAAAACGATGAACCTCATCGAGCAAATCGAGAAGGAAGAGATCGCGCGTCTGACCGCGAACAAGACCATCCCCGCATTCGCACCTGGCGACACCGTGATCGTCAACGTGAACGTGGTGGAAGGTAACCGCAAGCGCGTGCAGGCTTACGAAGGCGTGGTAATCGCCAAGCGTAACCGTGGTCTGAACAGCTCCTTCATCGTGCGCAAGATCTCGTCGGGTGAAGGCGTGGAACGTACGTTCCAGCTGTACTCGCCGCTGATCGCCGGCATCGAAGTAAAGCGTCGCGGTGACGTCCGTCGCGCGAAGCTGTACTACCTGCGCGAGCGTTCGGGCAAGTCGGCACGTATCAAGGAAAAGCTGGTGACGAAGGCCAAGGCCGCTACCGTCGCCGCGGAATAAGCTTTTTCGCGCCAGGCACCGGGCAACCGGTGCCAAGCCGGCATGGCGAAGGACACCTCAGGGTGTCCTTTTTGCATTTCTGGCCCCACCGGATTCATTTATGCTGCGACGCAACATACGGCCGTTCTGTCATACTTGATGCCGTTATGCGCCCCAAATTCGATCCCGAGGCACTGCCGGTCATCGAGACCGACAGTCGCCGCGCGCCGCTGTCCGCGCCGCGCATGCAACCCGATTTCATCCGGCACCGGCTGCTCATGCCTCCCGCCTGGGAGCCAGAGCTGACCGATGAGTCACGCGTCTACGACCGCTCGCGCGGGCTGCGGCAGGCTTCGGTACTGGTGCCGCTGGTTGAGCGCACCGACGGCCTGACCGTCCTGTTGACCCAGCGCAATGCCAACCTGACCGCCCATGCCGGCCAGATCAGCTTTCCGGGCGGCAGCCAGGAGACGTTCGATGCCGACCGGATTGCCACGGCACTGCGCGAGACCGAGGAGGAAATCGGCCTCCGGCGCGACTTCATCGAGGTATTGGGATCGTTGCCGGACTACATCACCGGCACTGGCTTCCATGTGAGCCCGGTGGTGGGCCTGGTGCATGCCGGCTTCACGCTGCAACCCGACGCGGGCGAGGTGGCCGAAATCTTCGAGGTGCCGCTGGCGTTCCTGATGGATCCGTCGCGGCACGAGCGCCGCTTGCTGCGCTGGGAAGGCGGGGAGCGGCAGTTCTATGCGATGCCGTACCCACGCGAGGGCGGCGGCCATCGCTTCATCTGGGGCGCGACGGCCGGGATGCTACGCAATCTCTACCATTTGCTGGCGGCCTGACGACCCGGCTGCCGTTCAGGCTGCGGCGATGGCGGCATCCGAATCCGCGCAATGCGGGCAGCTCTGGCCCACGACGTACTTCGGATGCTGCTGTTCCTCTGGCGTCACCACCGCGCGGCAGGCGAAGCACTGCACCGGGCCGGCGGGCTCCAGGTTCGGATTCAGCGCGGTACGGTAGTCGAACACGAAGCAGTCGCCGTGGTAGTGGCTGCCGCCCACTTCCTCGAAATACTTGAGGATGCCGCCCTCGAGCTGGTACACGCGCTCGATACCCACTTCCTGCATGTGAATTGCCGCCTTTTCGCAGCGGATGCCGCCCGTGCAGAACGACACCACGGTCTTGCCTTCGAGCGCCGCCTTGTTCTCCGCCACGGCCGGCGGAAATTCGCTGAATTTCGAAATGTTGTATTCGACCGCCTGGTCGAACGTGCCCACGGCTACCTCGAAATCGTTGCGCGTATCGAGCATCACCACCGGGCGGCCCTCGTCGTCGTGGCCTTGATCCAGCCACCGCTTCAGGTCCACCGGCCGCACCGAAGGCGCGCGGCCTTCTTCCGGGCGGATGAGCGGCATCTTCATGGTAATGATTTCCTTCTTGGCACGCACCAGCATGCGCTTGAAGGGCTGGTTTCCGACAGGCTTTCCTTGGGCGCGATGTCGGCAAAGCGGGCATCGGCGTGCAGCCAGGCCATGAAGGTGTCGATCTGTTCCCGCGTGCCGGCCAGGAACATGTTGATGCCTTCCGGCGCCAGCAGGATCGTGCCCTTCAGGTCCACCGCCTCGCAGCGTTCGCGCATGGCGGGCCGCAGGGTCTCGATATCGTCGAGCGTGACGAACTTGTAAGCCGAAATGTTGACGATCTGCATGGAATGATGCCGCCGGGCCGGGCGCCGCAGGGTGACTGCGGGGCGCGCCAGTGCGCTCGGTAACTGCCTGATTGGAAAGGCGAAATTATAGCCGCTTGGCGCCGTTGCCGATACCCGCCGCGTACATGCGGGCTGAGTGCCGCCTCGGGCATGCCGAGGTGTTACTTTGCGAAAACTCTCGGCGTGTGCGGCGGGGGAGCCGGTACAATGGCGCCCTATGTCTGCACCCCGCTTCGTACACCTTCGCCTCCACTCCGAATACTCGGTGGTGGACGGTATCGTCCGCCTTGAGGACGCCGTCAAGGCTGCTGCCAAGGACGGCATGGGCGCGCTCGCGCTGACCGACCTGGCGAACGCCTTCGGCCTGATCCGCTTCTACAAGGAAGCCCGTGGTGGTGGCGTCAAGCCCGTGGTCGGCGCCGATGTCTGGCTGACCAATGCCGATGACCGCGACAAGCCCGCGCGCATGCAACTGCTGGTGCAGGACCGTATCGGCTACCTGAATCTCTGCACGCTGCTGTCGCGCGCATGGCTCAGCAACCAGTACCGGGGCCGCGCCGAGCTGGAACCGGGCTGGTTCGAGGAACCGGGCGAAGAAGGCCTGCCGCTGGCCACCGGCCTGATCTCCCTGTCCGGCGCGATGGGTGGCGACGTGGGCCTGGCGCTGGCGAATGGCAATCCCGATGGCGCCCGCCGTGCGGCCCAGCATTGGGCCCGGGTGTTCCCGCAGCGGTTCTATATCGAGCTGCAACGGGCCGGTCATCCCGGCACCGACGCGTATGTGTCGCAGGCGGTGCAACTGGCGGCGTCGCTGCAGTTGCCGGTGGTGGCCACGCATCCGGTGCAGTTCATGACGCCGGACGACTTCACCGCGCACGAGGCGCGTGTCTGCATCGCCGAGGGCGAACTGCTGGCCAATCCGCGCCGCACGCGCAAGTTCACGACCGACCAGTATTTCAAGACGCAGGATGAGATGTGCGCGCTGTTCGCGGACATCCCGTCGGCGCTGCAGAATTCGGTCGAAATCGCCAAGCGCTGCAACCTGACGCTGGAACTGGGCAAGCCGCGCCTGCCGCTGTTCCCTACGCCCGACGGCATGTCGCTGGACGACTACCTGGTTTTCATGGCCAAGGACGGTCTGGAAAAGCGCCTGGTCGTGCTGTTCCCCGACGAAGCCGAGCGTGAGCAGAAGCGCGCCGAATACTACGCGCGACTCGAATTCGAGACCGGCACCATCATCAAGATGGGCTTCCCCGGCTACTTCCTGATCGTGGCGGACTTTATCAACTGGGCCAAGAACAACGGCGTGCCGGTAGGTCCGGGCCGGGGTTCGGGCGCCGGTTCGCTGGTGGCCTACGCGCTGGGCATTACCGACCTCGATCCGCTCAAGTACGCGCTGCTGTTCGAGCGTTTCCTGAACCCGGAGCGGGTGTCGATGCCCGACTTCGACATCGACTTCTGCCAGCACGGCCGCGATCGCGTGATCACGTACGTGAAGGAAAAGTACGGCAAGGAAGCCGTGTCGCAGATCGCCACGTTCGGCACGATGGCCGCCAAGGCGGCAGTGCGCGACGTGGGCCGCGTGCTTGACCTGGGCTACGGCTTTGTCGACAGCGTGGCCAAGCTGATTCCGTTCAAGCCGGGCAAGCTGGTGACGCTGGAGGAAGCCAAGAAGGAAGAGCCGGCGCTGGCCGAGCGCGAGCGCAACGAGGAAGAAGTGCGCCAGCTGCTGGAGCTTGCGCAGCGCGTGGAAGGCATGACGCGTAACGTCGGCATGCACGCCGGCGGCGTGCTGATCGCGCCGGGCCGCCTGACCGATTTCTGCCCGCTGTACACGCAGGGCACCGACGGCATGAGCGGTGTTGTGAGCCAGTACGACAAGGACGACGTGGAAGCGGCCGGCCTGGTCAAGTTCGACTTTCTTGGCCTGACCACGCTGACGATCCTGGACTGGGCCGAGCGCTACATCCGCCGCCTGGACCCGAGCAAGGCCGACTGGAACTGCAGCCAGATCCCGCTTGACGACGGCCCCGCGTTCGAGATCCTCAAGAGCGCCAACACGGTGGCGGTATTCCAGCTGGAAAGCCGCGGCATGCAGGGCATGCTCAAGGACGCCAAGCCTGACCGGTTCGAGGACATCATCGCGCTGGTGGCGCTGTACCGTCCCGGCCCGATGGACCTGATCCCGAGCTTCTGCGCCCGGAAACACGGCCGCGAGAAGGTGGAATATCCGGACCCGCGCGTCGAGCCGGTGCTCAAGGAGACCTACGGCATCATGGTCTACCAGGAGCAGGTGATGCAGATGGCGCAGATCATCGGCGGCTACTCGCTGGGTGGCGCCGACCTGTTGCGCCGGGCCATGGGCAAGAAGAAGGCCGAGGAAATGGCCAAGCATCGCGAGCTGTTCCGCGAGGGCGCCGACAAGAACGGGCTGAGCGCCCAGCAGGCCGACGATATCTTCGACCTGATGGAAAAGTTTGCCGGCTACGGCTTCAACAAGTCGCACGCGGCCGCCTATGCGCTGCTGGCGTACTACACGGCCTGGCTCAAGGCGCACCATCCGGCGGAATTCATGGCAGCCAACATGTCGCTGGCCATGGACGACACCGACAAGGTCAAGATCCTCTACGAGGATTGCCGCCTGAACAAGATCGAGGTGCTGCCGCCGGACGTCAACGCCAGCGAATACCGCTTTGCGCCGACCGATGCGAAGACCATCCGCTATGGCCTGGGCGGCATCAAGGGCTCGGGCCAGGGTGCCATCGAGGACATCCTGCGCGCCCGCGAGGACAAGCCGTTCGCGGACCTGTTCGACTTCTGCGAGCGGGTGGACCGCCGCCAGGTGAATCGCCGCACGATCGAGGCGCTGATCCGCGCCGGCGCGTTCGACAGCCTCAACGACAACCGCGCGCAGTTGCTGGCGTCGGTCTCGATCGCCATGGAAGCGGCCGAGCAGAAGGCCGAGTCGGCCAACCAGGTGTCGCTGTTCGACCTGATGGACGATGCGGGCGACTCGCACCGCCCGTTGCTGATCGACGAGCCGCGCTGGACGGCCAAGCGCACGCTGCAGGAAGAAAAGCAGGCGCTGGGCTACTACTTCTCGGGGCACCTGTTCGACGCCTCGCGCGACGAGGTGCGCAAGTTCGTGAAGGGCACGCTGGCCGCGCTGGAAAAGGAAGTGCAGGGCAACGGCGGCGGCTATGGGCGCGACGTGCGCGGCAAGGTGATCGCCGGGGTCATCATGGGCGTCCGCACCCAGATGACGCAGCGCGGCAAGCTGATCATCGTCATGATCGACGATGGCACGGCGCAGATCGAAATGACCGTGTTCAACGAACTGTACGACGCCAATCGCCATATGTTCCGCGAGGACGAGCTGATCATCGCCCAGGGCAACGCGCGGCACGACACGTTCACGGGCGGCGTGCGCTTCACGGCCGAGTCCGTGATGGACCTGGTCACCGCCCGCGCGCGCTATGCCGATGCCGTGTGCCTGGGTTTCAACGGCAACGCGTCCACCGAGCGCCTGCGCGAACTGCTGACGCCGTTCCTGGCCAATGTGGCCCAGGTGCCGGGCGTGCCGGTGCGCATCCGCTACGTCAACAAGTCGGCCCAGTGCGAGGCCACGCTGGGCGACCAGTGGCAGATCACGCCTTCCGACGAAGCGCTGACAACGTTGCGCGATGCGCTGGGCGACAGCGTGCGCGTGCTCTATGCCTGAGCGGGCGCCGGGCATGCGCAAGCAGCGGATCCTGTTCCACGTCACGCATTTCCTGCATGGCGGCATCGAGACCTCGCTGGTGTCGCTGCTGACGTCGCTGCAGGACCGCTTCGACCTGGCGCTGACGGTCACCTATCCCTCGCCTGAGCTGGAATCCCACTTCCGGGCCCGGCTGCCGGCCAGCGTGAAGGTGCATGTGCTGGCCCCCGAGCGCTGGCTGTCGCATTGCCGCCAGCTGAAGAAACAGCGCAAGCTGGGCGTGCTGGGCAAAATCTACGAGGAAGTGCTGCTGCCGCCGGTGCGCAAGCCGGTGGTCAGGCGGCGCTTCATGGCGATCCTGGAGCAGGGCGGTTTCGACATGGTCGTGGACTACGACATGTCGCTGTCGCGCATCACCGGGCCGCTGCCGGTGCCGATGATCGGCTACCAGCACTTCAGCGTGGCGCACCTGGCGCGCGGCCACGGACGGAAACTGCGCAAGCTGCGGCACCAGTGCAAGGTGGACTACGACGCGGTGGTCATGCTGACCGACAGCATGCTGGCCGATGCGCGCGAACTCATGCCCGACGCCGCATCGCGGCTGGTGCGCCTGTACAACGCCATCGACCTGGACAATATCCGCGCCCGGGCCGCGCAGCCGCTGGAACCGGGGCTGGTGCCGGCCGGGCCGTTCATCGTCTCGGTGGGCGGCTGGAGGAAAGCCAGAAGGATTTCACATCGCTGCTGCACGCCTATGCAAGGCTGGTGAAGCAGGGGATCGAGGAGCGGCTGGTGCTGGTGGGCGACGGCGCGTCGCGGCCCAGGCTCGAAGCGCTGGCGAAGTCGCTGGGTCTTGGAGATCGCGTGATCTTCGCCGGCTTCCAGTCGAATCCCTATGCGTGGATCGGGCAGGCACGGCTGATGGCGTTCAGCTCGAAGATGGAAGGCCTGCCCAATGTCCTGCTCGAAGGGCTGGCTGTGGGGCAGGTAGTGGTGAGCACCGATTGCCCGACCGGCCCCCGCGAGATCCTGGACGATGGCCGCGCCGGCCTGCTGGTGCCGGTGGGCGATGTGGAAGGGCTGGCGGAAGCGATCCGCAGCGGCCTTCAGGACGAAGCGCTGCGCCAGACCCTGCTGGCCCACGCCGCCCGCCATATCGAACAGATGGGCTTCGGCCCGACCGGCCAGGCGTTCGGCGCGCTGGTCAGTCGGCTGACGCAGGCGGATGTTTCGCCTGCTGCTGCAGCAGCCAGAGCTTGATGTACTTGTAATAGCTGGCCTGGCCGTTCATCAGCGCCACCGCCAGCCCTTGCGGGCCATCGAGAAAGCCGCGGCGCAGCAGCCAGGTGCGCAGGAACGCCCAGCTGCCGTGCGTCCAGGCGCTGAACACCGTGGCGCGCTTGCCGCGCTGGAACGCCTGCCGGGCGCCCAGCGTCGAGTACTGGTCGATCTTGCGCAGCACCTGCGAGAAGTCGTCGTAGGTGTAGTGCAGCAGCGGGGTTTGCAGATGGCCGATGGGCCCGTCGGCGATC
The DNA here is from genome assembly GCF_018729255.1 of Cupriavidus sp. EM10. Lineage (NCBI taxonomy): Bacteria > Pseudomonadati > Pseudomonadota > Betaproteobacteria > Burkholderiales > Burkholderiaceae > Cupriavidus > Cupriavidus sp. EM10. The sequence continues at coordinate 807,034 of NZ_CP076060.1, forward strand.
ACGTTCTCGTGGACGATATCGTCGGTGAAGCGGGCGCGGCCGGCGCGGAACACGCGGGTCAGGCGGTCGGGATACCAGCCGCTGTGGCGCATGAAGCGGCCGCAGAAGCGCGACAGGCGCGGCATGTCGTAGGCATCGGCGCGGCCGGAGTCGATGGCGGCCAGGATTTCGTCGCGCAAGGCGGGCGTGACGCGCTCGTCGGCGTCGATCGACAGCACCCATTCGCTCTGGACCTTGGACAGGGCGAGGTTCTTCTGGGGCCGAAGCCGGGCCAGTTGGCCGTCTCGTGGACTTCGGCGCCCATGGCGCGGGCGATGTCCAGCGTGCCGTCCGTGCTGCCGGAGTCCACTATAATCGCGCGGTCGCACCAGGAGACGCTTTCGAGGCAGTCCCGGATGTTGTGTGCCTCGTTCTTTGTAATCAGTACGACAGAGATTTCATAGACATGCTTGCGATGGATCTCGCAGACCGGATTTGCCCGCCATTCTAGCGGCAGTCGGTGCGGGCCCCGATCGGCAAGTGGAGCCAACGTGAACGACAGCAAAAAGCAAACGCCCCAGGAAACCGACACCCTCAAGCGCGTCTGGGCCTACCTGAAGCCCGAGATGCGCAATTTCGTGCTGGCGATCCTGGCCATGGCCCTGGTGGCGGCCAGCGAGGGATCATCCCCAAGGTCGTCAACGACCTGCTCGACAAGGGCTTCGGCGGCAGCTACGCCGGCAAGCTCTGGCACGTGCCGGCGCTGCTGGTGGGCGTGGCGCTGGTGCGCGGCGTGGCGCAGTTCGCGTCGGGGTACCTGCTGTCGCTGATCTCGAACAAGGTGCTGCTGAAGATGCGCATGCAGATGTTCGACCGCATGCTGCATGCCCCGGCACTGTTCTACCACCGCAATACCGCCGCCTCGCTGATCAATGCCGTGATCTTCGAGGTCAACCAGGTCATGCAGATCCTGACCGGCGTGCTCATCACGCTGGTGCGCGATTCCCTGACCGTGCTGGCGCTGCTGGTGTACCTGTTCTACACGAACTGGCGCCTGACGCTGGTGGTGGCAGTGCTGCTGCCAACCATCGGCTTCGTGATGTCGAAGGTGAACCGCCGCCTGCGCCGCCTGAACCGCGAGCACCAGGCGCTGACCAACACCGCGGCCTACGTGGTGGAGGAAGCGGCCGGCGGCTACAAGGTCGTCAAGCTGCACGGCGGCGAGCAATACGAGACCGCCCGGTTTGCCACGATGGCCGATCGCCTGCGCGGCTATTCGATGCGGATGGCCGTGGCCGGCGGCCTGAACCAGCCGGTGACGGCGTTCCTGGCGTCGCTGGCGCTGTCGGTGATCCTGACCATCGCCATGATCCAGGCGCAGGGCAACCAGACCACCATCGGCGGCTTTACCGGCTTCGTGATGGCCATGCTGCTGCTGATTTCGCCGCTGAAGCACCTGACCGACCTGAACCAGCCGCTGCAACGGGGCCTGACCGCCGCCGAGATGATCTTCGGGCTGATCGACGAGCCGATCGAGCCGCAGACCGGCGGCCTGCCGCTGGAGCGCGCCCGGGGCGACCTGGTATTCGAGAACGTCGGCTTCCGCTATGGCGATGCCGCGCGTCCGGCGCTGAACCGGGTGAGCTTCCATGCCGCGCCGGGCGAGGTGGTGGCGCTGGTGGGCCCGTCGGGCAGTGGCAAGACCACGCTGGTGAACCTGCTGCCGCGTTTCTTCGATCCGACGGAGGGCCGGATCATGCTCGATGGCCAGCCGATCGAGCAGTTCGGCCTGAACGACCTGCGCCGCCAGATCGCGTTCGTCAGCCAGGATGTGGTGTTGTTCAACGACACCGTGGCCGCCAACGTGGCGTACGGCGTACATCCGCGCGAGAAGATCGACATGGCGCGCGTCGAGCGCGCGCTGGCGGCGGCCTACCTGACCGACGTGGTCAAGGGCCTGCCCGAGGGGCTGGAAACCAATATCGGCGACAACGGCATGAAGCTGTCGGGCGGCCAGCGCCAGCGGCTGGCCATTGCGAGGGCGATCTACAAGGACGCGCCGATCCTGATCCTGGACGAAGCCACCTCGGCGCTCGACTCGGAATCGGAGCGCCAGGTCCAGGCGGCGCTGGAGTCACTGATGCAGGGCCGTACCACGCTGGTGATTGCCCACCGCCTGTCCACCATCGAAAACGCCGACCACATCGTCGTGCTGGAGCACGGCCGCGTGGCCGAAGCCGGCAGCCACGGCGCGCTGCTGGCCGCCAATGGGCTGTACGCCGGCCTGCACCGGATCCAGTTCGCTACGGCGGCGGAATAGCGCTGCAACGGTTTTGACGGCCATGGCGCCCTGCCGTGGCCGGGCATGTACACACACGGGACTTATACCCGGAGGAGACAGACATGACCCAGGCAACACCGTCCAACCACCCACCCATCAGCCGCTATCCCGTTCCGGAGATTGCCGGCCTGCCCGATGACCTGCGCCAGCGCGTGCTTGAAGTGCAGGAAAAGGCGGGTTTCGTCCCTAACGTCTTCCTGGCGCTGGCGCACCGTCCCGACGAATGCCGGGCCTTTTTCGCGTACCACGATGCGCTGATGCTGAAGGAAACCGGCAACCTGACCAAGGGCGACCGCGAGATGATCGTGGTGGCTACGTCCGGCGCCAACCAGTGCCTGTACTGCGTGGTGGCCCACGGCGCCATCCTGCGCATCTACGAGAAGAAGCCGCTGGTGGCCGACCAGGTGGCGGTCAACTACCGCAAGGCCGACATCGCCCCGCGCCAGCGCGCCATGCTCGATTTCGCGATGAAGGTCTGCGAGGCGTCGCACACGATTGGCGAGGCCGATTTCGACGCGCTGCGCGCGCACGGTTTCGACGACGAGGACGCGTGGGACATCGCCGCCATCACGGCGTTCTTCGGCTTGTCGAACCGCATGGCGAACACCATCGGCATGCGCCCGAACGAGGAGTTCTTCCTGATGGGACGCGTGCCGAAGGCAAAGTAAGCTGGCCGGAAGCAAGCCGGCCGGGCCGCCCGCTCAGCGGATCTGCGCGCAGTCGCCGTTGCGTGGATCGAACAGCACCGGCCAGGCCTGCTCGTAGATCCCCGGCGTGCAGTGCTTCTCGCACCGCGCGTGCGCCAGCGTGATGCGGCGCGGGTCCTGCCACACCATCAGCTTGCAGCCGCTGCCGTCGATGGCATGCAGTTCGATGTGCGGTGTCTGCTGTACCTGCTTGAATTCTTCCAGGTCGAAGTGGCACGACCCTTGCGCGACACCCACAGTTTCCACGTCAGCGTCTGCACGGCGTTGTGGGACACGCGGACCACGGCATCTTCACGGAAGCCGTCTTCCTCGGTGCGCCGGCAGGTGCCGGCCATGTTGATCTCGCGCGCCGGGATCGGCGTGGCGCGCGACTGCGGCGAAGGCGGGTATTTCGTGTCGGCATTGACCTGCGGGCCGGCCAGTGGCGGCGATCGGTCGGTCTTCTGCGGCAGCAGGTCGGCGCATCCCGCGCATAAAAAATGGCCAGCATGGCTGGCACAGTGATCCGCATTGACTTCATGTTGGCCCCTTCAAGCTCCCCGCCATCTTCAATGTAGGGGATGGCGGGGCAAAGGCCAGCGGCAAGTGATGAGGACTCGCCCTAGCGTGCGGGCGTCGCCAATAGCGCCTATGCTCAGGAGATGTGGCCGCGCACCGGAATCGATGCGCGGCCATTCTTTTGATGGGATTGCCGAACGTGCGTTTGACGGCGCGAACCGGGTCCCTATGCAACGGCTTGCAGCGCGGCCTGGGGTGCCGCGTGCTGGCCCGCATGCTGCACGGCCGGATAGCCCGCGGCAAACACCAGGCGGCCGCCCGACCACGTGTGCGTGACCAGCGGCTGGCCCGCCACGCTGGCCACGGCGATCACATCGGCACGCTTGCCGGGGAGCAGGCGGCCACGGTCGTCAAGCATGCAGGCATCGGCCGGATTGGCACTGACCAGCGCCAGCGCTTCATTGAGCGGCAGCTCGGCCTGCCGAGCGGCGGCAAACGCGGCGGCAATCAGCGTCGACGGCTGGTAGTCCGAGCAGAGGATGTTGCCGACGCGGGCGTGGATGGCGTCGATGGCGCGCATCGATCCGCTCTGGCTCTTGCCGCGCAGCACGTTGGGTGCGCCCAGGATGGTCGGCAGCGCATGCGTGGCGGCAGCTTGCGCCGTCTCCAGGTTGATCGGGAACTCGCTCATGCGTACGCCCAGCGCGTGCATGGCGGCGATGCGCTGGGGCGAGTCGTCGTCATGGCTGGCCGTGGGCACGCCCAGCGCGTGGGCCTTCGACACCAGGCGGTTGACGCGCTCGGCCGCGCCGTCCAGCTCGGCGGCCTTCCGGGCAGCGGCGTCGGCCGCCTCGTCGCGGCTCATGCCGTGGTTGCCCATCATGTACGTCAGGTACGCATCGAGCGTCTTGAACTGGCCCTGGCCGGGCGAGTGGTCCATGACCGACAGCAGGTCCACCACGCCCTCGGCCATCAGCATTTCCAGCACCGGCACGGCGGCCGCATCGGTAACTTCATAGCGGCAGTGGATGCGGTTGTCGACGAGGCCGTGCTTGCGGTAGGCGGCCACGGTGCGCACCAGCGTGGCGGCGGTGTCGTTGTTGCGCACGCCGAACTGGTTGCTGGCGAACGACAGCGCGTGGTACGGCGTGGTGATGCCGGCGGCGGCATTGCGGCGGTCGACTTGCGCCACGGCGAAGTCCAGCGGGAACAGCACGTTGGCGCGCGGCTCCGCTTCCTTCTCGATGGCGTCGCAATGCACGTCGATCAGGCCCGGCATCACGGTATGGCCGCGCAGGTCGATCACGTGGGCGTCGGCTGGCGCCGATGCGGGTTCGATGGCCGCGATCTGGCCATCGGCGATCAGCATCGCGCTGTCGTGCAGCTCGCGGTCGGGCAGGACCAGCGTGGCGTGCGTCAGGTAGGTGGTGGACATGTCCGGTTCCGTTTCAGGTTCTGGGCAGGTTGGTCGGGGGCGGGGCTGGCTGGGCGGGGGCGCGCGTCAGGCGTTGGCCGCCGCCACCGGCTGCAGCGGCAGGGCACGCGTGGCCACGGCATCGCGCACGGCTTCGTCGTGGAAGATGCCGATCAGCGCGCGGCCTTCGGCCAGCGCCTCGCGGATCAGTTCGATCACCACTGCGCGGTTGTCGGCATCCAGCGACGCGGTCGGTTCGTCGAGCAGCAGGATCGGATGGCCGCCAATCAGGCCGCGCGCGATGTTCACGCGCTGCTGCTCGCCGCCCGAGAACGTGGCCGGCGGCAAATCCCACAGCCGGCGCGGCAGGTTCAGGCGTTCGAGCAGCATGGCGGCCCGGGCGCGCGCTTCCTCGTGGCTGGCGCCGCGTTGCTGCATCGGATCGGCCACCACGTCCAGCGCCGAGACGCGCGGGATGGCGCGCAGGAACTGCGACACATAGCCGATCACGTCGCGGCGCAGCTTCAGCACGCGCTGCTCGGGGGCGTTGGTCAGCTCCACCCACGGCTCGCCGGCTTCGCTGGTATCGCGCAGGCGGATGGTGCCTTCGGTGGCCAGGTAGTTGCCGTACAGGCAGCGCAGCAGCGTGCTCTTGCCGGTGCCCGAACGTCCCGACAGCACCAGGCATTCGCCGCGCGACGCATCGAAATCGATTGCCTGCAGCACGGGCAGGCGGATGCCGCCCTGGTTGTGCAACGTGAACATCTTGCCGAGGCCACGGACCTCGATCAGCTTCCGGGTATCTGCTTGCATCATGGTCAGCCCTGCAGGATGGAGGAAACCAGCAGCTGCGTGTACGGGTGCTGCGGGTCGTCGAGGATCTGGTCGGTCAGGCCTTGTTCGACCACGCGGCCGCCCTGCATGACCAGCGTGCGGTGCGCCAGCAGGCGTGCCACGGCCAGGTCGTGCGTGACGAGGATGGCGGCCAGGCCCAGGTCGGTGACCAGGCGGCGCATCAGGTCCAGCAGGCGGGCCTGCACCGACACGTCCAGCGACGCGGTCGGCTCGTCCATGAACACCAGGCGCGGGTGCGTGACCAGGTTGCGCGCGATCTGCAGACGCTGCTGCATGCCGCCCGAGAACGTGCTGGGCACATCGTCCAGGCGGCCCAGGTCGATCTCCATCTTTTCGAGCCAGGCACCGGCAATCTCGCGCAGGTCGCCGTAGTGGCGGTTGCCCACGGCCATCAGGCGCTCGGCGATATTGGCGCCGGCGCTGACCTGCATGCGCAGGCCGTCGCGGGCATGCTGCCGCACGAAGCCCCAGTCGGTACGCGCCAGCAGCCGCATGCGCGCGCTGGACAGCGAGGCCAGGTCGGTCAGGCCGGTTTCGCGCATGTCGTAGCTGACGCTGCCGCGCTGGGCGCGAACCTGCATCGACAGCGCCTGCAGCAGCGTGCTCTTGCCCGAGCCCGATTCGCCCACCACGCACAGCACTTCTCCCGGATACAGGTCGAAGTTGACGTCGTGGCAGCCGTGCACGCCGTCCCACGTATGCGTGAGCTGGCGGACGGAAAGCAGTGGCGTGGCGTTCATGATTGGCCTCCGGCGGCGGTCTTGACGGCTTGCGCGGCCTGGCGATCGGCGCAGTACTCGGTGTCCGAGCACACGAACATGCGCGTGCCGGCATCGTCGGTGATGATTTCGTCCAGGTAACTGTCGGTGGCGCCGCATTGCGCGCAGCAGCTCGACCACTTCTCGACTGTGAACGGGTGGTCGACAAAGTCCAGGCTCTTGACCGACGTGTAAGGCGGCACGGCGTAGACGCGCTTCTCGCGGCCGGCGCCGAACAGCATCAGCGCGGGGCTGCGGTCGAGCTTGGGATTGTCGAACTTCGGGATCGGCGACGGGCGCATCATGTAGCGCTGGTTGACGATGACCGGGTAGTCGTACGTGGTGGCGATATGGCCATGGTGCGCGATGTCCTCGTACAGCTTCACGTGCATAGAGCCGTATTCGGCCAGCGCGTGCATGGTGCGCGTCTCGGTTTCGCTGGGCTCAAGCCAGCGCAGCGGCTCGGGGATGGGCACCTGGTACACCATGGTCTGGCCGGCGCGCAGTTTCGTCTCGGGAATGCGGTGGCGCGTCTGGATGATCGACGCCTCGGCGGTGCGCTCGGTGGTCTGCACGCCGGTCACGCGGCCGAAGAAGCGGCGAATGTTGATGGCGTTGGTGGTGTCGTCCGAGCCCTGGTCGATCACCTTGAGCACGTCCTGGCGGCCGATGATGGCGGCGGTCACCTGGATGCCGCCCGTGCCCCAGCCATACGGCAGCGGCATTTCGCGGCTGCCGAACGGCACCTGGTAGCCCGGGATGGCCACGGCCTTCAGCAGCGCGCGGCGCAGCATGCGCTTGGTGGATTCGTCCAGGTAGCCGAAGTTGTAGTGGTCGTCGCGCGCGACGGTGGCGATGTTGGCGGTGGCGGTGGTCATGCCAGCGACTCCTCTTGCGATGGCGACGGTTGCGGCGCGCCGGTCGATGCGTTGTTGGCGGCGTCGGGGGCAGTCTGGGCGTCCTGCTCTGCACGCAGCCGGCGCAGCAGTTCCAGGTTGGCCTGGAAGTCCACGTAGTGCGGCAGCTTCAGGTGCTGCACGAATCCCGAGGCTTCCACGTTGTCGCTGTGGTACAGCATGAATTCGATGTCGTTGGCCGGGTTGTCGGCGGCTTCGCCAAGCTCCTCGGCGCGCATGGCGCGGTCCACCAGCGCCATCGACATCGCCTTGCGCTCGTTGTAGCCGAACGTCAGCCCGTAGCCGCGCGTCAGGCGCGGGGCTTCGTCGGCGTTGCCGGCGAACTGGCTCACCATCTGGCATTCGGTCAGCTCGACCTCGCCGATGGTCACGGCAAAGCCCAGTTCCTCGATGAACATCTCCACCTCGGTGCTGCCGTAGCGGATCTCGGCCGCGAACGGGTGCGAGTTGCCGTAGCCGCGCTGCGTGGAGTAACCCATCGACAACAGGAAGCCTTCGTCGGCGCGGGCCAGGTTCTGCAGGCGCGCGGGGCGGTCGGCGGGGAAGGTCAGCGGCTCGCGCGTCAGGTCAGGCGGCGCGGGGTCGCCGGCGGGAATGGCGTCGGCTTCGACCAGCGATTCGGCTTCCAGCAGGCCGGTCACGCGCGGCATGTTCGATGCCAGCGGCTCGGTCGACGGCGCCAGCGGTGCCGGGTCGCGGCCTGCTTCGAGCGTAAAGTCCAGCAGCCGCTGCGTGTAGTCGTAGGTCGGGCCCAGTACCTGGCCGCCCGGCACGTCCTTGAACGTGGACGAGATGCGACGTTGCAGCTTCATCTTGCCGGTATCGAGCGCGTGCGTGTAGCCAAAGCGCGCCAGCGTGGTGCGGTAGGCACGCAGCAGGAAGATGGCCTCGATCTGGTCGCCGGCGGCCTGCTTGATGGCCAGCGCGGCCAGGTGCGGGTCGTACAGCGAGCCCTCTGCCATCACGCGGGCCACGGCCAGCGGCATCTGCTCGCGGATCTGCGCCAGCGTGAGTTCGGGCACCGACGTGTCGCCACGGCGGTAGGTGTCCAGCATCTGGTACGAATTTAGGATGGCGCGCTCGCCACCCTTGACGGCTACGTACATGTCAGTCCTCCACGCGCGTGGTGCGCGTCATGGCGCAGAATTGTTGGCCGCTGGCCAGCAGCAGGTCCACGCCCAGCGGAAAGCGGGCGTTGTTGGCGCGCCAGGCCTGGCGGAAATCGGCGGGCAGGCCGCGCACTTGCAGCGGCTGCGTGCTTTCGATGCCGGGGCCGCTCAGTGTCAGGGCGTCGCCGTCGTGCAGCGAATCGACCTCGACGATCAGCGTGGCGGAGCGATCCGGATAGGCGGGCAGGCCTTGCGCGCAGGCATCCAGCGCCGGCATGGCGTGGCCGGCGGGCACGCAGACGAACGTGGCGTCGCCGATGGCATCGACCAGCGGGCAGCCGCAGTGAAAGCGCAGGAAGGCGCGCGCGGCGGCCGGTACGTCGGCGGGCAGCCAGACGGGCGTATCGGGATCGGCCAGCGTCAGCAGCAGCGCGGACAGGGCCGGCGACAGGCCGTCAGGCTGGCCGCTGGTGACGGGCAGCGTTTCCAGGCGGCCCGGATGCGCAAACGCTTCGAGCGTGGCGCGGAACACGGCTTGCGCGTCGTCGACCGGGTTGTCGAAGCCCGGCACCAGCGAGGTGGCTGCCGTTGAGGCGAAAGCAGGGGCTTGCATCGGATTCTGTGTGGACATCTCAATCTTCTCCGCGGGCCATCGTGAAGAACTCCACGCGGGTTTGCGCGGCTGTGGCGGCCTGGTGGGCGGCGCGCTCGGTCAGCGCCTGCGCCAGTGGCGCGACGACGATGTCCTGCACGCGCTGGTGCCATGCCGGCCGTTGCAGCAGGGCGTCGAGCACGGCGGCCTGTTCGGCGTGGCGCTGGCCACGGCCCTGTACGTACGACACGCCGGCCGTGGCGGCTTCGCCCGGGGCTTCGTCCAGCACCACGGCGCAGCGTGTGACGGACATCTCACCCAGGTTGAACTGGGCACCGGTGCCGCCAGCGCGGGCGCGCACCATGGCCATGCCCGATTCCGGCTTGCGCAGCAGGCGGTAGCCGGGCAGGGCGTTGGCCTCTTGCAGCCGGGAATAAGCCGCGTCGAGCGCGTCCGAATGGGCCAGCGCCAGCACCCGCAGCCACGCGGCACGTGCCGCATTGGCCTGGTTGGCGGTTTCACTCTGCATGATCACCCCTATACGTCTATACGTTTAGATGTAAACTAACACAACACGGCGATACTAGACCATAGCCACATGAACGTTTCATGACGGGTCGGGAACTTGCTCGGGCACGCCACCGGCGCGCCGGGACTAGGGCACAATCGCACGGCAACCATTAAGGCTTGATGACACAGGGCAGGACGAACGATGTCTGATCGGGAAGTGGAACGGGGTTCCGGCGTGGCGGTGTGGCGCCAGATTGGCGAGGCGCTGGCGGAGGACATCCGCAACAAACTCTATGGCCCCGGCGAGCAGTTGCCGCCGGAGCCCGAACTGGCCACGCGCTTTGCCGTGAACCGCCACACCATCCGCCGCGCGATGGGCGAACTGGAGCTGAGCGGCCTGGTGCGCATCGAGCAGGGCCGGGGCACCTTCGTGCAGGAACACGCCATCGACTACGCGATTGGGCGCCGCACGCGCTTTTCGCAGAACCTGGCCGCGCAGGGTATGCGCGGGCACCTGGAGATCGTCGACAGCCAGACGCTGCGCGCGCCCGAGATCGCCAAGCACCTGGGCCTGCCGCGCACCGCCGACATCCTGCATATCCAGATGGTGGGCAAGGCCGAGGCGCGCACCATCGACGTGGCCGAGCACTATTTCGATCCGAAGCGCTTTCCAGGCCTGGAGGATGTGGTGCGCGAGACGCAATCGATTTCGCGCGCGCTGACGAAGTTCGGTATTGCCGACTACACGCGCAAGTGGTCGCGCATCACGGCGGCCATGCCCAGCGCCCCGGTGGCGCGACTGCTGAACCAGCCCAAGACCCGCCCCGTGCTGCAGGTGGAGGCGCTCAACGTCGATATCGACGGCGCGGCCGTGCAATACAGCATGACCCGCTTCGCCGGCGACTGGGTGCAGCTTACGGTGTCCGACAACGACTGACAGACGGGCCGCGTGCCGCAGGGGCACAGTCGGCCTCATGTTCCAGGCTGAAGGTCTAATCGCAATGGTCTAGACATATGTATGTCATGTGCCGGCGCTAACTTGGTGGTGAACCTGTAATGCCCATCATGCAAACGACAAACCAAACCTATTCGCTCCCGCTGCGCGGCATCACTGGCCGCCGCGTGCTGGGCGCCGGCAATATCGCCCCGGCCACGCTGGGCTTCGAGCAAGGCAACATCGCGCAGCAGGCCGGCGGCAGTGGCCCGTGCATCGACGCCGGAGACCTGCTCGTGCTGCCCGGCATTGTCGATATCCATGGCGATGCGTTCGAGCGCTCGGTGATGCCGCGTCCCGGCGTCAGCTTCCCGTATGGACCGGCGCTGCTCGATGTGGACCGCCAGCTGCTGGCGCATGGCATCACTACCGAATTCCACGGTGTCACGCTGTCCTGGGAAGGCGGCCTGCGCGGCGAAGCCTACGCGGTGCGCATGTTCGAGGCGCTGTCGCAACTGGCGCCCGTGCTGGGCGCGTCCCACAAGGTCCACCTGCGCTTCGAGGCCTATCACCTGGCCGGCGTGGAAACCGCCGTGCAATGGATGCGCGATGGCCGCGTGAGCCTGCTGGCCATCAACGATCACCTGCCAACCATGGCGCGCCGCATGAACGACGAGCGCAAGCTGGCGCAGTACGCCGAGCGTGCCGAATGCGACATGGAGACGTTCCGCAACCGCCTGCGCACGGCCAGCCGCCACGCGCAGGACGTGCCGGCCGCCGTGTCGCGCCTGATCACCGTGGCGCGCGAGGCCGGCCTGCCGGTGGCGTCGCACGATGACCCCGACGTGGCCACGCGCCAGCACTACCATCGCCAGGGCTGCGGCATCGCCGAATTCCCGCTGACCGTGGAAGTGGCCAAGCTGGCACGCCAGATCGGCGACGAAACCGTGTTCGGCGCGCCCAACGTGCTGCGCGGCCAGAGCCACACCGGCGCGCCCAATGCCACCGAGATGATCGCCGCCGGGCTGTGCACCGTGCTGGCGTCGGACTACTACTATCCCGCGCCGCTGCAGGCCGCGTTCAAGCTGGTGCAACTGGGCGTCTGCAGCCTGCCCGAGGCGTGGCACCTGGTGTCGCGCAATCCGGCACGCGCCGCCGGCCTGCGTGACCGTGGCGCGCTGGTGCCCGGCATGCGTGCGGATGCTGTGCTGATCGACGACAGCCTGCCGGGCCTGCCGCGCGTCTGCGGCACCATCGTCAATGGCGAGCTGCGCCATGCCGCCGTGGCACTGCCGCTGATCGACCTGGCCGACGAAGGCAGCCTGGCCGCATGAGCCAAGCCGCCCATCGCTTCGCGATCTACCTGGCTCCGGCCGAGCCGTTTCGCAGCTTCGGCGCGCAATGGCTGGGCCGCGATGCCGACACCGGCGCCGCGTTGCCGCTGCCGCAGGGCATCGCGCAACGGCCGGCCGAGTGGGTCAAGGCGCCCGCGCACTATGCGCTGCATGCCACGCTGAAGCCGCCGTTCCGGCTGGCCGAGGGCACCGACGCGGCCATGCTCGACGGCGCCATGCGCGCGTTTGCGGCAACCCGTCAGCCGTTCGACGCGCCGCTGACACTGCGCGCGCTGCGCGGCTTCCTGGCCTGGTGTCTTGACGATGCCGAGGGGCCGGGCGGGCGCCGGATGCACGCGCTGGCCGATGCGTGCGTGACCGAGCTTGACCGTTTCCGCGCGCCGCCGACCGAGGCCGAGATTGCCCGCCGCGATCCGGCGAACCTCGGTCCGGCGCAGCGCCGGCATCTCCATGCGTGGGGCTATCCCTATCTGTTCGACACGTTCACCTTCCACATCACGTTGACGGGCATGCTCGACGCGGCCGACGAAGCCTCGGCCTTCGACATGCTTTCCGCCGCGGGTGGCCGGCTGCTGGAGCAGCCGCTGCATGTCGATGGCGTGAGCGTGTATGTGCAACCCGAAGCCGGCGCCGACTTCATCGCCGCGCGCCACTATCGCTTTGACGGCACTACCGTGGACGGTGCCGGCGCGGCCTGGCTGTCAGCATGAGTATCCGACCCGAAACCGACGGCAGCGGCCTGTTCTACGTGATGGGCCCGTCCGGCAGCGGCAAGGATTCACTGCTGCGCGCCTTGCGCGAGCGGCTGAAGCCGGCCGATCCGGTGATCATCGCCCATCGCTATATCACACGCGCCGCCGATGCCAACGAGGCGTCGGTGGCGCTGACCGCCGACGAGTTCACGCGCCGGGTCGACCTGGGCTGCCTGGCGATGCATTGGCAGAGTCACGGGTTGCACTACGGCATCGGCGTGGAGATCGAGCAGTGGCTGGCGCAGGGCCTGAAGGTGATCGTCAACGGATCGCGCGAGTACCTGTCGGACGCCGCGACGCGTTATCCAAAGCTCTGCGCCGTGCATGTGCGGGTGAAGCCCGAGGTGCTGGCGGCGCGGCTGCGCAACCGGGGCCGCGAATCGGAAGCCGCGATTGCCAAACGGCTGGAACGCGCTAACCAGCCGTTCGCGGTGCCCCAGGGCTGCAAGCTCGTGGAAATCGACAACAGCGGCGCGCTGGAAGACTCGGCACGCGAGTTCGCGGCGCTGGTCAGGGCTGCGGATAACTGAAGTACTGCTTTCGGTTTGCTCCCCTCTCCCGCCATGCGGGAGAGGGGAGTCAAACCGGCGGTAATTCAAACCATTCAATCAAACATTGCGCACGTGGCGCGCGGCCATGTCCAGATAGTGCGACAGCGGCGGCGTGGCCAGATCGACCACCTTGGCCAGGTCGTCATAGCGGCGCAGGCGCACCGCTGCCAGCGCATGCGGCTTGGCGGCGAAGGCTTCGGCCTGGCCGTTGTCGTACACGCCGCCCTGGAGCTGCAGGCTGTGGACCGAGGCCGGCGATAGCGTATCGAAATACCCCGGATCGACCGCGCACAGGTAGCGCTTGGCGGCCACATGCATGCGGATCGGCTCGGTCACGGCGTTGTCGAACAGGCCGGCCAGAGCGTCGGCGGCGGCTTCCTGGTGGCGCATGTCGGTCGTGCTGCTTTCGGCCAGCATCAGATGGCCCACGTCGTGCAGCAGGGCCGCGACGATCAGGGCTTCGTCCTCGCCGGCCTGCTCGGCCAGTTGCGCGCATTGCAGCGCATGGGCGGTCTGGCTGATAGCCTCGCCGCCATAGTAGGCGGTGCCGTGGTTCTGGAACAGGGTGGCAATGCGGGGCAGGGTCAGCGTGGTCATACGAGCACCTTGCGGATCTGGGCGGACAGCATGTCGATGGCCACCACGAACAGGATGATGATGATCATCACGGCGCAGGTCTGGGCGTACTGGAAGCTGCGGATGATTTCCCACAGCACGGTGCCGATGCCGCCGGCACCGACGATGCCCACCACCGACGCCGAGCGTACGTTCGATTCGAAGCGGTACAGCGCGAACGACAGCCACAGCGGCAGCACCTGCGGGATCACGCCGTAGACGATCTCCTCGATCGGGCCGGCGCCGGTGGCGCGCACGCCTTCCACGGGACGCGGGTCGATGGCCTCGACGGCCTCGGCGAACAGCTTGGCCAGCACGCCCATCGTGTGGATCCAGATCGCCAGCACGCCGGCGAACGGGCCCAGGCCCACGGCCACGATGAACAGCATGGCGAACACCATCTCATTGATGGCGCGGCAGGCGTCCATCACGCGGCGGGCGGGCTGGTAGACCCACACCGGCACGATATTGGCCGAGCACAGCAGGCCCAGCGGCACGGCCATGATGACGGCCAGTGCGGTGCCCCACAGCGCGATCTGGACGGTGACGAGCATCTCGTCCAGGTACGTCTGCCAGTCGCGGAAGTTGGGCGGGAAGAAGTCGGCGGCAAACTTGGCCATGTTGCCGGAATCGCGCAGCAGGTCCAGCGGGCGCATGTCGGCGCCTTGCCACGACATGGCGAGCATGGCCAGCAGTACAGCCCACACCAGCATCACGGACATGGACGTGCGCGGCGGGCGAACGGTACTTTGGGGCGAAGGGGGCATGCCAGGCTTGGCGGTGGCGGTCATTGGGGAAATCCGGATGGAAGACTTGAAACGGTGAAGACCGGCCACGCCCGCATGGGCATCGCCGGTCTTGCGGTACGGCTTACTGTTGCGTGGTCGTGGCGGCGGCCTTGTCCAGCTCGGCCAGGCGCCTGGTCACGTCGGCCAGCTTCTTTTCCTTGTCGGCGGCGGCCAGCGTGGTATCGGTCTCGATCTTGGCCTTTTCCTTGGCCAGTTCGATCTGGCGGATCGGCACCAGTTGGGCATCGCTCGACGGACGGAAGCCCTGGTACGTCAGCGCGGCCAGCGTTTCCTTCTCGCGGGCGGCGTTCGGGCCCTTGCCGTAGTTGACGAAGAAGGTCTGGATCTTCTTCTTCATTTCCGGCGACAGGTCCTTGCGGTAGACCAGCGGGTCAGCCGGGATCAGCGGCGACTTCCACAGCACGCGCACTTCGTCATAGGCATTCTTGCCCGTGTTGATGCGATAGCGCTCGAAGTTCTCGGTGTTGTTCACGGCCACGTCCACCTGCTTGTTCAGCACCGACAGCAGGTTGGTTTCGTGGTTGCTGATGCGAACGGCCTTGAACAGCGTCTTCGGCTCCACCTTGTTGGCGGCCCACAGGTAGTAGCCCGGCACGGCCGTGCCCGACGTCGAGTTCGGATCGCCGGCGCCGTACGACAGCTCCTTGCCGCGCTTGATCACGTCTTCGACCGACTTCAGGTCGCTGTCCTTGCGCACGATCAGCAGCGACCAGTAGCCCGGGTTGCCGTCCTTGTCGATGACCGATGCGAAGACTTCGCCGTTGGCGCGGTCCACGGCTTCCATGGCCGACTTGTTGCCGAACCAGGCGATCTGCACCTTGTTGAAGCGCATGCCTTCGATGATGCCGGCATAGTCGGAGGCGAAGAACGGCTTGACCTGCACGCCCAGCGTCTTGCTGAGGTCGTCAATCACCGGTTGCCAGGCGTTCTTCAGGTTCGACGACGATTCGGTCGAGATAAAGCCGATGTTCAGGGTCTTGGCGTCCTGGGCGAAGGCGGGCAGCGCCACGACACCCGAGGCCACCACGGCGAGGAAAGTTCTGCGAAGCATCGAAAACTCCGTTTGGAAAGACTGATGGGAAATGCTTGGGTTGATACGGTAAGTCGCCGGCCGGTGGGTCAGGCCGTGGCCAGGTCCATCCTGACCATGGCCGGGGCGGGCATGCCTTCGGCCGATGCGGGCTCTTCGGGCACGCTGTCGTGCAGCAGCTCGTCGGCCTCGGTGCCATACAGGTCGCGCAGCATCTTGGGCGTCAGTGCGGCCGACGGGCCGTCGTAGACCACCTTGCCGTGGCGCAGCGCCACCACGCGCGGGCAGTAGCGCATGGCAACATCCACCTGGTGCAGCGACACCACCACGGCCACCTTGCGGGTGCGGTTGATCTGCGAGAGCAGCGACATCACGCGGCGCGACGACTCCGGATCCAGCGACGCGATCGGCTCGTCGGCCAGGATCACGCGGGCGTTCTGCACCAGCGTGCGGGCGATGGCAGCCCGCTGCTGCTGGCCGCCCGACAGCGTCGAGGCGCGCTGAAACGCATAGTCGTCTATACCAACCTGAGCCAATGCATCGAGACCGGTCTGGACTTCATGCGCCTTGAAATAGCGGATCAGGCTGCGCCACTTGGGCACGCGGGTCAGCAGGCCGACCAGCACGTTGGTGATCACCGGCAGGCGACCCACCAGGTTGAACTGCTGAAACACGAAACCAATCTCTGCGCGCACCTTGCGGACATCGCGCGCCAGACGACCGTTGCGCTGCACCGTGCGGCCGTTGACGAGGATCTCGCCCGAACCGGTGTCGCCAGCGACAAAGCCGGCCACGTGGCGCAGCAACGTCGACTTGCCCGATCCTGAGGCGCCCAGCAGGGCAACCATCTCGCCGGGGGCGATGTGCAGCGTGACGTCGTCAAGCGCCTTGCGGTCCGCGCGGAACGATTTGCTCAGGCCGCGGACTTCGATTGCATGCGTCATGTCGACTCCCTTGCTTGAATGACTTGCGCATTCTGGCGAGGGCGGATGACAGAACGATGACTTTAGGCAGAGGTTTTTCGATGCGCGGGGAGGGGTGCGCGATGGGGCACGGGCTGGGAGGAAGCGCCCGGAAGGCCGTGGACACCGGCCGTGAACTCGATATCAGGCCCGGAATCCACCCAGGCTGCCGCATGCGGCGCCGTGGCGGTAGGGTTACATCAGGATGATGTCGTACTGTTCCTGGTGGAACGTCGACTCCACCTGCAGCGAAATCGGCTTGCCGATGAAATCGCCCAGCATGGCCATATGCTGGCTTTCCTCTTCGAGGAACAGGTCGATCACCTCCTGCGACGCCAGGATGCGGAATTCGCGCGGATTGAACTGGCGCGACTCGCGCATGATCTCGCGCAGCACGTCGTAGCAGACCGTGCGTGCCGTCTTGACCTGGCCCTTGCCGGTGCAGACCGGGCATTGCTCGCACAGCACATGCGCCAGCGATTCGCGCGTGCGCTTGCGCGTCATCTCCACCAGCCCGAGCTGCGAGAAGCCGTTCACGGTAATGCGCGTGCGGTCGCGCGACAGCGCGCGCTTGAGTTCCGAGAGCACCGCGTCGCGGTGCTCCACGTTCTCCATGTCGATGAAGTCGATGATGATGATGCCGCCAAGGTTGCGCAGGCGCAGTTGGCGCGCGATGGTGTGGGCGGCTTCGAGGTTGGTCTTGAAGATCGTGTCGTCGAAGTTGCGCGCGCCGACATAGCCGCCGGTGTTGACGTCGATCGTCGTCATCGCCTCGGTCTGGTCGATCATCAGGTAGCCGCCCGACTTCAGGTCCACCCGGCGCGACAGGGCCTTCTCGATCTCGGCGTCGATATTGAACAGGTCGAAGATCGGCCGCTCGCCGGTGTAGTGCGACAGGCGCGACAGCACCGCCGGCGTGTATTCCTGGGCAAACTCCACGAGCTTCACGAAGTTCTCGCGCGAGTCCACCTGGATCACGCCCGTGGCGTCGTTGATGAAGTCGCGCAGCACGCGCTGGGCCAGGTTCAGGTCCTGGTACAGCAGGCTGGGCGCCGGCATCGTGGTGGCATTGAGCCGGATCGACGCCCAGATCTTGCGCAGGTACGCGATGTCGTTGCTCAGCTCGTCGTCGCTGGCTTCCTCGGCGATGGTACGCACGATGAAGCCGCCGCGCTCGTCGGTCGGCACCAGGCCCTGCACGCGCGAGCGCAACGCTTCGCGGTCCACTTCGCCTTCGATGCGCTGCGAGATGCCGATATGGGGATCCTGCGGCAGGTACACCAGCGTGCGGCCAGCGATGCTGACCTGCGTGGACAGCCGCGCGCCCTTGGTGCCGATCGGGTCCTTGATCACCTGCACCATCAGTGCCTGGCCCTCGAACAGGGTCTTCTCGATGGCCAGGTGGCCGTTCTTGCTGTCGCCGTCGCGTGGGTGCCAGATGTCGGCCACGTGCAGGAACGCCGCGCGTTCCAGGCCCACATCGATGAATGCCGACTGCATGCCCGGCAGCACGCGCACGACCTTGCCCAGGTAGATGTTGCCAACCAGCCCGCGCGTGAGCGTGCGTTCGACATGCAGTTCCTGCACGGCCGCCTGCTGCACGATGGCCACGCGGGTTTCTTGCGGCGTGATATTGACGAGGATGTCTTCGGTCATAGCCATGGATGCCGTCGCCGGTCTGCCGGCGCTTGTTGTTGTCGCCCGGGGAGACCGGGCATCTGACCCCTGCATGCCCCGATCGGATGCGGCGGAGGGGCAGGATCAGAAGTGCAGACCCGCCTCGCGCAGCAGCGCCGCCGTCTCGAACAAGGGCAGGCCCATGATACCCGAATAGCTTCCGTCGATCCGCGCCACGAACTCGGCCGCACGCCCCTGAATGCCATAGGCGCCGGCCTTGCCAAGCGGCTCGCCGCTGGCCACGTAGCGGTCGATCTCGGCGGCGCTCATGGCGCGGAAAGTGACGTGCGAGATCGACAGCGCATGGCGCTGGCCCAGCGCCGACACCACGGTCACCGCCGTCAGCACGCGATGCGCGGTGCCCGACAGCGTGGTCAGCATGCGCGTGGCATCTGCGGCGTCGGCCGGCTTGCCGAGGATCTCGCCGCCCCGGCAGACCGTGGTATCGGAGGTCAGGATCGGCGCGTCGGGCAGGCCACGCCGCACGCGGCGCTGCAGTGCCGCATCGGCCTTGAGCGCGCAGACGCGCTGCACGTAGGCGTCGGGCGATTCGCCGGGCTGCACGGCCTCCAGCGCCTCGGCGTCTTCGCCGGCATCGGCCAGCAGCAGTTCGTACTGCACGCCAAGCTGCGTCAGCAGTTCACGACGGCGGGGAGATTGGGAAGCAAGATAGAGGGTAGAGGTCACGGAAATCGGCCAGCAGTTGTTGGCGACGATTGTACCGGCTTGGAATCGGGTGCCGGGGTCTCTGGTTCCCCTCTCCCGCCCGGCGGGAGAGGGGAGCGAACCAGGGGATTAGACGGATCAGGCGCGGTGGTACGGGTGGTTCTGCGTCACCGACCAGGCCCGGTAAAGCTGTTCGGCCAGCAGCACGCGCACCATGCCGTGCGGGAGGGTCAGGCTGGACAGGCGTACCAGCGTCTGGGCGCGCGCCTTGAGGGCGGGATCGAGGCCGTCGGCGCCGCCGATCAGGAAGGCGACGTCGCCGCCTTCGCGTTGCCAGCCGGTCAGCTGGTCGGCCAGTTGCACGGTGGTCCAGTCCTTGCCGCGCTCATCGAGCGCGACGATGCGCAACTGCTTCGACAGCGAACCCAGCACGGCCTCGATGCGGACCGCTTCGCGCTGCATCACCGTGGCGGCATTGTTGCTGGACGAGCGCGCTTCTGGCTTGACTTCGCGAAGCTCGATGCGCAGCTCCGGCGGCATGCGCTTGGTGTACTCCGCAAAGCCGGATTCGATCCACGCGGGCATCTTGTGGCCAACAGCCACGATCACGAGTTGCATGCGACGGATGCCCGGTGGTCAGTGCTTCGGCGCCAGATCAGGCCGAACGCTTGCGCGGCGCGGCCTTCTTGGCGGCCGAAGCCTTGGTGGCCGTCTTGGCCGCAGCCGTCTTGCGGGCCGGCGCCTTGGTGGCAGTACCGGTGGCCGTCTTGCGGGCCGGAGCCTTGGTGCCGGCAGCCGTCTTGCGCGCCGGGGCCTTGGCGGCGGTGCCGGTCGACGTCTTGCGGGCCGGTGCCTTGGCGGCCGTGCCAGTGCTGGTGGTCTTGCGGACCGGCTTGCGGATCGTGGCGATGGCGTCCGGATCGGTGTCCTCGCGGCCCATCGGCGGCGACGGCTCCTTCATGCCTTCGGGCAGGCGGGCCAGCGCGGGGCGCAGGTTCGAAGCGCGACGCACGCGCGGTGCCGGCTCGGCGTCCTCGTCGTCCATCGGCTCGCTGGCCTTGGCCAGGCCCTTGGCGGAGGCCAGCTTCACGCGGACCGGCTTGTCGCCCCAGATTTCCTCGAGGTTGTAGTACAGGCGCAACTGCGGCTGCAGGATGTGCACCACGGCGTCGCCGCAGTCCACCAGCACCCATTCGCCGGTCTCCAGGCCTTCCACGGCCACGATATGGCCGCCGGCGTCCTTGACCGTGTCCCGTACCGACGCCGCCAGCGCCTTGGTCTGGCGGTTCGAATTGCCGCTGGCGATCACCACCCGGTCGAACAGTTCGGTCAGGTGAGTGGTGTCGAACACCTTGATGTCCTGCGCCTTCACATCCTCGAGCCCGTCGACGATCGCGCGCTGCAGTTTACGAATATCCATGGTGTCTTTCTTGTTCAGCTTCATTCGGGTAGGGGCGCGTCGGGCGAGGGGTGTCGGTACAACCCGTGACGCGCGATGTAGTGTGCCACGCCGGCCGGCAGTCGGTCATCCGTCTGGTCCGGCAACAGGCCTTCGGCCAGGTGCTCGCGCAGGCCGGTGGACGACAGGTCGACGGCCAGCGTCTGGTCGATCCACATATGTCCGGAGGGCGAGCATTGTATCAGGTGCGTGTCCGCCAGGCGTTCCTGCAGCGCGGCAAGCACCGGCCCGCCCAGTTCGTCCAGGTGGAAACCGGGGCGCGTGGCGATGCACAGGTGCACCTGTTCGAACAACGCCTCCCACCCATGCCACGTGTGCAGGCGCAGCAACTGGTCGGCGCCCATCAGCCACGCCATCGACGTATGCGGGCCGTAGGTGTCGCGCAGGTGGCGCACGGTGTCGATGGTGTAGCTCGGGCCGTCCCGCTCTACTTCCATGCGGCTTACCCGTACCTTGGCGCGGCCCGGCACCAGCGACGCGGCGGCCAGTTCGGTCATCGCGAAGCGGTCGGCGGCCGGGGTGATGTGGTCACCCTTCTGCCAGGAATGGCCGGTCGGGATCCAGACCAGTTCGTCCAGGTCCAGGTGGTCGATGCACAGCTGAGCCAGCGCGACATGGCCGCGATGCGGCGGGTCGAAGGTGCCGCCCAGGATACCCAGGCGGTAGGGGCGCTGCGGATCGTCCAGGCGGGCGGAGGCTTGCGGGGCTTCGGTCATCGGTTCAGGCCCACGCGCGCGCCGGCAGGAAATCGGTATAGAGCGCCGCCTCGGGGGTGCCCGGCTCGGGCTGCCAGTCGTAGCGCCAGGTCACTTGCGGGGGCATCGACATCAGGATCGACTCGGCCCGGCCGCCCGACTGCAGGCCGAACAGCGTGCCGCGATCGAATACCAGGTTGAATTCGACATAGCGCCCGCGGCGGTAGGCCTGGAAGTCGCGCTCGCGTTCGCCATAGGGCGTGTCCTTGCGCGCGTTCAGGATGGGCAGGTAGGCGTCCAGGAAGGCATCGCCGACCGATCGCATCATCGCAAAGCTCTGGTCGAAGCCCAGCGCCGAGAAATCGTCGAAGAAGATGCCGCCGATGCCACGGGCCTCGCCACGGTGCTTCAGGAAGAAATACTCGTCGCACCACTGCTTGAAGCGGGGATACAGGTCGTCGCCGAACGGCGCCAGCGACGCCTTGCAGGTGCGGTGGAAGTGCGCGCAGTCGTCGGCGTCGCCGTAGTACGGCGTGAGGTCCATGCCGCCGCCGAACCACCAGACCGGATCCGCATCGGGCTTGACCGCGACGAAGCAGCGCACGTTCATATGCACGGTCGGTGCATACGGGTTGCGTGGATGGAATACCAGCGACACCCCCATGGCCTCGAAGCTGCGCCCGGCCAGTTCGGGCCGGTTGGCGCTGGCCGACGGCGGCAGCGTGTCGCCGCGCACGTGCGAAAAGCCCACGCCGGCCCGTTCCATCACCGCGCCGCCCTCCAGGATGCGCGTGCGGCCACTGCCGCGCAGGCGTTCGGTGGGCGGCTTCTCCCAGCTGTCGGTCAGGAATGCCTGGCCGTCGATGGCGCCGATGGCGTCGGTGATGCGGTCTTGCAGGCCGAGCAGATAGTCACGGACTGCCTGGGAATCGATCATGATGGGCGGGTGAGGGTAGCCGGTGCGATGACGGCCGGCGCGGGGCCGGCCGTCATCGCGGTGTCACGATTGTACCGGCTGGATTCGCCCCACGGGGCGCGGGGCGAATCCACGGGGCCGATCAGCGCTTGATGGCGCGGTAGCCGATGTCGGTGCGGAACTGCATGCCGTCGAACTGGATCTGCTCCACGGCGGCATAGGCGTTCTTCTGCGCCGCCTTGACCGTATCGGCCAGGCCCACCACGCACAGCACGCGCCCGCCCGAGGTGCGCAGCACGCCGTCCTGCAGCGTGGTGCCTGCATGGAACGTCACGGCGTCGTCGGTCTCGGCCGGAATGCCGGTGATGGCGTCGCCCTTACGCGGGTTTTCCGGGTAGTCGTAGGCGGCCATGACCACGCCCAGCGCGGTGCGGCGGTCCCAGTCCAGCTCGACCTGGTCCAGCTTGCCGTCCACGGCCGCTTCCATCACGTCGACCAGGTCGGTCTTCAGGCGCGCCATGATCGGCTGCGTTTCCGGATCGCCCATGCGGCAGTTGAATTCCAGCGTCTTCGGGTTGCCGTCGCGGTCGATCATCAGGCCGGCGTACAGGAAACCCGTGAACGGGATGCCGTCCTTTTCCATGCCGCGTACGGTCGGCATGATGATCTCGCGCAGCGCGCGGGCGTGCAGGGCTGGCGTCACCACCGGGGCCGGCGAATAGGCGCCCATGCCGCCCGTGTTGGGGCCGGCGTCGGCGTCCAGCAGGCGCTTGTGGTCCTGGCTGGTGGCCAGGGCCAGCACGTTCTTGCCGTCCACCATGACGATGAAGCTGGCTTCCTCGCCTTCCAGGAATTCCTCGATCACCACGCGTGCGCCGGCGTCGCCCAGCTTGTTGTCGGCCAGCATCATGTCCACGGCGCCGTGCGCTTCTTCCAGCGTCATCGCCACCACCACGCCCTTGCCGGCGGCCAGGCCGTCTGCCTTGATCACGATCGGCGCGCCCTGCGCGTCGATATAGGCATGGGCACCGGCTGCGTCCGAGAACGTCTTGTAGAAGGCGGTCGGGATGCCATGGCGATGCATGAACGCCTTGGCGAAGTCCTTCGACGATTCCAGCTGCGCGGCGGCCTTTGTCGGGCCGAAGATGCGCAGGCCACGGGCGCGGAACACGTCGACGATGCCGGCGGCCAGCGGGGCCTCGGGGCCGACCACGGTGAAGGCCACGCCTTCACGTTCCACGAAGGCGGCCAGCACTTCCGGATCGGTCAGCGGCACGTTCTGCAGGCGCTTGTCGAGCGCCGTGCCGCCGTTGCCCGGCGCCACGTAGACGACCTGCACCTTGGGCGACTGGGCCAATTTCCAGGCCAGTGCGTGCTCACGCCCACCGGAACCGACAACCAAAACTTTCATGATCCACTGCCAGAAAAGAAACGCATGCGAAAAGCGGCAGCTGGACAAGGGTCCGGGCTGCCGCCGTGGGGCGCGGCGCGAGGGCTTATTCCTCGATCACCGCGTTGGTGAAGACTTCCTGTACGTCGTCCAGGTTTTCCAGCGCGTCCAGCAGTTTCTGCATCTTCACGGCGTCGTCACCGGTAAAACTGACCTCGTTCTGCGGCTTCATCACCACGTCGGCCAGCTCGGCCTTGAAGCCCGCCGCTTCCAGCGCGGCCTTGACCGCGCCGAAATCGTTGGGCGGGCAGGTGACTTCGATGGAGCCGTCGTCGTTGGTCACCACGTCGTCGGCGCCGGCTTCGAGCGCGGCATCCATCAGCTTGTCCTCGGGGGTTTCCGGCGAGTACAGGAACTGGCCGCAGTGCGTGAACATGAACGCCACCGAGCCTTCGGTGCCCATGTTGCCGCCGTGCTTCGAGAACGCGTGGCGGACTTCGGCCACGGTGCGGGTACGGTTGTCGGTCAGGCAGTCGACGATGATCGCGGCGCCGGCCAGGCCGTAGCCTTCGTAGCGGATTTCCTCGTAGTTCGCGCCCTCCAGGCCACCCACGCCGCGCTGGATCGCGCGCTGGATGTTGTCCTTGGGCATGTTGGCGTCCATGGCCTTTTCCATGGCCAGGCGCAGGCGCGGGTTCGAGTCGATGTCACCGCCGCCGAGCTTGGCGGCCACGGTGATTTCCTTGATCAGGCGTGTCCAGATCTTGCCGCGCTTGGCATCGGCGGCAGCTTTCTTGTGTTTGATGTTGGCCCATTTGGAATGACCGGCCATGTTTCTCTCCGAAGCGGAAAACGTATCGTGTGGTGCGGGAACCCGGCGGCATTGCGCCGGCGGGGCCGGTTCCGGATGGTCTCGGGGATGAATCCTGCCGATCCGGCGGCCACGCCATGTGATTGATGTGCCAATCTGCTGGCTATAATCAGCGCAGGATTTTATCACGCGCCCCTGCCGCTTCGCACCGCCATGCAGGGGTTGTCTGCCCCGCCCGCGCCGGTTTTGCACCCGTTCCACACCTGTTCCACACCCGTTTCCTGCCCCGAACGCCGACTCACGAGACCCCGCCATGGCCGATCCCATCCTCATCGCCAAGAACGCCGACCACGAACTGGTGCTGCTGCCCGAGATGGGCAACCGGCACGGCCTGATCACCGGCGCCACCGGCACCGGCAAGACTGTCACGCTGCAGACGCTGGCCCAGGGCTTCTCGCGGCTGGGCGTGCCGGTGTTCATGGCCGACGTCAAAGGTGATCTGACCGGCATTTCCCAGCCGGGTCAGGCGTCCGACAAGCTCAAGGCCCGCCTGGCGGAACATGGCTTGCCCGAACCGGTGTGGGGCGGGTGCCCGACCACGCTCTGGGACGTCTTCGGCGAAAAGGGCCACCCGGTGCGCGCCACGGTGTCGCACATGGGCCCGCTGCTGCTGTCGCGCATGCTGGAGCTGAACGATACCCAGCAGGGCGTGCTGAACCTGGTGTTCCGCATTGCCGATGCGGCCGGCCTGCTGCTGCTCGATGCCAAGGACCTGCGCGCCATGCTGCAGCATGTGGGCGACAACGCGAGCCAGTTCACCACCGAGTACGGCAACATCTCGTCGGCGTCGATCGGCGCCATCCAGCGGGGGCTGGTGGCGCTGGAATCGCAGGGCGCCGACAGGTTCTTCGGCGAGCCGATGCTGAACCTGGACGACTTCATCCAGACGGAAAAAGGCCAGGGCGTGGTCAATATCCTGGCGGCCGACAAGCTGATGAACGCGCCGCGCCTCTATGCCACCTTCCTGCTGTGGATGCTGTCGGAATTGTTTGAAAAGCTGCCCGAGGCCGGCGATCTCGACAAGCCCAAGCTGGTGTTCTTCTTCGACGAGGCGCACCTGCTGTTCAACGACGCGCCCAAGCCGCTGCTGGACAAGATCGAGCAGGTGGTGCGGCTGGTGCGTTCCAAGGGCGTGGGCGTGTACTTCGTCACGCAGAATCCGGTGGATATCCCCGACACCGTGCTCGGCCAGCTGGGCAACCGCGTGCAGCACGCGCTGCGCGCCTTTACGCCGCGCGACCAGAAGGCCGTGAAGGTGGCGGCCACGACCATGCGCGCCAATCCGAAGCTGAACCTGGAGCAGGTGATCGGCGAACTGGGCGTGGGCGAGGCGCTGGTGTCGTGCCTGGACGCCAGGGGCACGCCGGGCGTGACCGAGCGCGCCTGGGTGCTGGCGCCGGGAAGTCGGATCGGTCCGATTACCGACGACGAACGCAAGGCGCTGATCGCCAGTTCACTGGTGGCCGGCACCTACGAGCAGACCATCGACCGCGAATCGGCCTACGAAAAGCTGCGCGGCGCCGTGGCGCAGGCGCCCAACGGGGCTCCGGCCCCGAAGCCCGGCACGCAGCCCGGCGCGCCCGCGCAGGAAGAGGGCGGCTGGGTCGGCGAAGTCTGGGGCTCGCTCACGCGCGGCACGGGCAAGACCGGGCGCGGCGACTCGATCCTGGAATCGGTGGCCAAGTCCGCGGCACGCACGGTGGGGTCGCAGGTTGGGCGCGAACTGATTCGGGGCGTGCTGGGCAGCCTGCTGGGCGGCGGCAGCAAGCGCAAATAGGTCGGCCGGACGGCAGCATGAAAAACGCCCGCGAGCATCGCTGCGCGGGCGTCCTTCATTGGGGCTACCGGATATCAGGCTGCCTGATCATTCCGAGCCATGTTTGGCGGCTTCCGCATCCTCGCGCACCTTGCGGGCGAACAGACAGGCGTAGAACACGCCCATGCCGATGATGAATGCGATGACGGCCAGGCTGGCCAGTCCGGTGGCCGTCGAGGTCAGGATCTTCAGTGCTTCCATGGGGTGGCTCCTTTTCTGGAATATGCCGTGGACGACATATCAGTCTGGAACACTCGGCCCCCATGAACATTGAGGCGCATCAAACGCCCCAAGGTCAAAGCGGTCAGTTCTTGGTGCCGAACAGGCGGTCGCCCGCGTCGCCCAGGCCCGGCACGATGTAGGCATGCTCGTCCAGATGGCTGTCCAGCGACGCCACGAACAGCTTCACGCCCGGATGCGCCTTCTGGAACACTTCGACGCCCTCCGGCGCGGCCACCAGCGCCACAAAGGTGATGGCCTCGTCGGGCACGCCGCGACGCTTGAGCACGTCCACCGCGTGTGCGGCCGAGTAGCCGGTGGCCACCATCGGATCGCACAGGATGAACGACCGGTCTTCCAGGTCCGGCAGGCGCACCAGGTATTCCACCGGGCGGTGCTGTTCGTCGCGGTACACGCCGATATGGCCGATACGGGCCGACGGAATCAGCTCCACCAGGCCATCGCTCATGCCCACGCCGGCGCGCAGCACCGGCACGATCGTCAGCTTCTTGCCGGCGATGACCGGGGCGTCCAGCTCCACCAGCGGGGTGTCGATGCGGCGCGTGGTCAGCGGCAGGTTGCGGGTGATTTCATAGCCCATCAGCAGCGTGATCTCGCGCAGCAGCTCGCGGAACGTGCGCGTCGACGTTTCCTTGTCGCGCATGTGCGACAGCTTGTGCTGGATCAGCGGGTGATCGAGGATGAAGAGATTGGGGAAGCGGGGATCCTGTTTCATGGCGGGCTCGGCAAATACGGTAGGGGCCCTCCCGGAGGCGAGAGGGCCCGATGCAGCGCGATTGTAAAGGATGCGCGACGGGCCGAGCGCGCCGGGCGGCCGTCAGTCCACCGTGATCGCCGCCGACTTTGCGACCTTTCCGAACCGGTCGTACTCGCTTTGCGTCAGGGTCTGCAGTTCGGCGGCGCTCGATCCCTTGGGATTGAAACCGGCCTGGGCCAGCTTGTCGCGCACGTCGGGGCGGGCCAGTGCCTCGACAAAGGCCGCGTTCAGCGCCTGGGTCACCGGCGCGGGCAGGTTGGCCGGGCCGTACACGCCGAACCACGGCTCCACGGCGTAGCCGGGCAGGCCGGCTTCGGCCAGCGTCGGCACGTTGGGCAGCGACGGCGAACGCGTCTTGCCAGCCACGGCCAGTGCCCGCAGTTTGCCGGCCTGGATATGGGGCAGCGACGCGGGCAGGTTGTCGAACATCGCTTGGATATGGCCGCCCAGCATGTCGTTGATGGCCGGGCTGCTGCCCTTGTAGGGCACATGGACCAGGCCGGTCTGGGTCATCTGGGAGAACATCGCGCCGGCCAGGTGCATCGACGTGCCGGTGCCGGCCGTGGCATAGGTCAGCCCCGGATGCGCCTTGGCATAGGCAATCAGTTCAGGCACCGTCTTCACGGGCAGGTCGTTGTTCACTTCGAGCACGATGGTCGACGTGCCCAGCAGGCTGACGGCCGTAAAATCGCGGCGCGGATCGAACGGCACGTGCTTGTAGATATGCGGGTTGAGCGCATTGGTCGAAATGGCGCCGAAGCCGATCGTGTAGCCATCGGCCGGTGCCTTGGCCACGGCTTCCATGCCGATGTTGCCGCCTGCCCCGGGCCTGTTCTCGATCACCACCGGCTGCCCCAGCTTCTCGGCCACGCGCTGGCCCACGGTGCGCGCCACCAGGTCGGTGGTGCCGCCGGCCGCGTAGGGCACGATGAAGCGGATGGGTTTGCTCGGGAAGGCATCGGCGGCCAGGGCGCTGCCGGCGCCGGCCAGCAGCGACATGGCCGAGGCGGACAGCGCGGTGCGGACGGCGGTGGACAGGAAGGCGCGGCGCGCGGGAATGCGACCAAGGGCAAGGCGATGGAGCGACATGGCTCGGAAGTCTCCGGAATGTAATTATGTGGATCGGTTACGCACCATGGTGGTGCGCAAGCCGGCGCGAGCCATTGTATGGGAAAGGAGGCAATGTCGCCCGATGCCCTGGCGCGCCGAGGGCGGGGTCCGGAGCACCGGCGCCTTTTGACATACAATCGCCGGGTTCCGCCGTGCCGCCAGCGCTGTCCGTCGTTTGTCCGACCGCGCTGCCGGGTCGGCCCGACGTCCCGATTTCCCGCGTCCCCCGTGCCTGCATCCCAGAAGTCCCTCTCTTCGTCCGCCGATGTGCCCGCCGCACAGCGCGTCGGACTTGCCACCGCGGCCATTGGCGCCGTGCTGTTCTCGGCCAAGGCCATCGTGGCCAAGCTCATGTACCGCTACAACGTCGACGCCGTGATGGTCATCACGCTGCGCATGCTGTTCGCGGTGCCGCTGTTCATGGCCATCGGCTGGTGGCAGGCGCGCAAGCTGCCGCCGTTGTCATGGGCCGATCGCGGCCGGGTGGTGTTCCTGGGGTTCATCGGCTATTACCTGTCGAGCTTCCTCGATTTCCTGGGCCTGCAGTACATCACCGCCGGGCTGGAGCGCCTGATCCTGTTCCTGACGCCGTCGTTCGTGCTGCTGGTGACGGCGGTGGTGTTCCGGCGGCATATCCACGCGCGGCAGTGGATTTCGCTGGCGCTGGCCTATGCCGGCATCGTGCTGGTGTTCGCGCATGACCTCGATGTCAGCGGCGGCAAGGTCTGGCTGGGCGGCGCGCTGGTGCTGGCCAGCGCGTTGTCGTATGGTGTTTACCTGATTCTGAGTGGCGAGCTGGTCAAGCGCGTAGGGTCGCTGCGGCTGGTGGCTTACGCGATGTGCGTGTCCACACTGTGCTGCGTGATCCAGTACGTGGCGCTGGGCCGGCCGCTGGCCGAACTGGCGCAGCCGGCGCCGGTGCTGTGGCTGTCGGTCATCAATGCCGTGCTGTGCACCGTGCTGCCGGTGTCGCTGACGATGATCGCGGTGGCGCGCATTGGTGCGCCGCTGGCGTCGCAGGCCGGCATGATCGGCCCGGTGTCCACGCTGGCGCTGGCGTTCTGGCTGCTGGGCGAGCCGGTCACAGGCGTCCAACTGGCGGGCAGCGCGCTGGTGCTGGGCGGCATGTACCTGTTGTCGAGCCGGAAGGCCTGAAATACCTGATTCGAAGAGAACCCACCAAGGAAGGAGAGAGAAGCCATGGATTTTGGACTGCGCGGTAAGCATGCGCTGGTGTGCGGCGCCAGCAAGGGGCTTGGACTGGCGTGCGCCGATGCGCTGGCGGCGGAAGGCGTCGATGTGGTGATCGTGGCGCGTGGCGCAGAGGCGCTGGAGAAAGCCGCCGCCGACCTGCGCGCGCGTTATGGCCGCCGCGTGATTGCCGTGGCGACCGACATCACCACGCCCGAGGGCCGCAAGCTGGCGCTCGATGCCGTGGCCAAGCTGGGCGACCTGGACATCCTGGTGAACAACGCAGGCGGCCCGCCGCCGGGCAACTTCCGCGACTGGGGCCGCGACGAGTGGCTTGCCGCGCTGGACGCCAACATGCTGACGCCGATCGAGCTGATCAAGGCGACCATCGACGGCATGATCGCGCGCCGCTGGGGCCGTATCGTCAACATCACCAGCGGTGCCGTGAAGGCGCCGATCGACGTGCTGGGCCTGTCGAACGGTGCCCGCTCGGGCCTGACCGGCTTCGTGGCCGGCCTGGCGCGCGAAGTGGCGCAGCACGGCGTGACCGTGAACAACCTGCTGCCGGGGCCGTTCGACACCGACCGTCTCAAGAAGACGATGGAAGGTGGCGCCCAGAAGGCTGGCATCAGCATCGAGGAAATGGCCAAGCGCCGCGCGGCCGCCAACCCGAGCCGCCGCTTTGGCGAGCCGGCCGAGTTCGGCGCCACCTGCGCATTCCTGTGCAGCAAGCAGGCCGCGTTCATGACCGGCCAGAACGTACTGCTGGACGGCGGCGCGTACCCGGGGACGTTCTGATGGCCACGCCGGAAATCCTGCCGGAACCCCGTCCGCGCATCGCGCTGATCGCCCACGATCACAAGAAGGACGATATCGTGGCCTTCGCCGGCCGCCATCGCGACTTCCTGGCCCGGTGCGACCTGCTGGCCACCGGCACTACGGGTGGCCGCATCGTGGCCGAAGTCGGGCTGGAGGTGACGCGCATGCTGTCCGGCCCGTGGGGCGGCGACCTGCAGATCGGCGCCCAATTGGCCGAGGGCCGGGTCACGGCGGTGATCTTCCTGCGCGATCCGATGACGCCGCAGCCGCACGAACCGGACATCAACGCGCTGGTCCGCGCGTGTGACGTCCACAACGTGCCATGCGCCACCAACCTGGCCACGGCCGAGTTGCTGGTCGTCGAACTGGCGCGGCACTGCTTCATCCCGAAGCCCTGAGCCCACGCCAAGAAAAACCGCTGCCTGGTGCAGCGGTTTTTCTTTGGGACGTCTGCGATGGAAACCAGCGTCAGCGCGGCCTGACCGTCGTGGCCGTGGCGCGCAGTTCCGCCTGTCGCAGGATGTGCGGCGGCAGGCGCTTGAGGATCAGGTGAACGGCCAGCGGGATGATGATCACGTCATCGACGATGCCAAGCCCGGCAATGACGTCGGGGATCAGGTCGATTGGCGATATCGCGTAGAACAGCAGGCCGAACGCGGCCGGCTTGAGCCATGGCGGCGCGTCGGGGTGGCGCAGGGCAAACCAGAACAGCCGGCCGTCGCGCCGCACAAGCGTCCACAGGGCTGACAGTCGCTTCCACATGATGGGCCTCCTTGGTCACACGTTCAGCAGGGCATGAACGAGTAGCTTGGGCCGATCCGGGGGATTCAAGTTCCTGAGGTTTTCTCCATCCTCAGTGTTTTCTCCCTCTCCCACTTGTGGGAGAGGGGCGGGGAGAGGGATGGGCGGCTCAATTTGCGACGATTCGGCAAGCAGAGCCTCGTTGCCCTCACCCCAGCCCCTCTCCCGCCGGACGGGAGAGGGAGCAGGCTGGTGGGTTTTGGAGGATCAGCCCGGCACGTTGCCTTCCACGCCTTCGACGTAGAACTTGACGTTGTGCAGGAAGGCGTCGTCGGCCACGGCGCCGCCGGCTACCTGTTCCTTGCCGGCGTTGTCCTTGATCGGACCCTTCCAGATCGGCGCGCTGCCGTCGACGATGCCCTTCTTGCGCTCTTCCACCAGCGCCTTGACGTCATCCGGCACCACGGCGTTGAAGCCCTTCAGGTCGATCATGCCTTCCTTCAGGCCCCACCAGATGGTGCTGTTCTTCCACTGGTTGCTGAGCACGTCTTCCACCACCTTGTTGTAGTAGACGCCCCACGAGATCACCGATGCCGCCAGGTGAGCCTTCTCGCCGAACTTGCTCATGTCGCTGTCCCAGCCGAACGCGTAGACGCCTTTTTCCTGCGCGGTCTGCACCACGGCGGCGGAGTCGGTGTTCTGCATCAGCATGTCGACGCCCTGGCCGATCAGCGTGGTGGCGGCTTCGCGTTCCTTGCCCGGATCGAACCACTTGTTGACCCAGACCACCTTGACCGTGGCCTTCGGGTTCACCGAGCGCGCGCCCAGCGTGAACGAATCGATATTGCGGATCACCTCGGGAATCGGCACCGATGCCACCACGCCCATCTTGCCGGTCTTGCTCATCTTGCCGGCCACCACGCCGGCCAGGTACGCGCCTTCATAGGTCCGCACGTCGTACTGGGCCAGGTTGTCGGCGGTCTTGAAGCCCGTGGCGTGCTCGAACTTCACGTCCGGGAATTCCTTGGCCACCTTCAGCATCGACTCCATGTAGCCGAACGTGGTGCCGAAGATGAGCTTGTTGCCCTGGCTGGCCAGGTCGCGGAACACGCGCTCGGCATCGGCGGCGGACTCGGGCACGTTTTCCACGTACGTGGTCTTGACCTTGTCGCCGAACTTGGCTTCCACGGCCTTGCGGCCCGTGTCGTGCGCGTACGTCCAGCCGGCGTCGCCCACCGGCCCGATGTAGACGAAAGCCACCTTCAGCGGTTCGCTGGCAGCGGCGGCCGGGGCGGATGCCGGCGCGGTATCTGCCGGTTTCTCGGCTTCCTTCTTGCCGCAGCCGGCCAGCGCCAGCACGGCGGTAGCGGCCAGGGCCGCCAGCGTGGTCCTGCGTGTCACGATCATTCGATCTCTCCTAGTCAGACGTCTTCTGTGATGGGGTTGTACTTCGGATACTGCTTTTTTTAAGACTTCGGTGATGCGGTACAGGGATGTTCAGGGTCTTCAGGCATTGCCGGGCCGGAACGGCTTGCCCAGCGACGCGGGCATGTTCAGCCGGATCCAGGCCGGGTTGCGCGAAATCAGGGCCAGCACGACGATCGTGGCGGCGTACGGCAGCATCGACAGGAACTGCGACGGCACCGACACGCCGATGCCCTGCAGGTAGAACTGCAGGATCGTCACGCCGCCGAACAGCCATGCGCCCACCAGCACGCGGCCCGGCCGCCAGGTGGCGAAGGTGGTCAGCGCCAGCGCAATCCAGCCACGGCCAGCCACCAGGTTCTCGACCCACATCGGCGTGTACACCAGCGACAGGTAAGCCCCGCCAGCCCGCAGCAGGCGCCACCGAACAGCAGCGCGCAGAAGCGGATCCAGCGTACCGGATAGCCCAGCGCGTGCGCCGATTCTGGCGATTCTCCGATGGCGCGCAGCGTCAGCCCGGCGCGCGTGCGGAACAGGAACCACATGATGGCAAAGCACAGCAGCAGGCTGAAATAGACCATCCAGTGATGCTGGAAGAACGCCGGGCCGACGAACGGCAGGTCGGCCAGCCCCGGCACGGCGCTGGCCTTGGCCGGCATCGCATAGCCGACGAAGCGCTGCGCGATGAACGCCGATAGCCCCGTGCCGAAGATCGACAGCGCCAGGCCCGTGGCCACCTGGTTGGTGGCCAGCACCAGCGCCAGCCACGAGAACAGCGTGGCCATCAGCATGCCGGCGCCGGCGCCGGCGACAAAGCCCAGCAGCGGCGATTGGGTCTGGTAGCCGACCATGAAGCCAAACGCGGCGGCCACCAGCATCATGCCTTCGGCGCCCAGGTTGAGCACGCCGGCGCGCTCGTTGACGAGCAGGCCCAGCGCGGCCAGCAGCAGCGGGGTGCCGGCGTTGATCGCGGTGGCGATCAGGGGAGCAAGTTGTTCCATATTGTTATCGGCTCCGGGTCAGGCGGCCCGTGCGCGCCAGCGCAGGTGGTTGTCGATCAGGGTGTCGCAGGCCAGCAGGAAGAACAGCAGCATGCCCTGGAACACCCAGCCCAGCGCCGACGGCAGGCCCAGGCGCGACTGCGCCATCTCGCCGCCGATATAGAACAGCGACATCACGATGCCGCCAAACACGGCACCCACCGGATGCAGCCGCCCCACGAAGGCGACGATGATCGCGGTAAAGCCATAGCCGGGCGAGATCGACGGCAGCAACTGGCCGATCGGGCCGGTCACCTCGAACGCGCCGGCCAGGCCCGCGAAGGCGCCCGAGATCATCAGCGCCGTCCACAGCGCGCTGCGCGACGAGAAGCCGGCGTAGCGCGCGGCCAGCGGCGCGGTGCCGCCCACCTGCAGCCGGTAGCCGGCGAAGCTGCGGAACACGAAGACGGTCATGATCAGTACCAGCACCAGCATCACGGCAAAGCCGACATGCAGGCGCGAGCCGGGCAGCAGGTTCGGCAGCAGGAAGATCGACGAGAACACCTTCGACTGCGGGAAGTTCATGCCGTTGGGGTCCTTCAGCGGGCCGTTGACCACCCATAGCAGCAACTGCTGGGCGATGTAGGTCAGCATCAGCGACACCAGGATCTCGTTGGCATTGAAGCGATCCTTGAGCAGGGCGGTGATCGATGCCCACAGCATCCCGCCGATGCAGCCGGCGATCGATGCCATCACCAGCACGGCCGGGCCGCTCCAGGTGTTGCCCGGGGTATCGAACCAGAGCACCGTGGCGCCGGCCAGGATGCCGCCGGCAATCAGCTGGCCGTCGGCACCGATATTCCAGACGTTGGCGCGATAGCAGACCGACAGGCCCAGCGCGCACAGCACCAGCGGCACGGTCTTGAGCAGCACCTCGCCAATCGCACGCTTGTCCTTGAGCGGGTCGACCAGGAACACCTTGAGGCCCGCCACGGGGTCCTTGCCCAGCGCCACGAACAGCAGCGCGCCGAACAGCAGCGTCAGCACCAGCGCGAACACGGGCGAAGCGTAGGCCATCGGGCGCGACGGCACGCCGCGCGGGGCCAGCACAATCGGAGACAGCACTTTAGCCATGGCTCGACACCTCCGCGGCGGCGTTGTCGTGCCGGCTGGCCGGCCCGCCTTCCCAGAGGCCGCTCATCCACAGGCCCACCTGCTCGCGCGTGGCGGTTTCCACCGGGATCGACGGCGACAGATGGCCCTTGGCCAGCACGTGCAGGCGGTCGCAGATGGCAAACAGTTCGTCGAGTTCTTCCGATACCACCAGCACCGCGCAGCCGGCGGCCTTGAGCGACAGGATCTCGTTGTGGATCTGCGCGGCGGCGCCGACATCGACGCCCCACGTGGGTTGCGCCACGATCAGCACCTTCGGGCCGGCCTCGATCTCGCGGCCGACGATGAATTTCTGCAGGTTGCCGCCCGACAGGCTGCGCGCCAACGCGCCGGGGCCGCTGGCCTTGACGCGGAAGCGGCTGATGATGCTGGCCGCCAGCCCTTCGGCGGCCTTCGGCGACACCATCCCATTCGTTACATAGGGCGGCGTCTGGTGCGACAGCCAGACGTTCGACGCCAGGCTCATGCCCGGCACCGCGCCCCGGCCAAGTCGCTCCTCGGGCACGAAGGCCAGGCCCGCGCGGCGGCGACCGCGTGCATCGAGCCGGTCCACCGGCTTGCCGTCGAGTTCAATGCCCGCGCCGGTCGCGCGCCCATCCTCGCCGGACAGCGCGGCCAGCAGTTCCTGCTGGCCATTGCCCGACACGCCCGCGATGCCGACGATTTCCCCGGCATGCACGTCTAGTGCAATGTGTTGCAGTTCCGTGGCGAACTGGTGCGCACGGGGCATCGACAGGTCGCGCACGGCCAGCTTTACCGCGCCGCGTTCGGTGGCCACGCGCGCTTCGCGGGGCGGTTCGCCGCCGATCATCAGGCGCGACAGCTCGGCCGCGCTCTGCTGGCGCGGGTCGCAATTGCCGGTGACCCGGCCCATGCGCATCACGGTGGCGTGGTGGCAGAGGGCTCGGATTTCGTCCAGTTTGTGGCTGATATAGAGAATGCTGGTGCCTTCGGCGGCCAGCTGGCGCAGCGTGACGAACAGCGTTTCCACGGCCTGGGGCGTCAGCACCGAGGTCGGTTCGTCCAGGATCAGCAACTGCGGATTGGCCAGCAGCGCGCGCACGATCTCCACGCGCTGGCGCTCGCCGACCGACAGCGTGTGCACGTGGCGCTGCGGTTCCAGCGGCAGGCCGTAGCGTTCGGCCGTGGCGCGGATGCGTTCCGACAGCTGCTTCATGTTGCCGGCATCGGCGGGCGACAGGCCCAGCGCGATGTTCTCGGCCACGGTCAGGGTGTCGAATAGCGAGAAATGCTGGAAAACCATGGCGATGCCCAGGTTGCGGGCGTCGTGGGGGCTGGCGATGGAGACCGGCGCCCCGTTGAAGTGCATCTCGCCGGCATCGGGACGTACCGCGCCGAAAATGATCTTCATCAGGGTGGACTTGCCGGCGCCGTTTTCGCCAAGGACGGCGTGGATCTCGCCCGGGGCGACGGTCAGGCTGACGTCGTCGTTGGCGGTCACGCCGGGATAGCGCTTGGTGATATGCGCAAGCGCCAGCCTGGGGGTAGTTGTGATGTCACTGAGGCGGCTCGAATTGTTGTGGCAGCAACGTTCTGTTCAGGCACGTGACGACGGCTGTGCGTGGCGCAGCATCGCCGCGCGGCAGGTCGTCATCATCATGATTGCGTGATGCCCGGAATTTTGGGTGGATTATATAAGTGCGTGGGGGTCGGGCGGGCCACTTTGGGCCCCTAGCCGTGCCCCACAACGGATACCGGGAGGTTGCAAGTCGCGTGCCGGCCACACCCGCAAAGAAAAACCGCCGCGCTGCCGGTCAGGGCAGGGCGGCGGTCAGGGTTGACCCGGATCAGGGCGTGTGTCAGGCGGCGCTGGCAGGAATCGTCGCAAACCGGCCATCGCGGAAATCGGCCAGGGTCTGGTAGATCTGGTCCTGCGTGTTCATCACGAACGGGCCGTATTGCGCGATCGGCTCGTTCAGCGGCTGGCCGGCGATCAGCAGGAAGCGGGTGTCCTCGCTGGCGGTGACGACCACGCCGTCAGACCCGCCCGAGTTGTCCAGCACGCCCATGCGCTGGGCTTCCACCACGGCGTCGCCAATCGTCACGGCGCCGCGATACACGTAGACGAACGCGTTATGGCCCGCCGGTAGCGCCTGTGCAAACGACTGGCCCGCCGGCAGATGCACGTCAAGGTACAGCGGCTCGGTGACCGGGCGCGTCACGGCGCCGGCCACGCCATGCGAGGCACCGGCCAGCACGCGCACGGTGCCGCCCGACGGCAACTCGACGGTGGGAATCGCCGCGGCCGGCATGTCGCGATACCAGGGCGTGGTCATCTTGTCCGCCGCCGGCAGGTTCAGCCAGAGCTGGAAGCCTTCCATGCGGCCGTCTTCCTGCTCGGGCAATTCCGAATGCACCACGCCGGAGCCCGCCACCATCCACTGTGCGCCGCCGTTTTCCAGCAGGCCTTCGTGGCCGGCGCTGTCGCGATGGCGCATGCGACCGGCCAGCATGTAGGTAATGGTTTCGAAGCCGCGATGCGGGTGATCGGGGAAGCCGCCGATGTAGTCGTCCTTGTTGTCGGTGCCGAACGCGTCGAGCATCAGGAACGGGTCGAGCCGGCGCTGCAGGTTCTGGGTCAGCACGCGGGTCAGCTTGACGCCGGCGCCGTCGGACGTGGCGATACCGCGAACCACGCGATCCACGGTGCGCGAGCGCTGCACGGCTTCCGTGGCGGTGGCCGGAACGGTGGCGATGCGGGTGGTCATGTGAAATCTCCTGTTGGGACGGCGTGGAACGATGTCGTCGGGCCGTCGTGTCTACCCCGTCAATGTAAGGGTTTGGCGGTAACGCGGTAGAGGGTCGGCGGGCAACAGATTGTTTCGTCGATGGAACGATGTCTGGTGCATATGATTCATCAATGCAACGAACTGCATCTCGGAACATTCCGGCAAAACCCCGTCATTCCGGAGGCAGAAACGGTGAAGCTGACAGGATCGCAGAAGTTGTGTAGAATAGCGCTCTCTTTGTGATCCGTTGCCAATATTTGCGATGGTTCGACGACGGGTTCGGCCTGCATCCCGAATCCTCGCGATCCGTTGTCTGACAACGGCCGATTGACCGGCGGCGCCATACCGAAAGCGCGTTTTTGACACGACATCAGTCGCCGCCACTGGCCAACCCCTAAGGGTTGCGCCGCTCCTGCGGGTCTGGGCTTCATGCCTGGACCCCATCAATCGGGTGTTTCGCTGGCTTCCTGGCCGGTGCCGCACCCAAAAGTCCGTCCGCTGGCAATCGTGCCGGTCATGGCGGCAAGGCAATCTGAACCAGGGCCCCGGCGGGCACCCCCATCGACATTCCGCCGGCCCTTTTGTTTTCCGCATCCGGGATGTGGTGGATCGTGCATTTGCGCGTGATTTGTCCGGGCCGGAGTTGGAGAGGGGAAATATGTCAAAACGAACCATCCGGGCGTTGGCCTGGGGGGGCGTCGTTGCCGTTGCGCTGGCCGGACTGGTCGCGTGGATCGGCGTTGACGTCATCCGCCAGTACCAGGACCGCCTGTTCTACGACGTGGCCGACCATCTGCGCCTGGTGGCGATCTCGATGGCGCTGGCCCTGCTGACCGGCGTGCCGGCCGGCATCGCGCTGAGCCGCCCATGCATGCATCGCTGGGCCGACCGTCTCATGCAGGTGTTCAACATCGGCAATACCGTGCCGTCGCTGGCGGTGCTGGCACTGGCGCTGGCCGTGCTGGGCATCGGCGAGCGGCCGGCGATCCTGGCCTTGTGGCTGGCGTCGCTGCTGCCGATCGTGCGCAATACCTACGAAGGGCTGCGCACCGTATCGCCGGCGTTGAAGGAAGCCGCGCGGGGCATCGGCATGACGCCGTGCCAGCGCCTGGTGCGCGTGGAACTGCCCAACGCGCTGCCCGTGATCCTGGCCGGCGTGCGCATCAGCCTGGTGATCAACGTGGGCACCGTGCCGTTGTCGTTCCTGATCGGCGCGAACAGCCTGGGCGAACTGATCTTCCCGGGCATCTACCTGAACAACCAGCCGTTGCTGCTGCTGGGCGCCGCCGCTACCGCGCTGCTGGCGCTGGCGCTGGACGCGCTGTTCGCCGCCGCCGGGCACATCTACCTGCGCCGGCGCGGGCTGGCGCAGTGAGCGCAGTGAGGAATCGTATGAAATCCAAATCCGTGAATCGTCTGGTGGAGGGCCGCGTGTTCTGGCTGGCCGCCGCCATCGGCATCGCGCTGGCCGCGCTGCTGCTGTGCACGGCCCCGGCACGCGCGCAGGAAGGCGCGGGCCCGGTGCGCGTGGGCGGCAAGAACTTCACCGAGCAACTGATCCTGTCGTCGATGACGACGCAGTACCTGAAGGCCAAGGGCATCGACACGACGCTGACGTCGGGCCTGGGCAGCACGCTGATGCGCCAGGCCATGGAATCGGGCCAGCTCGACGTGGTGTGGGACTACACCGGCACCGCGCTGATCGTGTTCAACAAGGTCGAGGAAAAGCTCGACGGCCCCGAGAGCTACCGGCGCGTGAAGCAACTCGACGCGGCCAAGGGGCTGGTCTGGCTGGACGCCTCGCAGGTCAACAACACCTACGCGTTCGCCATGCCGAAGGAGCGCGCCGGCGATATCCGCACGCTGTCGGCCTATGCCACGAAGATGCGCGCCGAGGGCGAGGACAAGAAGCATCCGCTGGCCGTGGACATGGAATTCGCCGCGCGGCCCGATGGGCTGGAGCCGCTGAAGGCCGCCTACAAGCTGCCGTTCACGCGCAAGGACGTGATCCAGCTCGATCCGGGCCTGGTCTACACGGCGCTCAAGAACAACCAGGTGGACCTGGGCCTGGTCTACACGACCGATGGCCGGGTGAAGGGCTTCGACCTCGTGCTGCTGGAGGACGACCTGCACTTCTTCCCGCCGTACAACGCGGCGCCGGTGGTCCGCAAGGCCGTGCTCGACGCGCATCCCGAACTGGCCGGCCTGCTGAACGCGCTGGCGGCCAAGCTGGACAACGCGGCGATGACCGACATGAACTACAAGGTCGACATCGACCAGCAGCCCGTGGACAAGGTGGCCGGCGATTTCCTGCGCGGCCACGGCCTGATCTGAGGAGCCTGGCATGGATCTGCTGACTTACCTTCACCATAGCTGGCCGACGCTGCTGCGGCTCACCGGCGAGCATCTCGCGCTGGTCGGGTCCGCCGTGGGCATGGCCATCGTCATCGGGGTGCCGCTGGGCATCCTGATCACGCGCCATCGTTTCCTGGCCACGCCGCTGCTGGCGCTGGCCACGGTGGTGCTGACCCTGCCGTCGATCGCGCTGTTCGGGCTGATGATCCCGATCTTCGCGCGCTTCGGCCACGCGCTGGGCTACGTGCCGGCCGTGACGGCGGTGTTCCTGTACTCGCTGCTGCCGATCATGCGCAATACGTACACCGCGCTGGCCAACGTGGACCCCGGCATCCAGGAAGCGGGCCGCGGCATTGGCATGACCACGTGGCAGCGCATGCGCCTGGTGGACCTGCCGCTGGCCGTGCCCGTGATCCTGGGCGGTGTGCGCACGGCGGTGGTCATGAACATCGGCGTGGCCACCATTGCCGCCATCATCGGCGCCGGCGGCCTGGGCGTGCTGATCCTGCAGGCGATCAGCCAGAGCAACATGAGCAAGCTTGCCGTGGGTGCCGTGCTCGTGAGCCTGCTCGCCATCGTGGCCGACGTTGCGCTGCAGTCCCTGCAGCGTGCCCTGACACCGAAAGGAATCCGACAATGATTGAACTCGACAAACTCACCAAGGCTTTCCCCCAGAAGGACGGTACCGAAGTGCGTGCCGTGAACGAGGTCAGCATGACCGTGCCGCGCGGCGAGATCTGCGTGTTCCTGGGCCCGTCGGGCTGCGGCAAGACGACGACGCTCAAGATGATCAACCGGCTGATCCAGCCGACGTCGGGCACCGTGCGCATCGATGGCGAGGACACCACCGGCATCGACGGCGTCACGCTGCGCCGCAAGATCGGCTACGTGATCCAGCAGATCGGCCTGTTCCCGAACATGACCATCGAGGAAAACATCATGGTCGTGCCGCGCCTGCTGGGCTGGGACAAGAAGCAGTGCCGCGAGCGGGCCCGCGAGCTGATCCGCATGGTGCAGCTGGACCCGGACAAGATGCTCAAGCGCTACCCGCGCGAGCTGTCGGGCGGCCAGCAGCAACGGATCGGCGTGATCCGTGCGCTGGCGGCCGATGCCCCCGTGCTGCTGATGGACGAGCCGTTCGGCGCGGTGGACCCGATCAACCGCGAGAGCATCCAGAACGAGTTCTTCCAGATGCAGCGCCAGCTGGGCAAGACCGTGATCATGGTGTCGCACGACATCGACGAGGCGATCAAGCTGGGCGACAAGGTGGCCGTGTTCCGCGCCGGCCGGCTGGTGCAGTTCGATCATCCGGACGCGCTGCTGGCCCATCCGGCCGACGATTTCGTGCAGGCCTTCGTGGGCCACGACAATACGCTCAAGCGCCTGCTGCTGGTGCGTGCCGGCGACGCGGCCACGCTGCCGCCGAGCTGCCGCCCCGACATGTCGCTGGCCGAGGCCTTCGGCGTGATGGACGATGCCGACGTGCGCCACCTGCCCGTGGTGGATGACGCCCAGCGCGCGCTGGGCTACGTGACGCGCCGCGACGTGCGCAACGCGCTGGCCAAGGGCGGCAGCTGTGCCGAAGTGATGCGCCAGTTCACGACCACCGCCGCGTTCGACGAGCACCTGCGCATCGTGCTGTCGCGCATGTACCAGCACAACACGAGCTGGCTGCCGGTGATCGACGGGGAGGGAGTCTACCTGGGCGAGGTCACGCAGGAATCGATCGCCGACTACCTGAGCTCGGGCCGTTCGCGCGGCAACGCTCCGGTGATCCAGCCGCCTGCCAGTTCGCCGGTAGCGACGATCGGGCCGGCACCGGTGTCGGCGCCGCAGAAGGAGCGTGTCGCGGCTTGAACGGCTGGCCCTCACCCCCGCCCCTCTCCCGCATGCGGGAGAGGGAGAACACCAGAGGTTTTCCCGAGCCCTTGGTTTGCTCCCCTCTCCCGCATCGCGGGAGACGGGCCGGGGCGAGGGCAAGCGCAACCAGCGCGACACCAAAAAAAACGGCCGCTCGTCACAGAGCGGCCGTTCTTCATTCATCCAGCAAAACCATTCACGCGTGGCCCAGTTCGCCGTCCTTCAGGCGCCACAGCTTCAGGGGTTACCGTCCTGCAGCGCTTCCGGCAGCAGCGCGGCCGGGAAGTTCTGGTAGCAGACCGGGCGCAGGAAGCGGTCCAGCGCCGTGGTGCCCACCGACGTCGTACGCGTGTCCGACGTGGCCGGGAACGGGCCGCCGTGGACCATCGCGAAGCAGACTTCCACGCCGGTCGGGAAGCCGTTGAACAGGATACGGCCGACCTTGCGCTCCAGCGCGGGCAGCAGCTTGGCGGCGACGGCCTGGTCGCCGGCATCGGCCTGCACCGTGGCGGTCAACTGGCCTTCGAGGACGCGCGTGACAGCCACCAGGGCGTCGGCGTCCTTGCAGACCACCAGCACGGTGGACGGACCGAACACTTCGGCGTGCATGCGGTGGTCGGCCACAAACTGGTCGGCCGACGTCTCGAAGAACACCGGGCGGGCCTGGTTCGGTCCCGTGGCGTCGATGCCGCAGGCGGCGCGGGTCAGGCCCGAGATTTCCGACAGCTGCGCCACGCCGCGCTCGAACGCGGTGTGGATGCCCGGCGTCAGCATCGTGGCGGCTGGCTTGCCGGTCAGGGCGGTGTGCGCAGTGGCGCGGAATTTTTCCAGCGCCGGACCTTCGATGGCCAGCAGCAGGCCCGGGTTCGTGCAGAACTGGCCCACGCCCATCACCAGCGAATCGACCAGGTCACGGGCGATCTGCTCGCCGCGTGCGGCCAGGGCCTCTGGCAGCAGGTAGACCGGGTTGATGCTGCTCATTTCCGCATAGACGGGGATCGGCACCGGGCGGCTGTTGGCCACGTTCATCAGCGCCAGGCCACCGGCGCGCGAGCCCGTGAAGCCCACGGCCTGGATGGCCGGATGCGCCACCAGCGACGTGCCGATGGCGTTGCCCACGCCTTGCACCATCGAGAACACGCCTTCGGGCAGGCCGGCGTCGGCCACGGCCTTCTGGATCACCCGGCCCACCAGTTCCGACGTGCCCGGGTGGGCCGGGTGCGCCTTGGCCACGACCGGGCAGCCGGCCGCCAGTGCCGAAGCCGTGTCGCCACCGGCCACCGAGAAGGCCAGCGGGAAGTTGCTGGCGCCGAACACGGCCACGGGGCCCACGGCGATGCGTTGCATGCGCAGGTCGGGGCGCGGCGGCGTACGCTCGGGCAGCGCGCTGTCGAGCGTGGCATCCTGCCAGCGGCCGTCGCGCAGCACGCGGGCAAACAGGCGCAGCTGGCCGGCGGTGCGGCCGCGCTCGCCCTGCAGGCGGGCGATCGGCAGGGCCGTTTCCAGGTGGGCGCGTTCGATCAGTTCGTCACCCAGCGCTTCCAGGCCGGCGGCAATCGATTCCAGGAACGTGGCGCGTTGCTCGGGGAGGTGGCGCGATAGGTGTCGAACGCCGCTTCCGCCAGCGCGCAGGCGCGGTCCACATCGGCCGCGGTGCTGCCCTGGTATGCCGGGTCGAGGCTGGCGCCCGTGGCCGGATTGATGCCGTAAAAGGTGGTTTCGGTGCCGCGAACGGCGGTGGCGCCGATCAGCATTTCGCCAGTCATCGTCATGATCTTGGGTCCTGCGGGAAATTGGAAAAGGACGGCCAGAACACCGTCACGCGAGGCAAAGGCAGCCAGAAAAGGCTGTCATGAAATTGC
The DNA here is from genome assembly GCF_018729255.1 of Cupriavidus sp. EM10. Taxonomy (NCBI): domain Bacteria; kingdom Pseudomonadati; phylum Pseudomonadota; class Betaproteobacteria; order Burkholderiales; family Burkholderiaceae; genus Cupriavidus; species Cupriavidus sp. EM10. The sequence continues at coordinate 850,475 of NZ_CP076060.1, forward strand.
TGCAGCAGTGCGTCTCGCCCCGGAATCGTCGTTGTGTGATCCGTCGTAAGACATCATATGACATCGAGAAGCTGCCCGCAACCGCATCGCCCGCCCGTTGGCCGGCAGGCGACGCATCGTCGCTCAGGCCGGCGATCCGGCTGCGGCAGACGCCTTGCGCAGGCGTTCGCGGCTGTTGGTCAGGTGCATGCGCATGGCCGCCTTGGCGGCTTCAGGGTCACGTCGCTCGATCGCATCGAAAATGCTTTCGTGCTCGAAGCTCACGCGCTCCAGATACTGCTCGCGCTCGGGCTGGCTGACCTGCAGCCGGCTGCGCGGGATCACCATGGTGCCCAGGTGGCCCATGATGTCGGTGAAATAGCGGTTGCCGGTGGCGCGGGCAATCGACAGGTGGAATTCGAAATCCGAGCCCACTGCGTCGCTGCCCTCGGCGGCGTTGCGCTTCATGTCGTCGAGCGCACGGCGCATGGCGCGCAGCTGGTCATCGCTGCGGCGCGTGGCGGCCAGGCTGGCGGCCTCGGCTTCCAGGCTCACGCGGAATTCCAGCATCGCCAGCACGTCCATGGCCGTCACCATCGCCGACGGGTCGATGCGGAACGGCGAATGGGTTTCCACAGGGCGATTGAGCACGAAGGTACCGATGCCGTGGCGCGTTTCCACCAGGCCGCTCGCCTGCAGGCGCGACAGCGCTTCGCGCACCACGGTGCGGCTGACGCCGAGCGTGGCCATGATCTCGGATTCGGTCGGCAGCTTGTCGCCCGGCTTGAGTTGGCCCTGCTGGATGCTGTCGGTCAGGTTGCCGACCACTTCTTCAGCAAGCGTGCGGCCACGGCGGCGCAGGGGAGCGGGCGAAGTCATCGAAGCATTGGACATGGGCGGGCAGATGTTGGAACCATTATGGGGATGACCCTGACGGCGGCAATGTTGACCGCGCAGGGATGCGCTCATTATACTGCGACATAAGTCATACGACGACAGATAACGCACAGGACCTTGCAGCCTTTCAGGTGTTGTGGCAGCGCACCGACAAGTTGTTTCAGTCGACTAATATATTAGCGTATGAGCATACACCGGCCCGGCGCAGTTCCGCACACATGAGACGGGGCGCGATCCCGGCGGCCAGATATCAGGACATGGAGACCCTCCACATGAACGCAATTCCCCAGGCTACGGGCGCCTCGTACGCCACCCCGGTCGTCACCGAATTGACCGTCGTGCCGGTAGCGGGCCACGACAGCATGCTGATGAACCTGTCGGGCGCGCATGGCCCTTACTTCACCCGGAATATCGTCATCCTCAAGGACAGCGCGGGCAACACCGGCGTCGGCGAGGTGCCGGGCGGCGAAAGCATCCGCCAGACCCTGGAAGACGCGCGGCCGCTGGTGGTGGGGCAGGGCATCGGCCAATACCTGGCCATCCTGAACAAGGTGCGCGAGCAATTTGCCAGCCGCGATGCCGGTGGCCGCGGCCTGCAGACGTTCGACCTGCGCATCACGATCCATGCCGTCACGGCGCTCGAAGCCGCGCTGCTGGACCTGCTGGGCAAGCACCTGCAGGTGCCCGTGGCGGCGCTGCTCGGCGAAGGCCAGCAACGCGACGCCGTGGAAATGCTTGGCTACCTGTTCTACGTGGGCGACCGCAACAAGACCACGCTCGACTACCGTACCGAGCCGGGCGCCGACAACGCATGGTTCCGTCTCCGCAATGAAGTGGCGATGGATGCACAGGGCGTGGTGCGGCTGGCCGAAGCTGCCTATGACCGCTACGGCTTCAACGATTTCAAGCTCAAAGGAGGCGTGCTGAGCGGCGACGAGGAGATGGAGGCGATCATCGCGCTGCACGAGCGTTTTCCGAAGGCGCGCGTCACGCTGGACCCGAATGGCGGCTGGCTGCTGAAGGACGCCATCCGCCTGTGCCGCGACAAGCACGGCATCCTGGCCTACGCCGAGGATCCCTGCGGTGCCGAGGATGGCTATTCGGGCCGCGAGATCATGGCCGAATTCCGAGCCGCCACCGGCCTGCCGACGGCCACCAACATGGTCGCCACCGACTGGCGCCAGATGGGCCACGCGGTGCGGCTGCAATCGGTGGACATTCCGCTGGCCGATCCGCACTTCTGGACGATGCAGGGCTCGGTGCGCGTGGCGCAGATGTGCTCGGAATGGGGCCTGACCTGGGGCTCGCATTCGAACAACCACTTCGATATCTCGCTGGCGATGTTCACGCACGTGGCCGCTGCCGCGCCGGGCCGCGTGACCGCCATCGACACGCACTGGATCTGGCAGGACGGCGAACACCTGACCCGCAATCCGCTGAAGATCGAAGGCGGCCTGGTGCAGGTGCCGAAGACGCCGGGCCTGGGCGTGGAACTGGACATGGACGCGCTGGCGCGCGCCAACCGCCTCTATCAGGAAAAGGGCCTGGGCGCGCGCGACGACGCCATCGCCATGCAGTTCCTGATTCCCAACTGGAAGTTCAACAACAAGATGCCTTGCATGGTGCGCTGATCCCGTATCGGACGCATGCACGCGGCGGCACCGCATCGGGCCGCCGCATATCCAGAGAAGCCGCACAGCTTTCGTTCAAAGCAGGAGACAACAACATGGTCAACACCTTCCCGGCCGCCCCGCGTGCGGCCTTCGCTTCCACATGGCTGCGCCGCCTGGCTGGCGTGGCCGTCGCGCTGGCGGCCGGCATCACGGTCAGCGGCGCCGCCATGGCGTCGGGCACGGCGTGGCCGCAGCGCGCGGTCTCGGTCGTGGTGCCGTTCCCGGCCGGCGGGTCCACCGACACCATCGCGCGCCTGCTGGCCCAGCCGCTCAACGAGAAGCTCGGCCAGCCGTTCGTGGTCGACAACCGCCCGGGTGCCACCGGTGCCATCGGCGCAACGTTCGTCAAGCGTGCCCCGGCTGATGGCTACACGATGCTGGTGGCGTCGATTGGCGTTTTTGCGGTGAATCCGTTCCTGCAGAAGAACCTGCAGTACGACCCGGCCAAGGATTTCGACTTGCTGACGGTTGCGGTGCGGGCGCCAAACGTGCTGGTCGCCAATCCGAACTTTCCGGCCAAGTCGCTGCAGGAACTGGTGGCGTACATGAAGAAGAACCCGGGCAAGGTGTCGTTTGCCAGCTCTGGCGCCGGTTCGTCCGACCATCTGACCGCCGCGCTGTTCTGGCAGAAGAGCGGGACCGAGGGCCTGCACGTGCCCTACAAGGGCGGTGCGCCGGCCATCTCCGACCTGCTGGCGGGTCAGGTGGATGTGTCGTTCCAGAACATCAACGCGGTGCTGCAGCACATCCGCACCGGCAAGCTCAAGGCGCTGGCCGTGACGTCCGACAAGCGCTCGGTGGTGCTTCCGAATGTGCCGACCATGGCCGAGGGCGGTGTCAAGGACGTGGACGTGTATTCGTGGCAGGGCGTGGCCGCGCCCAAGGGGCTGCCGGCGGATGTGAAAACCCGCCTGCATGGCGCCATCGTCGGCGCGCTGAAGGACACTGGCATGCAAAAGAAGCTCAGCGAGCAGGGCTTCGAGGTCGTCGCCAATACGCCAGAACAGTTCGTGGAGTTCGAGAACCAGGAACTCAAGCGCTGGAAAACCGTGATCGAACAGGGCAAGATTACCGCCGAATGACATCGCCGGCCGCGCCAGCGGCATCGACTGACAGATTCCCGTTGTGGAAGCCTTGACCCCGCCTTGCAGGCGGGGTTTTCGTTTGGGACGGCGGTTTCGAAACGCCAGGATTTCGCTCTTTTACGATTGATGTAAGCAGGCCTTTGGCCCATTTTTCTGGATCGGCAAGTTCGCCGACTTGTGACGCTATCTGGAGAAATGGAAGTGAGGAACCTGAAGAGCTGTTGCCTGGCCGGCATCGTGGCCGCCATGGGTTTGGCCGGTTGTGCCACCGAGACGTCGACCGCCCTGCCGGTGCAGAAGGTGGAAAGCGCGAGCCGCCCTTATCACGGCGTGCGCACTCCCATCGCCGTGGGCAAGTTCGACAATCGCTCCAACTACATGCGCGGCGTGTTCTCGGACGGGATCGACCGTCTGAGCGGCCAGGCCAAGACCAGCCTGGTGACCCACCTGCAGCAGACCAACCGCTTCAACGTGCTCGAGCGCGAGAACCTCGACGAAATCAAGCGCGAAGCCACCATCAAGAAACAGGCCCAGAAGTTGAAGGGCGCCGATTTCGTCGTGACTGGCGATATCACCGAGTTCGGCCGCAAGGAAGTGGGCGACGCGCAGCTGTTCGGCATCCTGGGCCGTGGCCGCGAGCAGGTAGCCTACGCCAAGGTGAGCCTGAACATCGTCAACATCAATACCTCGGAAGTCGTCTATGCCACGCAGGGCGCCGGCGAATACAAGCTGTCGAACCGCGAGGTGATCGGTTTTGGCGGAACGGCTAGCTACGACTCCACGCTCAACGGCAAGGTGATGGACCTGGCCATGCGCGAGGCCGTCAACAACATGGTCAACGCGATCGAAAGCGGCGCCTGGAAGCCGTCCCAGCAGTAAGTCTTCCCCAACAGCAGAAGCGAGAAAAAACAATGAAGCCATGGGTCACGCTGCGCAATGCAGCGTTCTTGTCGGCGGCCGGCCTGCTGGCCGGCTGTGCCGGTCCGCAGTCCATGTACCAATGGGAGGGCTACCAGTCGCAGGTCTACGAATACTTCAAGGGCGAATCGAAGGAAGCGCAGATCACCGCGCTCGAGGGCGGCCTGGAAAAGATCAAGGCAAAGGGCGGCGCGGTGCCCCCGGGCTATCACGCCCAGCTTGGCATGCTCTACCTGAACGTGGGCAAGGGCGACCAGATGGTCAAGGAATTCCAGACCGAGAAGTCGCTGTTTCCCGAATCCGCGCCGTACATGGATTTCCTGATGCGCAACATGAAGACCGACGAGCGCAAGGAAGTTGGCGCCGCTGCGCCGCCGGCCACGGCGACGTCTGACGTGACTGGGGGAGTACCAAATGATGCGTCGCATGCTGACCCGTATTGCTACCCTCGGCACCGTCTTGCTGTTCGCCGGCTGCGCCGTGCCGACCGGGCAGATGGACTACGCGGCGTTCAAGGCTTCGCGCCCAAGATCGATCGTGGTGCTGCCGCCGCTGAACGAGTCGCCTGATATCAAGGCGACGTACGCGATGCTGTCGCAGACCACGTATCCGCTGGCGGAGTCGGGCTACTACGTGCTGCCGGTGGCGCTGGTCGATGAAACCTTCCGCCAGAACGGCCTGACCGTCCCCGGCGACATCCACACCGTGCCCGTGCCCAAGCTGCGCGAGATCTTCGGCGCCGACGCTGCGCTGTACGTGACCGTGACTGACTACGGCTCGCGCTACCAGGTGCTGAGCAGCGTGACCCGCGTGGCGGCCAACGCCAGGCTGGTCGACCTGAAGACTGGCGACGAGCTGTGGAGCGGCACGGCGGTAGCGGCCAACGACAGTGGCAACAGCGGCGGCGGCCTGATCGGCATGCTGGTCACCGCGGCGATCAACCAGGCAGTGAATCACGCGACGGACGCCAGCTATCCCTTGGCCGGTACCGCCAGCGCACGCCTGCTGTCGGCGGGCACGCGCAACGGCATCCTGTACGGTCCGCGCTCGCCGAAATATCAGTCGGACTGAGCCCGATCAGCTTGATCGGACAACAAAAATGCCGCAACACGTGGCTCCACGTCGGAGCGGTGTTGCGGCATTTTTCTTGTCTGGCGGAAGCGGTGAGATTCGAACTCACGGATGGGTCACCCCATCGGCAGTTTTCAAGACTGCTGCCTTAAACCACTCGGCCACGCTTCCATTTGGATGGTGCCGGGCGCTGTGACGCGTCGTGCGTTATGCCCGGCCGCGCATTATACAAGGTCGCGGCACCGGACAGGGTGCCGCGTATCAAGCGCATGTCGGGTGACATGGTTGACGAGTCCATGACTGCGCCAGCCGGGATGCGCCGGGGACTGGCAAAATGTCGGTGTTTGTCGGACAGCGCGGAACCATGTTGGCGCGTTAAGGTTCCTACAGAGGACGATTTGCGGGCGGATGCCATGGCACGCACGCCGCGCCGGATCACCTTTTCAAACAGCCCAACGGCTTCAAGCGCTTTTTAGAGGAGAGTTCTCATGCAGGAACAATTCAAGAACACCCAGGACACCCCCGGTCGTGGCTGGCCCTAGGCAGCCTGGGCGCACTGGCACTGGCCGCCGGCCTGGCCGGTTGTGCGCAGCCGGGCTACGGCGGTTACGGCAACTACAACACATCGCCGCCTCCGCAGGCGTACCAGCAGCCGGGCACCAACAGCTACCAGGCGCCGGCCGGTTCGGTATTTACCGGACGCGTGGAATCGATCGAGCCGATCCAGAACACGCAGGGTAGCTCGGGCATCCTGGGCACCGTGATCGGCGGTGCGGCAGGCGGCCTGCTGGGCCACCAGGTCGGCGGTGGGCGCGGACAGACCGCCGCGACGATCGTCGGTGCCGTGGGTGGCGCAGTGGCTGGTAACCAGATCGAGAAGCGCGCCGGCAGCAATACGTCGACGGCCTATCGCGTGAACGTGCGGCTCGACGATGGCCGCGTCGCGACGGTGACGCAAAGCAATCTCGGCAACCTGCGCGTGGGTGACCGCGCCCGCGTGGCCAACGACATGGCGACGCCGTACTGATCGGCCAGCGACCGCAGCACATAGTAAAAGCGCCACACCTGTTGAGGGTGTGGCGCTTTTTGTCGGCGCCTGGTTGGCGTCGTCGAATGGCTACGTCGCGCTCAATCCTTCAGGAACATCTCCTGCAGGTCATTGAGGAACCGGCGGCCCAGTTCGGTGGGCTTGATCATGGTGGGGTCTGCTTCGAGCAGGCCTTTCTTTTCGGCGGCGGCCAGTTGCTTGCCGATGGTGTGCAGGGGCAGGCCGGTGTAGTCGTGGAAGCTCGATGCGGGCACGCCGTCGGTCAGCCGCAGCGCGTTCAGCATGAACTCGAACGGCAGTTCGTCGGCACCCACTTCGCGGGCTTCCTGCACGGCATTGCCGGCCATCGCCTGTTCCATATAGGTGGCCGGGTGCTTGTGGCGCATCTGCCGCAGGATCCGGTTCGGAAACGACAGCTTGCCGTGCGCACCGGCACCGATGCCCAGGTAGTCGCCGAAACGCCAATAATTGAGGTTGTGCTTCGCCTCCCGATGCGGTCGGGCATAGGCCGATGTTTCGTAATGGCGAAAGTCCGCCTGCGCCGTGCGGGCCTCGATGATGTCCTGCATCTCGTAGGCAATGTCCTCGTCGGGCAGGGCCGGCGGATACTTCGCGAACAGCGTGTTGGGCTCCAGCGTCAGGTGATAGAGCGAGAGGTGCGTGGTGCCGTAAGCCAGCGCTGCCTCCAGGTCGCGCACACATTCGTCGATGGTCTGGCCCGGCAGCGCGTACATCAGGTCCAGGTTGACGTTATCGAAGTGCTTCAGCGCGATGTCGATGGCCGCGCGGGCCTCGCGCTCGCCATGGATGCGCCCCAGCGCCTGCAGGTGCCGGTCGTCGAAGCTCTGGATGCCGATCGACAGCCGGTTGATGCCACTGGCGCGATAGCTCGCAAAGCGCTCGGCCTCGAACGTGCCGGGATTGGCCTCCATCGTGATCTCGGCATCGGCGTCCAGCGGCAGCAGGGCGCGGATATCGGACAGCAGGCGATCCATGCCAGCCGCCGACAGCAGGCTGGGCGTCCCGCCGCCGATGAACACCGTATGCACGGGACGGCCCCACACCAGCGGCAGCGACTGTTCCAGGTCGGCGCGCAGTGCGTCAAGGTAGATGTCCTCGGGATGTCGTGGCTGTCGTTCTTGCCCGGCGCCGCGTGCGAGTTGAAATCGCAGTACGGGCACTTGCGCACGCACCACGGAATATGGACATAAAGCGATAGCGGCGGCGAGCCGGGCAGGGCGATCTGGCCCGGCTTGAGCCAGAGCTGCTGGTTGCCGGCCGGCGACACTTGAGTCGGCATGGCTTCGGCCGGCTTGCTGCTGCCGGCGGGGATGATCGGGATCATGCGCCTGCCTTGATGCTTGCCGCCTGCAGCCGCGCCACCAGCCCCTGCAGGGCCAGCGCGCGATGGCTGATGTTGTTTTTCTCGTCGGCCGTCAGCTCGGCGGCGGTCTTGCCGATGCGCGGCAGCAGGAAGTGCGGGTCGTAGCCAAAGCCGCCGGCGCCGCGCGGGGCGTCCACCACTTCGCCGGCCCAGGTGCCTTCGGCAATGATCGGGCGCGGATCGTCGGCATGGCGCACCAGCACCAGCACGCAGTAATAGTGGGCGTGGCGGTTCAGCTTGCCGGCCAGTTGCGAGATCAGGTGCGCATTGTTGGCGGCATCGGACTTCGGCTTGCCCACCATCTGGGCGTAGCGGGCCGAATAGACGCCGGGCGCGCCGTCGAGGGCGTCGACGCAGATGCCCGAGTCATCGGCCAGCGCCGGCATGCCCGCCAGGCGGCTGGCATGGCGGGCCTTGGCCAGCGCGTTCTCGACGAACGTGACGAACGGCTCCTCGGCTTCGGGAATGCCAAGCTCGCCCTGCGGCACGACGTCGAAGCCGAGCGGCGACAACAGGGCGCTGAACTCGCGCACCTTGCCGGCGTTGTTGGAGGCCAGGACCAGGCGTTGCATCGTCAATCCCTCCCGCGAATCAGAGGCCAAGCGCCTGCTTCTGGTGGCGCACCAGATCGGCGATGCCGGCTTCGGCCAGGCGCGTCATGGCGTCGAGGTCGGCGCGGCTGAAGGGTACACCCTCGGCCGTGCCCTGGACTTCGACAAAGCCGCCGCTGCCGGTCATCACCACGTTCATGTCGGTGTCGCAGTTGCTGTCCTCGGCGTAGTCGAGGTCGAGCACCGGCACGCCGTCGACCATGCCTACGGACACCGCGGCCACGAAGTCGCGGATCGGGCTGGCCGGGATCAGGCCGTCGCGCAGCATGGTGCTGACGGCGTCATGGGCGGCCACGAAGGCGCCCGTGATGGCGGCCGTGCGCGTGCCGCCGTCGGCCTGCAGCACGTCGCAATCAAGGTGGATCGTATATTCGCCAAGCGCGGCCAGATCGAACACCGAGCGCATGGCGCGGCCGATCAGGCGCTGGATTTCCTGGGTGCGGCCGGTCTGCTTGCCACGGGCGGCCTCGCGGTCCGAACGCGTGTGCGTGGCGCGCGGCAGCATGCCGTATTCTGCGGTGACCCAGCCTTCGCCGCTGCCCTTCTTGTGCGGCGGCACCTTGGCCAGCACGCTGGCCGTGCACAGCACCTTGGTATCGCCAAAGGCACTCAGCACCGCGCCTTCGGCATGGCGGGTGTAGTGACGGGTCAGGCTGATGGGTCGCAGCGCGTGGGCCGCGCGTCCGCTGGGTCGCATGGGGAATCTTTCGTTGGAATCGGGTGAGACCGCGATTCTAACGCCGACAGGCGCATCGTGCGCCCGCCGGTGTCCCCGCCGCTAACGCATCAGGTTCGAGGTCTTGTCGATGGCTGCCCGGATTTCGGCGATCGAGCGCTCGATTTCTTCCTCGGACAGCAGGTCGGTCTCGGTGCCCGTGCGTTCCAGGATCGACGTCGTGAAGGCGTTCAGCGGCAGCGTGTCGGTCAGCACCGCTTCCTCGTTGGTCACGGTGGCGTCCGCTTCCCACATCATGGCGATGGCTGTGGTGTTGTCGGCACCTTCGCCGGCATTGGCCAGCGCCTGCTCGATCAGGTCGGGGATGGCATGCACCACCGACAGGTGCGTCACCTTGTCGACGATGACCTTTTCATCCAGCACGCCCCACAGGCCGTCGGAACACAGCAGCGCCACGTCGCCCGGCTCAAGCCGCACCGGGCCGCCGATGTCGATCAGCGGCAGGTTGGGCGATCCCAGGCAGTTGTAGAGCTTGTTGCGTTCGGGGTGGTTGGCCACTTCCATCGGCAGCACGCGCTCCTGCTGCAGCAGATTCTCGATCTTCGAGTGATCGCGCGTGCGCGTCAGCAGCGCTGCCTTGCGCATCAGGTAGAAGCGCGAATCGCCGGCGTGGGCCCAGTGGATCTGGCCGTTCTGGATCAGGCAGCAGACCACCGTGGTGCGCGGGACGTCGGCCAGCTTGTTGGCTTCCGCGTAGCGATGGATCTCGCGGTGCGCCAGCATGACCGTGTCCTGCAGGAAGTCGGCGGGGTTGCGGATCGACGGGCGGGCCTGCGACTGGAACTGGCGCGCCAGCGTCTGCAGTGCCTGTTGCGCGGCGACCTCGCCAAAGGCGTGGCCGCCCAGGCCGTCGGCCAGCACCATCAGCAGGGCGTCGCGCGTGAAGCAGTAGCCCATGCGGTCCTGGTTGATCCGGCGGCCGCCTTTCCGGCTTTCCTGGTAGACGGAGAATCGCATTGCGGTAATTCGTGTCGGGTTCGTGCGTTAGTCGCCGCTTCGGCCGGTTTCCTCGGCGTGGGCGGGCTTTCCGGCGGTCGGCTTGTCGAGGTTCCTGTCTTCGCGGCGGCGCAGCAGCGTCATGAAGCGGCTGGTGGCATTGAGGCGCTCCGTGGCCGGCGCCACCGGGGCGCTGGCGGCCGCGGCGGCGGATTGCTCGCCCAGCGCGTTGCTCTGGTCGCGGAGCTCCTTCTGGAGCCGGAACACGCTCTGTGGCCGTTCCGACGGCGTCAGGCGCAGGCACCATTCGACCAGGTCGACCAGGCCGTTGGTGTAGGTGGCGCGCAGCCGCGAGAACGATTCGGCCATGCGGTCTTCCTTCTCGCGCTGGTTGGCCTCCTGCGGCGGCATGCCGGCCATGCACGCGTAGAGCGTGGCGCCCAGGCTGTAGATATCGGTCCACGGACCCAGTTCGGAATGCTTGCCATAGAGCTCGGGCGCCGCGAAGCCGGGGGTGTACATCGGCTGGAAGCGCGCGTTTTCCATGGTCAGGATCTGACGGGCGGCGCCGAAATCGAGCAGGATGGGCGATTCGTCCTCGCGCAGGTAGATGTTGCCGGGCTTGATGTCCAGGTGCAGCAGCTTGTGAATATGCACTTCGCGCAGGCCGCTCATCAGGTCGTGGAAGACCTTGCGGATGAAGCGCTCGCGCAGCACCTTGGGCTTGCCCTGCTGCCGGGCCTGCAGGATATGCTCCTGCAGCGTCTTGCCCAGTTCGTAGTTCATCACCATGTAGACGGTGGAGTTCTCGCGGAAGAAGTTCACCACGCGAACCACGCTCGGGTGCGAAATACGGGCCAGCGACCGGCCTTCCTCGAAGAAATACTTGAGGCCAAGGCGGAACGAGGCGGCGTTTTCGTCGGGAACGACCGGAATCAGCTCGCCGGGGCTGCGGCGGGCCAGCGAGGACGGCAGATATTCCTTGATGGCAACCGGTGCGCCGGTCTCGTCGGTGGCAAGGTAGACGAAACTGAACCCCCCGCTGGCCAACTTCTTTACAATACGGTAGTTGGCAAGCAGCGTGCCGATAGGGAGCGGCGCGCTCTTGGGTTGGTTGGCGCCCTTGGACTCTGTCATAGGATTCGGGACCTCATTTGCTCCCGGATTCTCCGGGCTAATCGGTCACTTGTAAAGAAATCATTAGCGGGGACTGTTGCCAAAACTCCGCGCTTTCCGACCGCCGCTTTCCCATTGATTTTTCGGGCGATTTACCGCCTGCAAGGCCGCGCTGGCCGGGCCTCCGGCCCTGGTTTTCGCACCGAATCCCGATTTTTCGACTCTTTCGCGAGATTAACGACGATGATCCACAGCATGACAGGCTATGGCCTGGCTACCCGCCAGGCACCGCTGACCAACGCCAAGGGCGAACCCAGCGGCCGCACGGCTTCGGTTTCCGTGGAATTCCGCACTGTCAATTCGCGTTTTCTCGACCTGTTGTTCCGCGCGCCGGAAGAGTGCCGGGCCTTCGAGCCGGCACTGCGTGAAATGCTGATGGGCGAGCTGTCGCGCGGCAAGCTCGAATGCCGCATCAACCTGCAGCGCACCGACACCGGCGGCGCCACGCTGGCGCTGAACCAGGGCCTGCTGGACCAGATCCGCGCGCTGGAATCCACCGTGGCGGCCACGTTCGCCAGCGCCGGCACGATGCGTATGGGCGAGATCCTGCGCTGGCCGGGCGTGCTGGTGGAGCCCGAGCTGTCGCAGGAATCGCTGCGCGAGGCCGTGACGGGCGCCGCACGCGAGGCACTCAAGCAACTGCTGGAGGCCCGCAGCCGCGAAGGCGCGGCGCTGAAAGCCACGCTGGAAGAACGGATCGACGCCATGCTGGCCATCGTCGAGCGCCTGACGCCGATGATCCCCCAGCTGATCGCCCACCATCAGGAAAAGCTGACCGAGCGCCTGCAGGAAGCCTTCAACCTGGCCGCACCGAACGGCATGCCGTCGATGAGCCGCGAGGAAGTGGCCGAGCGCATCCGCCAGGAAGCCACGGTCTACGGCATCCGCATCGACATTGCCGAGGAGCTGTCGCGCCTGCAGGCCCACCTGAACGAAACCCGGCATATCCTGAAGAAGGGCGGCCAGGTCGGCAAGCGCCTGGATTTCATGATGCAGGAGCTCAACCGCGAAGCCAACACGCTGGGCTCGAAGGCCGCCGCCAAGGAACTCGCCGATGCATCGATGGAGCTCAAGCTCCTGATCGAGCAGATGCGCGAACAGATTCAAAACCTCGAATAAATCATGAGCGAAACGACCCACACCGCCATCGATACCGCCTATCCCGGCAACCTGTTCATGGTGGTGGCACCGTCCGGGGCCGGCAAATCCACGCTGGTCAACGCGCTGCTGGCGCAGGACCAGTCCATCCGCCTGTCGATCTCGCACACCACGCGCAAGCCTCGCCCGGGCGAGCAGAACGGCCGCGAGTACCACTTCACCACGGTCGAGGAATTCCGTGCCGCGCGCGATCGCGGCGAATTCCTGGAATGGGCCGAGGTGCATGGCAACTACTACGCCACGTCGCGCGTCTGGATCGAGCAGCAGATGGCCCAGGGCAACGACGTGCTGCTGGAAATCGACTGGCAGGGCGCGCAGCAGGTGCACCAGCGCTTTTCGAACGCGATGGAGATCTTCATCCTGCCGCCGTCGCTGACGGCGCTGGAAGACCGGCTCAAGAAGCGCGGCCAGGACGAGCCGAACGTGATCGTGCGCCGCCTGCTGGCCGCCGGCAGCGAAATGGCCCATGCCTCGGAGTCCGACTACGTGATCATCAACGAGGTGTTCGAGGATGCGCTAAGGCAGCTTCAGAACGTCGTTCACGCGACCCGTTTGCGCTTTTCGTCGCAGAAGGCCCGTCACGCCGAGCTGTTTATCGAGCTTGGCATTCACTGATTGCAGGTACGTCGCCGGAAGGTTCCGGCGACGTGCTGTAAAATACCGGCCTGTCGAACAGGTTTTATCCCAAGGTGGATTTTATATGGCGCGTATCACCGTCGAAGATTGTCTGAAACACATCCCGAACCGCTTCGAGCTCGCGCTCGCCGCGACTTACCGTGCACGTCAGCTGGTGCAGGGCCACACCCCCAAGGTCGAGGCCAAGGACAAGCCCACCGTGGTGGCGCTGCGTGAAATCGCGTCGGGCCAGGTTGGCATCGAGATGCTGAAGAAGGTACCGACCTGATTGCCAGGGCGGCCCGTGGTTCATTCATGCTTCGCGTGCGTACGCATCCAGCCGCGCATCCGGTTGAATTCCAGGGCTGCCATGCCTTCGTCGCCGATCGATCCCGCCATTGCTCCCCCGGCCAGCGCCGGGGCCGGGCTGTCGCGTGCATTGCCGGCAACGAAGCGGCCTGGCGCCGTGCCGGCCACAGCCGGTGCGGTCGCCGCGCCAGTGGCGCCGGGCGCACCGCTGCCTGGCGCCGTCCCGGTCTCCACATCCCTGCCTCCGGCGCCTTCCGCGCCTGCCGGCCGTAAGCGTCCCGGATTTCCTCCCGTGACAGCCCGTACCGGTGCTCCCAACCTGCCCGATCCGCTCGGCGACAACGTCGTCGGCGAGCGTGCCGTCGTGCCCCCGATCCAGCAGGGCAAGGCGCGCGCGGCGCTGGCCAATGACCTGGTAGCCGAACCCGTGGCTGGCACCGTGCCCGCCACGCCGGGCGGCGACCTGTTCATCGACGCGGTGCTGGCGCAGTCTTACCGGCACTTTTTCGGTCCGACGTCGCAGCCGGCGGTGCCGCCGCGGCAGCAGGTCATCTCGATCGCGCGGCTGATGGAAAAACTGGCCTACCTGAAGCCGGCCGACCAGGCGGTGGTGCGCGAGGCGTTCCAGTTTTCGGACGAGGCGCACCTGGGGCAGTACCGCCAGAGCGGCGAGCCATACATCACGCACCCGGTGGCCGTGGCGGAGCTGTGCGCCGACTGGAAGCTCGATGTGCAATCCATCATGGCGGCGTTGCTGCACGACGTGATGGAAGACCAGGGCATCACCAAGAGCGAGCTGGCCGAGAAATTTGGCCCCAAGGTGGCGGAACTGGTCGATGGCCTGACCAAGCTGGACAAGCTCGAATTCCAGAGCCGCGAGCAGGCGCAGGCAGAGAGCTTCCGCAAGATGCTGCTGGCGATGGCGCGCGATGTGCGGGTGATCCTGGTCAAGCTGGCCGATCGCACGCACAACATGCGCACGCTCGATTTCGTGCCGCCCGAGAAGCGGCGCCGGATCGCGCTGGAAACGATGGAGATCTACGCGCCGATCGCGCACCGGCTGGGTCTCAACACGATCTACCGCGAACTGCAGGAACTGTCGTTCAAGGTCGGCTCGCCATTCCGCTACGCCACGCTGGAGAAGGCTGTCAAGGCCGCGCGCGGCAACCGCCGCGAGGTGGTCCGGCGCATCCTGGAGGCGGCGCAGGCCGCTCTGGGCGACGCCGGCATCGTGGCCGAACTGTCGGGCCGCGAGAAGACGTTGTACAGCATCTATCGCAAGATGCACGACAAGCAGCTGTCGTTCTCGCAGGTGCTGGACGTCTACGGGTTCCGCGTGGTCGTGGAAACGCAGATGCACTGCTATATGGCGATGGGCGCGCTGCACAGCCTGTACAAGCCGATGCCGGGCAAGTTCAAGGACTACATCGCGATTCCGAAGATCAACGGCTACCAGTCGCTGCATACGACGCTGGTGGGCCCGTTTGGCACGCCAGTGGAATTCCAGATCCGCACGCGCGGCATGCACCAGATCGCCGAGGCGGGTGTGGCGGCGCACTGGATGTACAAGCACCAGGCCGACCATGCCAACGATATCCAGCAGCAGGCGCACCAGTGGCTGCAGTCGCTGCTCGATATCCAGAGCCAGACCGGCGATTCGCAGGAATTCCTGGAGCACGTCAAGATCGACCTGTTCCCGGACGCCGTGTACGTGTTCACGCCCAAGGGCCATATCCGCGCGCTGCCGCGCGGCGCCACGGCGCTGGACTTTGCCTACGCGGTACACAGCGACCTGGGCAACCAGTGCGTGGCGGTCAAGATCAACAACGAGCTGCTGCCGTTGCGGACCGAGCTCAAGAGCGGCGATATCGTCGAGGTGGTAACGGCGCCGTACTCGAAGCCGAATCCGGCCTGGCTGGCGTTCGTGCGCACCGGCAAGGCGCGTGCGGCGATCCGCCACTATCTCAAGACGACCAAGCTCGACGAGGCCATCCAGCTTGGCGAGCGCCTGCTGGACCAGTCTGCGCGCCAGCTCGGCATCGAACTGAAGGCCGTGCCGCAGTCGGTGTGGGAGCGCATGATCCAGTGGACCGGCAACAAGGTGCGCGAGGACATCTTCGCCGACCTGGCGCTGGGCCGGCGCGTGCCGGCCGTGGTGGCGCGGCGCATGGAAATCCTGCTGCAGGAATTGTCAGGCGACGTGGACAGCGCGCTGCTGGCCGCGGTCCAGACGTTTGCCGGCGAGGAAGCCCCGGCGGTGCCGATCACCGGCGACGAAGGCATGTCGATGATTTTCTCGGCCTGCTGCCGCCCGATTCCGGGCGATTCGATCGTTGGCTATCTGGGCAAGGGCGAAGGCCTGCAGATTCACGTGCAGGACTGCAAGGTGGCCAAGCGCCTGCACAGCAAGGACCCCGAGCACTGGATCGAGGTCATGTGGGCCAAGAAGACGACGCGCGCGTTTGACGTGTCGATCAAGGTGATGGTGCGCAACGTGAAGGGCATCGTTGCCCGCGTGGCGGCCGACCTGACCTCGGCCGACGCCAACGTGGCGCACGTGGCGATGGAGCAGCAGCAGGTGGCGGGGCACCAGGAAGCCACCTACATGCAGTTCGTGATCCAGGTGCAGAACCGCCTGCACCTGGCCAACGTCATGCGCGCGCTGCGCCGGAATCCGGATGTCATCCGGATCTTCCGCGACCGTAACGACGGTTGAGCCACGGCGACGGCTAGGCTGCCGTCGCTTTCCCCGACGGGTATTTCACTTCCAGGATATCGATCTGCTCGATGCCGGCCGGCGTGCGCAGCGGCACGGTGTCGCCCTCGCGCGCCTTGATCAGCGCCTTGGCGATTGGCGAGATCCAGCTCACGTGGTTGCTGTCCAGGTCCACTTCGTCCATGCCGACGATGGTGACCGTGGTTTCCTCGCCCGACTGGTTGGCGTAGGTGACGGTGGCCCCGAAGAAGATCTGGTCGTTGTCGCCTTGCAGGGAAGGGTCGACGACCTCGGCCTTGTCGAGCCGGCGCGTCAGGAAGCGGATGCGCCGGTCGATCTCGCGCAGCCGCTTCTTGCCATAGAGATAGTCGCCATTCTCCGAGCGGTCGCCATTGGACGCGGCCCATGACACGATCTGCACGACGTCCGGACGATCGACATCGATCAGATGCATCAGTTCGTCGCGCAGCCGCTGGTAGCCCGTGGCGGTGATGTAGTTCTTGGTGCCGGCGGGCAGCGGTGTCGCGCCTTCGGGAAGATCGTCGTCGTCATCGTTGGACGACTCTTTGACAAAAGCCTTGTTCATGTTCCGGATCACATCATGAGGCTTCAATTATAGGAAGTTGCGCCGCCCGACCGCTGCGGATGAAAAAAATGCGTGAAGGGGGTTCACAAAACTGAAAACTTCTATATAATCTCTTTTCTCGGTTGCGGCTGTAGCTCAGTTGGATAGAGTACTTGGCTACGAACCAAGGGGTCGTGGGTTCGAATCCTGCCAGCCGCGCCAACCTATACGAGAGAAGGGCTTCCAGAAATGGAAGCCCTTTTTTCATTCCCGCTTCTTCCCCGCTTCATTCCCACCTTCTTCCCCGCTTCATTCCTCCGTTTTCCCTTCCCGCTTCGCCTGCTGTCTATGCTGTATGCACGGGCCGCCGGAACACCTGCGCGCTGGTGGGCTCCAACCTCATTCCTGATCGCCACAAACGGAGGAAACGCATGCAACAGGACGACTGGCGCGTGGAAGGCTATCGCGGCATGGACGCGTACGTACTGGTGACCTCGCATCACGATGCCGTAGCGGGTAGCGTGGGCGATACGCAAACGTGGGGCTACGAAGTGCGCGTGGCGCAGGAGGGCATGGACCCCGCCGATGCAGGCGATACCGAGCAGCTTGCCAGCGGCGCGCATGTCTTCGCCACTCGCCATGCGGCCGAAGTGGCGGCATTTGCGGCGGCTTACGCGTTGATCGACAAGCTGATCGGACCGCCGCAGTAGCCGCGCGGCAGGTTCCTTGCGATCGGTGCAACGGCGCATCACAGGCCGATCGCAACTTCATTGGTTTTGACTTGACCCAGATCATTCGTGGATCTGGGGATCGCTCCTAGTCTGGAACTGGGGCGCGCCGCCGTGCGCGCCAGCAGCAGAAAACAAGGAGCGCGCCATGCCCGAATACGAAGGTTTCAAGATCGTCTACGAAGTGATCGTCCTGCCCAAGGACAAATGGGCCATCATGATAGAGATCATTCGTCGCAATGATGGCGAGGTGCTGATGGCGCGTCACAATCCGTTTCCGCGTCAGCCGTTCGATACCAAGCTCGAAGCGCTCGATCACGTGAATCGCTATGTGGCGCAAGCTGTGAAGGACCTGGAAGGCGACGGCGCGAAGCCGCTGCGGCGTACGGCCTAGTCCCCAATCGGCGCCATCGCGCGGTGGATCGCCCGAGACGCAAAGGCCTCCGCGTCATCGCCCGAGGCCTTTTCTCTTCGTTGGTGCATAAAACACTTGCCATATGCCCACATTGCTGCATAATCTTTTCTTCAGACGCGGGGTGGAGCAGTCTGGCAGCTCGTCGGGCTCATAACCCGAAGGTCGCAGGTTCAAATCCTGCCCCCGCAACCAGTATTCTCGAAAGGGCCACACATCACGTGTGGCCCTTTTGCTTTTCTGCCTTTCTGGCTTTCTGCTTTTCCGCACTTCCTTCTTCTCTCTCTTCCTCTTTACGTTCGTCGATCCTTGATCCCTTTCGCCTCGCCTGTGACGGCAATGCGCAAGGCCCCGCATAGCCTTGCGGCTAGCGAGGGCGACTTGCAATGGATAAAAGGGATCAGGCCTTGATCAGCGAGGCGGCGCGCTGGAAGGTGTCGCGCACCTGAGGCTGGCCTTCGCGTTCGGCCGCTTCCGCGCGGGACTTGAGGCGCGACGCCAGTACGGCGAGGTTGCCGCCGGTGCCGCAGGCGCGGGCAGCCTCGTTCATGACCTGCGTGAGTTCCTGGTTCACGTCGGCGCCATCGAAGGCGCTGACGGACAGCGCGAAAACGCGCTCCAGGAAACTGTTGACCAGTGCTTCATCATGTTGCGGTTCGGACATGGGGGCTCCTTGGCGAACAACGAAAACACTGAGGTGGGACGAGGTTACAACCGCGGCATCTGCGGCTGCGCAACGATGCGTTGCCGGGCCGGTTTCAGCGCCCGCGTGGGCCACAGTACATAGTTGGTATGCGGATCCATCGGCTTGCCGAAATAGGATACCCATACCTCGACGCCGTGTTCGGTTTCGGACACGATGGCGGCCACCGCACGGGCCGCAACAGACGGGGACTTCAACAGGTCGGCCAGGGCCTCGACGCCCTGTACCACATGATGCTTTACCCCTTGAACCACACGTATTGACGCATGGCAGCAAGAAATCGCTTGGTCATGAATGCTGCTCTTCTCGTTGGCGATGCGAAATTGAGACCACAGCTTACACGGTTAGTTGTGACGGTTTTGTAGGCCGGCGTCTGATTTTCCGTAAGTGCACTCTCACATGTGATGAGGGCGCTGCACCGTAGCCCTCCTTCGCTTCTCGCTATGTACGGCGTCAAATTGACAACCCGTTGCAGTTGTCTTAGCGTGGTTGCATATGCTGCACAAAATCTAACGTTGTCCTGGGCCCGCTGGGCGTGGAGGCAAGTGTGGAAATCGTGGCGGAGCTTGAAGAGCGGCTGGAGCGTGGCAAGGCATTGCGTCAGAAGGTGCCGCGACGCCTTCACGAGTCGATAGGCAACGTCGATCGCGACCCGGTTCGCCTGCTGGAGGAAAGCAGCGCCGGGCGGGTGGAGCGCCTGGTCCCGCTGCGCTACGGGCGCATGATCGCATCGCCGTTCACGTTCTACCGGGGCAGCGCCATCATCCAGGCCCATGACCTGGCCGGCACCGCGAACACCGGACTGATCCACCAGATTTGTGGCGATTGCCATCTGTCGAATTTGGCGGATTTGCCACGCCGGAGCGCGCGCTGCTGTTCGATGTCAATGACTTCGACGAAACCAGTCCCGGCCCCTGGGAATGGGACCTCAAGCGCCTGACCGCCAGCTTCGTGGTGGCGGCGCGCCATCTGCGCCACGGCAACCAGGCCGCCGACAACCTGGTCTTCGAGGTGGTCACCAGCTATCGCAACCGCATGGCGGAGTATGCCGAGATGGGCATCCTGGAGACCTGGTACGACCGCATCACGTTCGAGCGCCTGATCGACAGTACCGACGATCCCGATATCCAGAAGCGTGTGCGGCGTGCCATGGAGCGCGCGGCCGAGCGCACGCACGAATCGCTGCTACCAAAGCTATCGGAATACGATGGCCACCGCTGGCGCATCCTGGACGCGCCGCCCGGCGTGTTCCATGTGCGCGGGGCGCAGACGCTGTTCCAGGCCAAGGACGACTGGATCGCCGTCGACAATCCGCAAGAGATCGTTGAAAAGTGCTTCGGCGATTATGTCTCCACGTTGGCCCGCGACCGGCGCGAGCTGCTGTCGCACTTCAAGCTGCACGACATGGCGTTCAAGGTGGTGGGTGTGGGCAGCGTCGGCACGCGCTGCCTGATCCAGCTGATGATCGACAGCCATGGCAAGCCGCTGTTCCTGCAGGTCAAGGAAGCCACGCGATCGGTGGTGGCGCGGTACTTCAAGTCGCCGGCGGCGTCGCATGAAGGGCGCCGCGTGGTGGAGGGCCAGCGGCTGATGCAGGCCGCCAGCGACCTGTTCCTGGGCTGGTCGAAGGGGCCATTCGGGCGCCATTTCTATATCCGCCAGTTGCGCGACATGAAGTTCTCGGCCGACATCGAACTGATGGACATCAATGTGCTGTCGGCCTATGCCCGCGTGTGCGGCTGGGTGCTGGCACGCGCCCATGCCAAGGCCGGCGGCCTGGCGGCCGAGATCAGCGGCTACCTGGGCAGCAACGACCGCATGGCCGAATCGATGATCGCCTATTCGAATGCGTATGCCGACCAGGTGGAGCGCGACTACGACGTGTTCGTCAAGGCGTGCCGCTCGGGCCGGCTCGAGGCGCGCACCGACACCGACATGGCTGCCGACTTCCACGTATGACCCGCATGACCGTATCCGATAGCGCCCCAGGAGTTTGCCGATGACCGAAGCGATGCTGCTGCAACTGATGGTGGAGGTGGAAAAGGCCGACCCCATCGACTACGCAAACCTGCCGTTCGATGACGAAAAGCTGCGCGCGCTGGCGTGCAAGCTGATCGCGGAACGGTCCACCGAACTGGAAACCTCGGGCCTGTCGCAGGAGGCGCTGCTGGCCACCCTGTGGGCTTCCACGGCCAAGCTGGTGCTGGAGAACATCGTGCTCAATGCCCGGCTGCTGACGCTGCAGGGCAAGGCCGATGACGCGCGGGTGCTGATCGACCGGATCGCCCGGCAATCGCGTGGCAAATCCTGAACGCACCAGCCCGCCCGGGCGTCTTTTGCATCACACGATGCGGGGACGTCGCCGTTTGGCTAAAATAGCGCGTTTTCCGCTCCCAGGCCGTCCCTGACGGCTATTCCGGTCACTCCGGGGCGGGGTCTGTCCTGGAGGGATTTCGGGTGATCAAATGGATAATCGTCGCCGCCTACGTGGGTGCCATCCTGTATGTGCATTTCCGCGGCAAGGTACGGCTGCCGTTCATGCGCCAGGTGCTCGACCATTCGGCCCTGGTGGCGCCGGTCAACTGCTTCATGTACATGTTCTCGGGTGTGCCGCGCACGCCGTACATCGGCGTCGAGCGCTTTCCTGAACTGGAGAAACTGCGAGCCGCATGGCCGCAGATCCGCGACGAGGGCCTGGCCCTGATCGCGATGCGCAAGATCAAGGCCGCCGACAAGAACGACGACGCGGGCTTCAATTCGTTCTTCAAGTACGGCTGGAAGCGTTTCTACCTGAAGTGGTACGAGGCCCAGCATCCGTCGGCCGAAACGCTGTGCCCGAACACCGTGGCGTTGCTGCGCGAGATGCCGTCGATCAAGGCGGCGATGTTTGCCGAACTGCCGCCGGGCGGCAAGCTCAACCCGCACCGCGATCCGTTTGCCGGGTCGCTGCGCTACCACCTGGGCCTGTCCACGCCAAACGACGACCGCTGCTTTATCGAGGTGGACGGCGAACGCCACAGCTGGCGCGACGGCCAGGGCGTGGTGTTCGACGAAACCTACCTGCACTGGGCCGAGAACAAGAGCGACAAGGACCGCCTGATACTGTTCTGCGACATCGAGCGTCCGATGCGCTATCGCTGGGCCGCGGCGTTTAACCACTGGATGGGCCGCAAGGTGATGACGGCGGCCAGCTCGCCGAACGACGAAAACGACCAGACCGGCGCCATCAACAAGCTGTTCCGCTTTGTGTGGCTGGGCGGCCAGTATCGCCGCCGCTTCAAGGCCTGGAACAAGAACGTGTACTACGTGACCAAGTTCGGCCTGATCATCGGCGGCGTGGCGCTGATCGTATTTCTCTGATTTTAGAGAAACGCTGCAAGAAAAAACCGGCAGGTAATCTGCCGGTTTTTTTCGTCCCCGTCAGGGCCTCAGGCCCCAGCCTTCAGCGCGGATCCGACTCACGCAGCCGCCGCTCGTTGCCCAGTTCCTCGTAGTGGGCCCGCTTGGCCTCGTACATGCGGTGATCGGCCAGCTTGACCGTGTCCGTCAGCCGGTCGCCCTGGGTGCAGGTGGCCGCGCCGATCGAGAACGACAGCCGCGCGCCCGGGTAGAACTGGTTGTTGAGCCCCACCACTTCCTGGATCTGCTCGACCACGGTGGCCGCGCCGCGTTCGTCACGCCCCGCCAGCAGCACCATGAACTCGTCGCCGCCAATGCGGGCCACGCACGCCTGTTCGCCCACGGCCTTCTTCAGCACTTCGCCGGTGCGGCGCAGCAGCGCGTCGCCGTCGCCGTGGCCAAACTGGTCGTTGATGACCTTCAGGCCGTTCAGGTCTACCGCCACCACGCTGACCGGCCACGGGCCCTTGCGTCCCAGGCGAGCCAGTTCGTCCTCGTAGTACGCACGGTTGTAGAGCTTGGTCAGCACGTCGTGCTTGCCCAGGAATTCCACGTAGGCCTCGGCCTTCTTGCGCGCGGTGATGTCGGTCAGCGACACCAGCACCTGGTCCCAGTCGGCCTCGCGGCCCGGGAATACCGACCACTGCATGAACACATCCACCGGGCGGCCGTCGAGAGCATAGTTAATGATCTCGCGCTGCTGCCAGAGCTTTTCGTGCCACAGGTCGATCAGCTGCTCGGCAAAGTGGATGCGCATGTCGTCGCGGAACACGTCGCCCAGGCGCGACAGCAGGATGTCCTTGCCCGGCGCGCCGAACATCGTCAGGGTCTGCTGGTTCACGTCGAGCACGCGGATTTCCTGCATGCAGCGCGACACAAAATCGGGATGCACGTTCAGGAAGGTGCGGAAGTCGGTGATGCCGGCGGCGCGCACTTCGTCCAGCAGCATCTTCACGGCGCTGAAGTCTTCCACCCACAGCGACACGGGCGAATGCTCGAACAGGCCGACGGCGTATTGCTGAGCGCGGCGCAGGTCGCGCTCGGTGCGCATGCGCACCGTGATGTCCTCGATGGAGAGCAGCACGCGCGACCAGTCGGCCTCGTGCCCGGGCATGACGGTGGCTTCCAGGCGGATGTCGAGCCGTTCGCCATCCAGCGTGTAGTTGACGGTCTGGCTGGAAAAATGCCGGCCGCCGTCCCACAGCTGGCCCAGTTCCTCGACGTGCTGGTCGAACATGTCGTCGCGGAACACGCTCTCCAGGTTGGCTACCAGGTCGTCCAGGTCGCTGGCGCGGAACAGGTCCAGCGTGCGCTGGTTCACGTCGAGCACGCGGATCAGCGCCGAACAGCGCGCCACCTCGGCGGGGTTGTCGCGCAGGTGGCGGCGCAGGTCGGTCACGCCATCGGCTCGCAGTTGTTCAAACGCCTGGCGCACCGCGCTGAAGTCTTCCAGCCAGAGCGACACGGGCGCCAGCTGGAACAGGGTCTGATAGTCGTTGTCGAGCCGCGAGGCGGCGGTTGCGTGCCCCAAGTTGTTCTCCCTTTTTTCGATGGATGGCGTACCGCGCACTAGGATAGGCGAGCGCGCCTCGCTTGTGGGGAGAATCTGAAGAAACGGCTATGGGATGGGGGTGGACGAGGCCGGCGTGGCGGCCACGCGCCAGATGCCAGTTTGGCGCTGCAAGTCGGTCAGCCGGCCAGCCTGCGGGCCGCCGCGGCCACGGTATCGAGCGCCCGCTCCAGTTCCGGCGTACGCAGGTTGCCGCAGTTCAGCCGCAGGAAATGGTTGAAGCGGTTCGAGTTCGAGAACATCGCGCCCGGCATCACGCGGACGCCGTCGCCCAGCACCTGCTCGAACACCGCCTCGGACGATACGCCGCCAGGCATCTCGACCCACAGGTGCAGCCCGCCGCGCGGCAGCGTGAGGCGGGTGCCGGCCGGGAAGGTGGCGGCCACCTTCTGGGCGACCCATTCGCGCTGCACGCGCAGCTGCGTGCGCAGCCGCCGCAGGTGGCGGTCGAAGGCGCCGGTGCCCATGTACTCGGCCACCGCTATCTGCGTCAGCATCTCGTTGGGCCGCGACAGGCCGAACTTGAGCATTTCCACGCGCGCCTGCCACTTGCCGGCGGTGATCCAGCCCAGCCGCATGCCGGGCGCCAGCACCTTGTGCAGCGACGCGCAATGGATCACCGTGCCCGTGGTGTCCCAGGCCTTGGCGGCGGGCAGCGGCGCATCGTCGTCGAACGTGGCCGAACAGCAGTCGTCCTCGATCATGGCCAGGCCGCGCGCGGCGCACCACGCCACCAGCCGCTGCTTGTGCGCATCGGGCATGACGCAGCCGAGCGGATTCTGCAGGTTCGGCACCACGCACACGGCCTTGATATTGGCGTAGGTCTGGGCGGCCAGTTCCAGCGCTTCCAGCGAGATGCCGGTCTGCGGGCTGCACGGGATTTCCAGCGCGCGCATGCCCAGGCTCTCCAGGATCTGCAGCAGGCCGTAGTAGGTGGGCGATTCCACCGCAATCACGTCGCCGGGACCGGCCACCGCGCGCAGGGCCAGCGTCAGGGCCTCGGTGGCGCCGTGCGTGACCACGATTTCCTCGGGCGACACGTTGATGCGTGACCGCAGCGCATGACGCGCCAGCGCGGCCCGGAAGGCCGGATGGCCGTCCGAATCGACCGATGTGCCGAACAGCTCGGGATAGCGGCGAAGCGCGCGCACGGCTGCGTTGCGCAGGGCATCGGTCGGATACAGCTCAGGTGCGCCACAGGCGCCGCCCAGATTGATCCGATGATGCTTGCTGCGCGCCAGGATGGCCGAAATTCGCTGGTGGATGCCCACATACTGGGCCGGATCGGGCAGGCCGGGCACCGGTTCCTCGATCGGCGCCAGGGCCGGTTGGGCCGGCGCGCACACGAAGTAGCCGGACCGGGGCCGGGCTTCAAGCAGCCCGGCTGCTTCCAGTTCTCGGCACGCCTGCAGCGCGGTGGACAGGCTCACGGTGTGCAGCCCCATCAAAGCCCGCACGGACGGCATGCGATCCCCCGGCACCAGTGCGCCGGTCGATATCGCCTGGCGATAGTGCCCGGCCACCTGCTGGTAGAGCGGGGCGGCTGGCGGCGTGGAAGCGGGGAGGGCAGGTGTGGCGACGCAGGACATGGCGGCATCTTCGCGCGGGCGCGACGGCAAGAACAGATACAGATGATGGCTCTCTGTATCGTAACAGCCAACAAGTTTCGTATCTGTTCCGGCCGGGCGTTCAAGGCCTTGTGCCTGTTGGCCTGGCGGCCGCGTGGATACGCTGGAGGCACGGTTTTCATTTGCGAAGGAGTGCCGCCATGTCATCCCCGAGATCGTTTCCGCCGATGTTCAGACCATCGTCCTGGCGGCTGGCCAGTGTCTTAGCCTGCACCTGAAGGCGGGCGCCGTCGTGCATGTCGTGCAAGGCAGGGTAGCCATGGCGGGCGCGCCCGGCTGGCTGGCCGACCAGGTGTGGCAGGCGCCGCGGCGGTTGTGCGCCGGCGGTGTCAATGTGACGGATGCGGCAGGCTGGCACCAGTTGGTGGCGCAGGGGCCGGTGCAGTTGCGAATCATGACGCCGGCGGCGCGCCCGGGGCTGTGGTCGCTGCTAAAATCCCGGCTCGGCCGTTCTGGCCTCCTGCTGGGTAACGCCCGGCCACCAGACATCCAGGCCGCAGAAGAATCGGTACCCCATGCTACGTCTCAGTGAAGTCAAACTGCCGCTCGACCATGCCGAGAGCGACCTCGAGGCTGCCGTGCGCAGCCATCTGGCCCAGATCGGTGTCAAGGGCGACGGCCTTGTCGGATTCACGGTATTCCGCCGCGCGCACGATGCCCGCAAGCGCGACGATATCAAGCTGACCTACATCATCGACATCGAGGTCAAGGACGAGGCCGCGGCCGTCAAGCGCATGCAGCGCAAGCCAAACTGGAGCGTCACGCCGGACATGGCGTACCACTTCGTGGCCAGGGCGCCCGAGGGCGGCCCGAAGTCGCGTCCGGTGGTGATCGGCCTGGGGCCGTGCGGCCTGCTGGCCGGGCTGCTGCTGGCGCAGATGGGTTTTCGCCCGATCATCCTGGAACGCGGCAAGGAAGTGCGCGAGCGGACCAAGGACACCTTCGGCCTGTGGCGCAAAAGCGTGCTGAATCCGGAGTCGAACGTGCAGTTTGGCGAAGGCGGCGCGGGCACGTTCTCGGACGGCAAGCTCTACAGCCAGATCAAGGACCCCAAGCACTACGGCCGCAAGGTGCTGGAAGAATTCGTGCGGGCCGGCGCGCCCGAGGACATCCTGTTCAAGGCGCGGCCCCATATCGGCACGTTCCGGCTGGTGAGCATGGTCGAGAAGATGCGCGCCGAAATGCTGGAGCTGGGCGCGGAAATCCGCTTCGAGACGCGCGTGGACGATATCGATATCGATAACGGGCAGGTGCGCGGCCTGAAGCTGTCCAACGGCGACTACCTGCCGTGCGACCACGTCATCCTGGCCGTGGGCCACAGCGCGCGCGATACCTTCCACATGCTGCACGACCGGGGCGTGTTCATGGAGGCCAAGCCGTTCTCGCTGGGCTTCCGCATCGAACACCCGCAGGGCCTGATCAACCGCAGCCGCTTTGGCAAGTTCGCCGGCAACAAGCTGCTGGGCGCCGCCGACTACAAGGTGGTGCACCACGCCAGCAACGGCCGCGCCGTGTACAGCTTCTGCATGTGCCCGGGCGGCACCGTGGTGGCGG
Organism: Cupriavidus sp. EM10; assembly: GCF_018729255.1. Classification (NCBI taxonomy): domain Bacteria; kingdom Pseudomonadati; phylum Pseudomonadota; class Betaproteobacteria; order Burkholderiales; family Burkholderiaceae; genus Cupriavidus; species Cupriavidus sp. EM10. The sequence continues at coordinate 877,346 of NZ_CP076060.1, forward strand.
CCGCGTCCGAGCCGGGCCGCCTGGTGACCAACGGCATGAGCCAGTATTACCGCGCCGAGCGCAACGCCAACGCCGGCATCGTGGTCGGTATCACCCCGAGGAGGATTTCCCGGGCGGACCGCTGGCCGGCATCGCATTTCAGCGAAAGTGGGAAGAGCGTGCGTTCGAACTGGGCGGCAGCGACTATCGCGCGCCGGGCCAGCTGGTGGGCGATTTCATCGCCGGGCGCGCGTCGACGTCGCTGGGTTCGGTCGAACCGTCGTACAAGCCGGGCGTCACGCCAACGGACCTGAGCACGTCGCTGCCTGACTACATCATCGACGCCATCCGAGAAGCCCTGCCCGAGCTCGACAAGAAGATCGCCGGGTTTGCCATGCACGATGCGGTGCTGACAGGCGTGGAGACGCGCACGTCGTCGCCACTGCGCATCCGCCGCAATCGCGAGGACTACCAGAGCATCAACGTGCGCGGCCTGTATCCGGCCGGCGAGGGCGCGGGCTATGCGGGCGGCATCTATTCGGCGGCCATCGATGGCATCGAGGTGGCCGAGGCCGTGGCGCTGCACATAACGAACGGACAGTGACGATGACCGGGCAGGCCGACCGCCCCGAGGACGCGCGCGTTGTCGCCGACGTGCGGCACTGGCTGACGCGGGCCGTGATCGGCCTGAACCTGTGCCCCTTCGCCAAGAGCGTGCATGTGAAGGGGCAGGTGCGGTACGTGGTCAGCCAGGCCACGCGCGACGAGGACGTGCTCGATGACCTGGAGCGCGAACTGAAGGGGCTGGCCGAGGCCGATCCGGAGCAGGTGGACACCACGCTGCTGATCGTGCCGCACGCGCTGGCGGACTTCCTGGCGTACAACGACTTCCTGTACTTTGCGGACCGGCTGCTCGGCAGCCTGCGGCTGGAAGGCACGCTGCAGATCGCCAGCTTCCATCCGCAATACCAGTTCGAAGGCACCGCGCCGGACGATATCGAGAACTACACGAACCGCGCGCCGTATCCGATCCTGCATCTGCTGCGCGAGGACAGCATCGCGCGCGCCGCCGAGGCCTTTCCGGAGGCCGAGGACATCTACGAACGGAACATGGAAACCCTGCGCCAGCTTGGCCACGCGGGGTGGCTCAAGTGGATGGCCGGCAAGAGCGACCTGTAAGGCGCCGCTCCCGGCTCAAGCAGGCGTGTCGGACGTGAAGAAGCGCTCGCCCAGTTCCTCCAGCCCCACGGACTCCAGCACTTGCTGCAGCCGCTCGGCCGGCCGCCGGCGCGGCAGGTCCTTGTACTGGGCGATGATCAGCTCGTTCTTCATCGAATGCTCCCAGCCCACCAGCTCGGTCACGCTGACCTGGTAGCCATGCGCCTCGAGCTGCAGGCAGCGCAGCACGTTGGTCAACTGGCTGCCAAATTCGCGCGTGTGCAGCGGGTGGCGCCAGATTTCCGTCATCGGATTGCCAGCCAGCAGCCGGCCCTTGTGCTTGCGCAGCACCGTGGCCACCTCGGCCTGGCAGCAGGGCACCAGCACGATATGCTGCGCGCGCTTGGCCAGCGCGAAGCGGATGGCGTCGTCGGTGGCGGTGTTGCAGGCGTGCAGCGCCGTGACCACGTCGATGGTCTCCGGCAGCGCTGGCGACGTGATCGAGTCCGCCACGGACAGGTTCAGGAACGACATCCCCGGGAAGCCTAGCCGTTTCGCCAGTTCCGTCGAGCTGGTGACCAGTTCCTCGCGCGTCTCGATGCCGTAGATATGCGAGCTGTCCTTCAGGTCCTTGAAGAACAGGTCGTAAAGAATGAAGCCCAGGTAGGACTTGCCCGCGCCGTGATCGACCAGCGACACCGCGCCCCTGGCGTCCTTGACCTCGCGCAGCAGGGGCTCGATGAACTGGAACAGGTGGTACACCTGCTTGAGCTTGCGGCGGCTGTCCTGGTTCATCTTGCCATCGCGCGTCAGGATATGGAGTTCCTTGAGCAGCTCGATGGACTGGCCGGGACGGACTTCGTGGGTGCTGGACATCGGGAGAGACCGGGGACGTGGAGGCTTCGAAAGGCCGATAGTTTACCGAAAACGTAGCCCGGACACCCGCCCCCACTTTTGTGGGCTAAAGCTCACTCACGTTCCTGCCGTTAAACCTTCGATCACGACAGGCAGAGTTGGCGCAGGTACGGCCGTCCAAGCGGAAGGACCCGGGGCACGAACCCCAGCCGGCATGGCGCCATGCTAGAACGACAAAGCGGGGAGCCATGAACGCGGACGTGGGATTACGGCTGGAACTCAACCAGCCCGGTGATCAGGTGAGAGCCTGTTTTGCGCCGGAAACCGGCCGGCTGCCGCCGGACCGGGCGGCACTGGATGCATCGCTGGCCGAGCACGGCTGGCAGGGCGCACGCCTGGACCAGGCCGCCGTGACCGGATTCCTGACCCAATGCCAGCTGACCGACCGTGAAATCGACGCGGTCATCGGCACGGTGCTGGATGGCGCCTTCGAGCTCGAGATCACCGCTGACAAGCTGCAGCTGCTGCTGACGCTGATGCCGCCCGAGGGCGGCCGATCCATCGAGGAAAGCGATATTGCTGCTGCCGCGGCGTCGATGGGCGTGGTGGCGCTGCTCGATTCGGCTGCCATCGGCGTGGCGCTGGAGGCGGGCAGCTGCGAAGGCCGCGAGATCGCGCGCGGCGTGGCGCCCGTGCAGGGCGAGGCGGCGCGCTTCGACAGCATGGTGCAGCAGAAGCGGCCGGCGCAGGCGGACAACGAGGACGAGCGCGTCGACCTGCGCGACCTGGGCAGCCTGCTGCTGGTGAATCCCGGCACCGCACTGATGCGCCGCACGCCAGCCAAACCCGGCAAGGATGGCATGGATGTGCTTGGCAAGCCGATTGCCGCCGAGCCCGTGGTGGACACGCCGTACGCGGCAGACCTGACCGGTGTGGCCGCCGACCCCAACGACCCGAACCTGCTGCTGGCCGTGATCGCCGGATCGCCGCGCGTGCTGCCCAACGGCGTCATCGTCAGCCCCGTGGTGGACGTGGACGCCGTCGACCTGCATTCGGGCAACGTCAATTTCGATGGCTCGCTGCGCGTGTCGGGCGATATCCGCACGGGCATGTCGGTGCGCGTGACGGGCGACGTGGTCGTGCAGGGCACCATCGAGGCAGCGCATGTGGAAGCCGGCGGCGACGTGATCGTCAAGGGCGGCATCATCGGCAAGGCGGACTCGGCCCACGGCGGCGACCCTAACGAGGTGGCCAGCGTGCGCACCAAGGGCTCGGTGCATGCGCGCTACATCCAGAATGCGATCGTCGAGGCGGCCACCGAGGTGGTAGTGGAAAGCGGCATCCGCCAGAGCGACGTGTCGGCGGGAGAGCGCGTGGTGGTCGGCACGCCGACGTCCCAGGGCAGCATCAGCGGCGGCCGTACTCGCGCGCTGCAGACGGTCAGCGTGGCAACGCTGGGCGCGCCGGCCGGATCGGCCACGGCCGTGCAGGTTGGCCTGAATCCGTTCGCCGACCAGCAGAAGGACGAACTGGAAGCGCGCCGCCGCAAGGTGCTGGACGACCAGGCAAAGCTGCAGCAACTGGTTGCATTCTTCGCCAAGAATCCCGAGCGCGCGCAGGGCGACGTGCGCGAGAAGGCGCGGGCCACGATGTACAAGATCAACCGCGACCTGTTCGAGCTCGATGCCGAGATCGCCAGGCTGGCCGAGCAGATCAAGCCGTCCGACGACGCCGTGATCGCGGTCGGCCGCCGCATTCACGGCGGCGTCACCCTGCAGGTGGGGCACAAGGTGCTGAAGGTCATGGAAGACAAGACCGGCGGACAGGTGCGGGTCATCGAGGACCGGATCACGGTGACCTGATCCGACGGGATGCCGCCGGGCCACGTTACGGCGCCGGGTGACACGTTACGTCGCCCGTAACACCGGATCGCGGCACACATCGCGCCTTGCCTTCCGTGCGATGCCGCGCACAACGGCCAGATCCGTTGAAGGCATGGCTTTTCCGCCAGATTTTCAATCGCACACGGTCCGCGTGACCTGCCAGACATTGACTGGCATGCCGTTTGCTCGGTCTCCCGTATCAAACTAGAGACCGGGGAGACACAACATGAACGCACTCGTCGTCGAAGACCAACCGCTGGTGCGCCTGGGCATGCAGCGGCTGCTGGAGCGGATGCCCGGCATCGGCGCCGTGCGAGCCGTGGACCCGGCCGGCATCCTGGCGCTGGACTCGGGCCAGGAAACATCGATCGCGGTGTATGGCATGTCCGGCGCCACCAGCGACAACTGGTACCTGCTGCGCCGGCTGCACGAGACGCTGCCCCAGGCGCGCATCCTGCTGCTGTCCGACAACATGTGGCTGCGCGTGCCGGCGGCACTGGAGGCGTGCGGCGTGGTCGAGCACCTGCCCAAGTCGGCATCGGTCGAACGCATGGAGGCTGTGGTGCTGCAGATGCTGGGCTGCGACGGATTCGTGCCGCTGGGCAGCAGCATCGCCGAGGCATGGCGGCCGGCCTACCATCCGGGCGTCGTCACGCTGCGGCACAGCCTTCGTTCGAAACGGTATTGAGACAAATCCGATTTAGCTGGCGTTGCGGTTTTCTGGGGTGTTTCGTGCTTAGAATTTCCATCATCCAATCCGGATATCCAGTGACAAGGAGGATTTGATGATGGAAATGGTGGTGGGGTTGTTGGCCCCATGGGTGCTGCAGATACTGTGGGTTCCGTGGGCGCCGTGAATGCGGCAGGTACTTCGGCACGGTCTTCCGTGCTGCCGTACGCGCCTGCTGGTGAACCGTGTGAGCCGGAGCGCGGGCATTCCCACGACGCGGCCGCGCAGGAGGCATTGCACCTCGACGCGGCGGACGCGCTGTTGCGTCGGTACGGATGGTCGCTGGCTAGTTGCGAGGTATCGCGCGAATGTGCCAGTCTCGATGCCGAAGACGACGCCGTGCTCTACGTGGTGCGCGTAGGAGGCGGCGTCGATACCTTCGCGCTGAACGAGGCGCTGACCGCGCTGCAGCTCGCGCGTGGCCTCACGCCGTCCCCGCAACTTGACGTGGTATTTCAGCCATGAGTGTGGGCGCGGGCGAAATCCTTCGGTGCGCGGCGGTGATCGCCGAGGCCGCGCACGGCGAGGCAAATTTTCGGTCGGCCATCAGTCGCTGCTATTACGCCGCCTATCATGCGGCCTATGCCTGGCATTGCGCATTGCCCGCCCGGGTAGCGGTGGCTATCGCAGGACCGGCAGGCACGAGACGCTGGTCAATCAGCTCTACCATCCGGGCGTACGTCGCGAGCATCCTGGCTACTGGCGATCGATTGCGCTGGCGCGCATGCTGAATCGTGGCCGGTTGCTGCGGCTGCAGGCGGACTATCGTCTTGAGGTCGATGTGGATCGTGGGCAGATGATCGGGGCGGTAGCTAACGCTTCGATCATCGTGAGGCAGTGTGGTGGCGGGTGACCGCGCGGCGCGGCGCTCCGCCAAAGCAAAAAGGGCAACCCGAATGGGTTGCCCTTTCTACTCAAGTGATGGTGCCGGAGATAGGAGTCGAACCTACGACCTTCGCATTACGAATGCGCTGCTCTACCAACTGAGCTACACCGGCGAAACCTGACTTGCAAAACCTGTTTCCATCGCTGTGATTCGCGCTGTTGCTGCCGCTTTGCAGCGTTTGGCTGCGTTTGCGTCGAATCGGATAGAGCCAGCGATAATATCAGCGACTTCCGGGTTTGTGAAGCCCCTTGTGCGGATTTTTTGTGAATCCTGCGGGCCGGGGCTGACCGGAGAGCCGCCGTGGCAGCGGGAAAGCGCTGCGACAACAGGCGTAAGGATCGCACAGCTGCGGCGGGTGCGTGCGGCAAAAAGGGGCGAAGCTGCCCCTTTTCCGGATTGACCGTGCGCGGCCCCGGCGACCCGGTGACGCGACGATCAGAACTTGTGGCGCAGTCCGGCCATCACGCCCACGCGGCTGCCGTGGCCGTAGAACGGCGTCTGGAACGTGGGCTGTGCGCCGAGCGTGCGCCAGGCATCGGTCAGGGTCGTGTAGTCGGCTTCCAGATAGACGTCGGTACGCTTGCTGAACGCGTAGTCGAGCATCAGCGCGCCGGTGAAGCGGTTGCCCGAGTCGCCGGCATGCTTGAGGTGGTCGTAGGTGCCGATCGCGATCAGCGACCATGCCGGATCGAACTGGTACTTGGCGCCCAGGTAGCCGGCCTGGTTCTTGTAGCCGGCGTTGTCGACGTTGCTGTTCGTATAGCCGAGGTAGATCGTGGCCGGGCCGGCGGTGTACGTGCCACCGAGCGTCCAGACCTTCTGGTCGCTGTTCGGCACCGTCACGCCGTAGTAGCTCGTGGTGTCCTTCATGATCTGGTAGCCGCCGGCCACCATGAACGGACCCGCCGCGTAGGTCAGGCTGCCGCCCGTCGATGACGACCTCGCCACGCTGCCCGGTTGCTCGCCGAAGGCATGCTGGGCTGCAATCGTAAAGCCGCCAAATTTGCCGGCGTACTTGACCATGTTGTCCTGGCGCACGCCCCCGTGTAGTTGCCGCCCTGGAAGCCGACGATGGCAAGGTTGGCCAGCGCCATCGCGTCGTAGCTCGCGATGACCTCGTGGATCACCGTGAACTGGCGGCCCAGCGTGACGGTGCCGAAGTCGCCTTGCAAGCCGACATATGCCTTGCGGCCGAACAGCCGGTTGCCCTGCAGGCTTTGGCCCGCGTCGGGCGAGAAGCCCGATTCGAGCACGAACAGCGCCTGGTAGCCGGCCCCGAGATCTTCCACGCCATAGAGGCCCCAGCGGCTGCCGGTCAGCACGCCGTCGGTCATTTGCACCTTGCCGTTGCCGGCCGCGCTCTCGTTCGTGGTGTAGCGAATGGTTGTGTCGACGATGCCGTAGAGCGTCACGTTCGACTGGGCCTGGGCCGGTGCTGCGGCACCGATGGCGGCTAGCGCTGCGGTCGTGACGAAGGGCGCAAGGGCTCGCTTCATGATGTGTGTCTCCATCCTGGCTTGTTATTTCGTTTTTGCTGCGGAGGAACCGGTGCCAAATGCTTGTTCGCCTTCTGCTGCCGATAGCGGATCGGCTTTGTGCATTCCCTTCACCGGCGTGCATGGGAGGCGCGCGGGGAAAGGGTCCACGGCGCCGGGACACGTAGTCCACATCGATCGGGAAAGGCAAGCGATGCGAACTGATGTCTTATGACATCGTACCTTACAGAAAAATAACGAAGCAAGACATACGATGAGACATTGCATGGATTAGCAACACTCGAATCCCGATTCAAATATCACCTGAACAGTTTCGAACTCAATGCATTGTGTCATTCTGCGTTTGCTTGATTTGCACTGCAGCAGCCTTTTGTCAGTGTCATGCAAGGCATCCCGAATTAACGTGAAAGCCTTAAAAGACGCCGCCATCGGCCCACGTCATGCAGTAATTTCAACGCGGCTCGATTACCGAAACTCACTCAAATGAGTCAGAAAACTCCGCAGGGCAACAAGTAACGTCTGCATGTCTGTATCTTAAAACTTCTAGGGAATTTACCGAGATAAAGTGGCCTTGACCTGAGTGGGGCGGACGATTAGATTCCAGTGGCGTTGTATGACGACAGATCAATAACACCCCTATCAGTCATTTGTGCGCGTTCAGTTTGACCCGCGCACTGTGCCGCCCGACACCATGTCTCAGACCTCCCAAGACCCGCTCGACGGCGTCACCACACGTTGCCACCGCATTCTTCTGACCGGCGCCGCTGGCAATCTCGGAAAAGTCCTACGTGATCGCCTGAAGCGCTATGCCGATGTGGTGCGCGTTTCCGATATCGCCCGCTTGGGCGACGCCCGCGAGCAGGAAGAGGTGGTGACGTGCGACCTTGCCGATCCCAAGGCCGTGCACGCGCTGGTGGAAGGCGTCGACGCGATCGTTCATCTGGGCGGCGTCTCGGTGGAGCGGCCGTTCGAGGAAATCCTGCCCGCCAATATCCAGGGACGTACAACATTTACGAAGCCGCGCGCCGCCACGGCGTGCGCCGCGTCGTGTTTGCCAGCTCGAACCACGTCATCGGCTACTACAGGCAGGGCGAAGTGCTCGATGCCGATACGCCGGCCCGGCCCGACGGCTACTACGGTGTCAGCAAGGCGTTTGGGGAGCAGTTGGGCAGTTTCTACAGCGACCGCTACGGCATCGACACCGTGGCGCTGCGCATCGGCTCGTCGTTTCCGGAGGCCAAGGATCGCCGCATGCTGGTCACCTGGCTGGGCTACGACGACCTGGAGCAGCTGATCAAGCGCGCCATCTTCGTGCCGAAGGTGGGCTTCCTGATTGTCTATGGCGCTTCGGCCAATCGCGACAGCTGGTGGGACAACGGCAAGGCCGCGCGGCTGGGCTTCCAGCCGGTGGAGTCGTCCGAGCAGTTCCGCGCCAAGGTGGAATCCGTGCCGCCGCTGCCGGCGGACGATCCGGCAGGCTGGTACCAGGGCGGGGCCTTCGTCAAGGCCGGCCCGTTCGGCGACTGAAGGGGCACGCGCGATGTCAGGCACCTTCGAACGCATCGGCGACATGCGCTGCGGCGTGGGCGAGAGCCCCGTCTGGCACGCCGGGGAAGCCGCGCTGTACTGGACCGATATCCCGAATCGCACGCTGTGGCGCTTCGACCCGGCCAGCGGCCGCACCGACCACTGGGCCGTGCCCGAGATGGCCGGGTGCATGGCGATGACCGCCGACGGCGGCTGGCTGCTGGCGATGGAGACCGGCATTTTTCGAATCGACCGGCTGGTGGCGGGGCAGCCCGCACCGGCGCCGCGCCGCGTGGCCACGGTGGCGCATGCGCGCGACGGCATGCGTTTCAACGACGGCCGCTGCGACCGGCAGGGCCGCTTCTGGGCCGGCACGATGGTGATGGATATGTCGCTGGCCGCCACCGACGGCAAGCTGTACCGCTTCGACGCCCGCACCGGCGCGCTGGACATGATCCGCGACGCCATGATCACGCCCAACGGGCTGGCCTTCAGCCCCGATGGCCGCACGATGTATTTGTCCGACTCGCATCCGGCCCGGCAGGCCGTGTGGGCCTACGACTACGACATCGAAACGGGCACGCCGTCCAGCGGCCGCGTGTTCATCGACATGAATGTCTACCCGGGCCGGCCCGACGGCGCGGCGGTCGATGCCGACGGCTGCTACTGGATCTGCGGCAACGATGCCGGCCAGGTGCACCGCTTCACGCCCGACGGCCGCCTGGACCGCAGCCTGGCGGTGCCGTTCGCCAAGCCGGCCATGTGCGCGTTTGGCGGCGGCGGCCTGGACACGCTCTACGTGACCTCGATCCGCACCGACGACACCGATCCGCTGTCCGGCGCCGTGGTGGCGCTGCATCCCGGGGTGCGCGGCACGCCCGAGCCCGTGCTGCGCGACTGATCCGCTTCCGAAGACGGCCCGCCGAGCCGGGCGGGCCGGGCAATGTGTTGACTTGAACGACAAATAATTCTGATAACGCTGGAGGCAAGACACATGTTTCAAAAACACTTCGCGCGTACCCGGCTGGGTACCCTGATGGCCGCACTTGCCACTGCCGTGGCGTTGCCGGTCGGCGCGCACGCCGCGGATTTCCGTTCCGCCGACATCCATCCCGACGACTACCCGACCGTGCAGGCCGTGCGCTACATGGGCGACCTGCTCAAGCAGCGCTCCAACGGCAAGATGTCGGTCAAGGTCTTCGCGCAAGGCTCCCTGGGCAGCGAGAAGGACGCCATCGAACAGACCAAGATCGGCGCGCTATCGATGGTGCGTGTCAACTCGGCCGCGATGAATAACATCTGCGAAGCCACCATCGTGCCGACGATGCCGTTCCTGTTCCGCTCCACCGACCACATGCGCCACGTGCTGGACGGCCCGATCGGCGAAGACATCCTGAAGTCGTGCGAAAAGAACGGCTTTATCGGCCTGGCCTGGTACGACAGCGGATCGCGCTCGATGTACACCACCAAGCGTCCGATCAAGACCCTGGCCGACGCCAAGGGCATGAAGATCCGCGTGCAGCAGTCCGACCTGTGGGTGTCGCTGCTCGAAGCCATGCACGCCAATGCCACGCCGATGCCGTGGGGCGAGGTCTACACCGCGCTGAAGACCGGCCTGGTGGATGGGGCCGAGAACAACTGGCCCAGCTACGAAAGCTCGCGCCAGTTCGAGGTGGCCAAGTATTACTCGCTGACCGAGCACTCGATGGCCCCCGAAATGCTGATGTTCTCGAAGGTGGCGTGGGATCGCCTGTCGAAGGAAGACCAGGCCATGGTGCGCCAGGCCGCCAAGGATTCGGTGCCGTACATGCGCAAGCTGTGGGACGAGCGCGAGCAGAAGTCGCGCAAGATGGTGGAGGCAGCGGGCGTGCAGGTCATCCAGGTGGACAAGGCATCGTTCCAGGCCGCGATGAAGCCCGTGTACGACCGCTTCATCACCAGCGCGCAGATGAAGGACCTGGTGCGCCGCACGCAGGAAACGAAGTAATCCGCCGACCTCAGGTTGCAGGGAATTCATCATGCTCTCGCCATCCCCCACGCCGGCCACGCCGGCGGATGGCGCGCGCGGGCCCGCCGCTGACGCGGGCGCCGTGCGCGCAAGTTTCTACACCCGTTTCTGCGCCACGCTGGCCCGGGCCTGCCTGGGCCTGGGCGTCTTCGGCCTGCTGCTGCTCGTGATCGCCGTGCTGTACCAGGTCTTTGGCCGCTACGTGCTCAACGACACGCCCACCTGGGCCGAATCCATCGCCATGCTGCTGGTGCTGTACGTGACGATGCTGGGCACCGCCGTGGGCGTGCGCGATGCCGGCCACATTGGCCTGGAGTCGCTGCTGATCCTGCTGCCCGATTATCTGCGCACCAAGCTGGAGATCTTGATCCACGTGCTGGTGGGCGTTTTTGGCGCCGTCATGGCCTACAACTGCGCGTTCCTGGCGCACTCGGTGGCCGACTACAAGCTGCCGACGCTGGGCATTTCCGAAGGCTGGCGCTACCTGCCGCCGGTCATCGCCGGCGCGCTGATCGTGCTGTTTCGATCGAACACGTCATTGCAGTGCTGAAAGGCACGGAGGTGGAACCGGCATGGCACTGATCATTCTTACCGTCTGCTTCTTCGGCTTCCTGGTTCTCGGGGTGCCTGTGGCGTTTGCCATCGGCCTGTCGGCCGTGGCCACCATCCTGTACGAGGGCCTGCCGCTGGCCGTGGTGTTCCAACAGATGACGTCGGGCATGAACGCGTTCTCGTTCCTGGCCATCCCGTTCTTCATCTTCGCGGGCGAGCTGATGCTGTACGGCGGCATTGCCGACCGCATCGTCAACTTCGCCAAGTCGATGGCCGGCCATGTGCGGGGCGGGCTGGGCATGTCGAACGTGGTGGCGTGCACGCTGTTCGGCGGCGTGTCGGGATCGCCGGTGGCCGATGTGTCGGCCATGGGCGCGGTGATGATTCCGATGATGAAGCGCGAGGGCTACCACGCCGACTACGCGGTCAACGTGACCACGCACGCGGCACTGGTGGGCGCGCTGATGCCGACCAGCCACAACATGATCATCTACACGCTGGCCGCCGGCGGCAAGGTGTCGATCGCCGCGCTGATCCTGGCCGGCGTGCTGCCGGCGCTGATCCTGACGATCTGCAACCTGGCCGCCGCCTACTTCGTGGCGCGCAGCCGTGGTTATCCGTCCGGCAAGTTCCCGGGCTGGGAGATCGTGGGCCATTCGCTGGCCGCCGCGCTGCCGGGGCTGTTCGTGGTAGTGCTGATCCTGGCCGGCATCCTGTCGGGCGTGTTCACCGCCACGGAATCGGCCGCGGTTGCCGTGCTGTACGCGCTGACGCTGACCGTGTTCCTGTATCGGTCGCTGACGAAGGAACAGTTCATCAAGGCCGCCGCCAAGGCGGTGAAGACCACCGGTGTGGTGCTGCTGCTGATCGGCATTTCAGCCACGTTCGGCTACATGATCAGCCTCTACGGCGTGGCCGAGCTGACGGGGCAGTTCCTGAGCTCGGTGTCGACCAGCCCGTGGGTGATCTTCCTGATGGTGAACGTGATGCTGTTTGTCCTGGGCACGTTCCTGGACATGGCAGCCACCATCCTGATCTGCACGCCGATCTTCCTGCCGATCTGCATGCACTACGGCATGAGCCCGGTGCAGTTCGGCATGCTGATGCTGATCAACTGCGCGCTGGGGCTGAACACCCCGCCCGTCGGCACCACGCAGTTCGTGGGTTGCGCCATCGGCGGCGTATCGGTGGGGCAGGTCATGCGCACAATCTGGCCGTTTTACGGTGCGCTGGTGGCGGCGCTGCTGCTGGTGACGTACGTGCCGGCGTTTTCGCTGTGGCTGCCGGATGTGTTGCTGAAGTGAGTGGTGGAAGTAAGCGGTAGCAATGCTGCCGGTTTTCTCCCCTCTCCCGCGCGGCGGGAGAGGGGCGGGGGAGAGGGCCAGCGGTTCAAATTGCGATCTGTCGGCAAGCAGCGCCGCCGGGCTCTCCCCCAACCCCCTGTATATCGCAGAAACCTGATTTCTCAGTTTTCTTGACCTCCGTTACCGACCGCCGCTTTCGCGGTTCTCAGTCGGCAGAAAACCGCGTAACGTGCGCCGCACAGCAACGTGGCCGTCGCGTCGGATGCGCGGCCTTGCTTGCCTATTCGGGGCACGCTGGCAACGGAGCGAGGAACAATGGCTGGTGTCGTGGATGGATGGAAATCAGCTGTTCCGGGGATTTCCGGGTCAAGGCTGCGTCGTTTGTTTTCGAGGGGCCCAATATCGTAGCCACCCCGTTGCCCATTCTTCCAACGTCCGACCTCGAGATCGTCGATCACTATCCCCTCTCGCGCTAAGCCATGATCATCAGCCCTCCCTTCCTTCCAAGTGCTGGCCGGAGTGCCATCACGCCATCTGAAGTCGATCCGATGATGGCGGCGGTTAACAAATTGGCACTTGCGCACGGAATCTATCCCGTGGCGTTCGATCGTCGCTGGCATTGCGGTGTTCACCTTGCCAGGACCAAGGACAGCGTTGTTCACGCGATAGCCGATGGTGAGGTCGTGGCATATCGGGTATGCCAGCATGCCTACGTCGGCGGAGGCGGCCGTCCGGACAGCAACGCGGGCTTCGTCCTCCTCAGGCACACCACGGAGACCGGTGAAGGACGCACGCTGACCTTCTATTCCCTGTACATGCACCTGCTCGAGTTGGCAGGCTACCAATCGATCGGCGCCGATGTGAAGCGCCTGCCCGAGTTCCTCCGAATGCCTCAAGCCGGAGCAGACCCTTCGCAAGTTCCCTCAGCCCAGCAGGGGGCACCCGGCCAGAAAGTGCTTCGCAAGCAAGTGCTTGGCTGGGTAGGTCAATGTCACGGCCAAAAGCACCTGCACTTCGAGATATTCATGACGAAGAAGGACTTCGACGCCTACTTCGGACAGACACAATTAGGCAAGAAGCCGGTGACGACACCTACCGGAGCCGATTATTGGGGTCATAGCTACTATGTGATTCCCCCTCGCACCACGTTTGTTGCCTTGCCCCCTGGCGCATTGCGAGCCAAGGATGGAAAGCACAAGATCTCCGGCATTGATTTTGACGAGTTACGTGCGGGTGCGAACGCGGATACGCTATATGCGGAAGCGTGGTTTCACAAAGGAAACAAATACACCCGCGTTTGGCGCGATGCCGGCGAGGGCAGACGAGAGGAACTTACCGAGCAACCCATCGTCGAGTCCGGCTATGAGTATGACCTGTACAAGCGCGCAAGTCGCCTGTATCCGGCGTGCCCAAGCGATGGCTATGAACTGTTGCGGTTCGGTCGCATCCTCTCCACACCTGCCACACTGTCTGCAGCGCCCAGCGGCGCGCCGCCCCCGGCCAACCCATGTTCAACGTGGATGCGGATCGCATTTGCCCCAGGGCAGCAGGGCTACGTGGATGTCAACCATCCGTCTGTTCTGAAACTCTCAGACGCGGATTTCCCATTCTTCAAGGGTGGCAAAAGATCAGCGAAGGCAGTGGACCGTTCGGTAACGACGGGCTGTGTGACATCGACGCTCTGAAGAAGATTCTGAAAGACGCAACGGCACGGCAAAGCCCGCAGGAAGCGGAGCTCACGGCGGCGTATGAAAAGGCGGATGTCCTCGCGCGCTACATCGGGTCGAATAACAGCATTCGCGAGCAGTTGCGAGGCTTCGTGTGCGAGGCGCCGAGCCAGTGGGACACTTCAACGAACGAAGCGCGCTACGGGGGCCTGAAAAATCCCGGCGAGTTTTATCACGGTAAAGAAGCCGGTTATGCGAAGTTCATTAATTTCCTGAAGTCGTTACAGTTTTGGGACAGTACCGGGTTGCCCACTGGGGAGGCGCTCTGGTTCTTTCATCCCCTGGCGTTCATCGAACATTTCCGCAAGTGCGGCTGGTTGAGCGAAAGCGAATTCAAACAAATCTATTCTGACGATCGCTATGCTAGAAGCCGGCAACCGTCGCCGGCAGAATTGCGGGCTAAATATCTTAAGCCCATTAATCTCGCGGTGCGTAAATTTGGGTTAACGTCCTCAACGAGGCTCGCTCATTTTCTAGGGCAAGGGGCCGTGGAGAGCGCATGGCTCGCATCAATGCAAGAAACAAGCATGCTTGGTCGCGTTGACGCGACAGGCTTTCACGGGGCCGCGAAGAACCCGGCGTCAATACTGCAAGAGTCAACGCTTGGTCATTGGTATGGGCAGATTCCATCCGAAGATGATGCGTGGTTTAGATCCGTAAAATTTAATAGTCATGGTGTCCGAATAGCAGGATCTTACGACTGGAAGAACGGCAATTGCGACCGTGAAGATTCTCAAAATTTCGAGGGCGTGGTTTCAAGCAATTAACCGGTCGAAGTAATTATGCCGATTATTGGGTGTTTCGAGGTTGGCTCGATCCATCATCATTTTCTCAATCTTGGTGGTCTGACCGGGCATATGCTGCGCACAACCGAAGCGGAATGAGGAAGAATCCAGCCGAAATATCGGACCCGCATCGGATAGCGCTTCCTGAAAATTGCGTTGACAGCGGCGGCTTTTACTTGCGCTGCAAGCGCCCTAGGGTGGCTCGAGAAATCGACAACGATCTATCGCAGGCGGCTGCAACAAACGAAGAAAAGAAGAGCGAGCGCGAGATCTCCCGGGCGGTGACAAACGCAATAAATGGAGGTTATATTGGGGATGAGCAGAGACTGGAATCTACTAGAGTGGCGAAAAACATTCTTTCGTAGTTGGCGAAAGTTTTTTTCTGGTGTTTTGTTTTCTTGTTTATCGTGACGGCTACTCAGGTTATTGCGGAGGACGCGTACGAAGTAAATGGGGTGGTCATCAAGGTAATTGGCGAAAAATCAACACGCGTCTGTGTGCTGGATACTGATCCTGCCTATGCTGTCGAAAGCTATGATAAGTCAGCGATAATGATTTCAGAAAGGGAGTATATTGAGAAAAACAAACTGGACGCATGTGCACATGGTCAATTGGTGCATGTATCGTCGATTCCGGAAGGGGTTGGCATCTTGTCTGACATAAATGTTTCGAAAAATATCTATGTTGCGCTTGATTTTGTTTCCGTGCAGCCAATGATGTATCTCGCGACTGTTGCTCGCATTGGTACCAACAAGAATTTGGTTTCAATGAAGGGGGCGTATGTTCCGGGCAAGAAGGCGAGACGTTCAGCCGAAAATGCTTTTGTTAGCGATGGGGGGGCAGGATCATCAATCATTTCGCCGGATGGAAGGTATGTTGCGCCCAATGGGCAAATCAGGTGCGGGCAGGGCGCTTATCCAGGAGTCTGGGATGTTGTTGAGAACAAGAAGGTCATCGTAGACGATGAATCATGTTCCACTCTGTTCTTGCTGAAGAAGGTTGGTTGAGATGCGCCCGCCGCAGGAAGGAAAGGAGCCGATTCTGAAGTCGTAGATCTCCGAAAAGAAAACAGGGCGCCGAAGCGCCCTGTCTGCATGGACGTCTCGCAGCGAAGCCGCGGATCAGGCCTTGCTGGCCGCTTCCTGGTGGTAGCGCGTGACGCGATCCACCTCGTTCTTCGAGCCCAGGATCACCGACACGCGCTGGTGCAGCTTGGTCGGCTGCACGTCCAGGATGCGCTCGTGGCCGTTGGTGGCCGCGCCGCCGGCCTGTTCGACCAGGAACGCCATCGGGTTGGCTTCATACATCAGGCGCAGCTTGCCCGGCTTCTCGGGCTCGCGCTTGTCCCACGGATACATGAAGACGCCGCCGCGCGTGAGGATGCGGTGCACATCGGCCACCATCGACGCAATCCAGCGCATGTTGAAGTTCTTGCCGCGCGGGCCTTCCTCGCCGGCCAGGCATTCGTCGATGTACTGGCGCACCGGGGGCGCCCAATGGCGCATGTTCGACATGTTGATCGCGAATTCCTTGGTGTCTTCCGGGATCTTCACGTCCGATTGCGTCAGCACGAAGCTGCCTGCCTCGCGGTCCAGCGTGAACATGTGCACGCCGTTGCCAACCGTCAGCACCAGCGTGGTCTGCGGGCCGTACACCGCGTAGCCGGCTGCCACCTGGTGCGTGCCCGGCTGCATGAAATCGGCCTCGGTCACGGTCTCGCCCGGCTTGTGCATGTGCAGCACCGAGAAGATCGTGCCGATCGACACATTGACGTCGATGTTCGACGAGCCGTCCAGCGGATCGAACAGCAGCAGGTATTCGCCCTTCGGGTAGCGGTTCGGGATCTCGTAGAACGAGTCCATTTCCTCCGACGCCATGGCTGCCAGGTGACCGCCCCATTCGTTGGCGTCCAGCAGCACTTCATTGGCGATCACGTCGAGCTTCTGCTGCGTTTCGCCCTGGACGTTGCCGGTGCCGGCCGAGCCCAGCACGCCCGCGAGGGCGCCCTTGCTGACGGCGTTGGAAATGGCCTTGCAGGCGCGCGCAACCACCTCGATCAGCAGGCGGAGTTCCGGCTGGATCGTGTTGTGCTTGCGCTGCTCCTCGACCAGATAGCGGGTGAGGCTGATGCGTGTCATCGTGGGTTCTCCTTGGATGGCCGCCATTCTACAGGGCCGGCGCTACGGACAGGCCGTTTTCGGCCCACCGTGCGCCTTGGGCGACACATCAGCTGGCCAGGGACTTGCCGACGATTTCACGCACGTCGCGCGACAGCGTGGAAGCCGCCGCCACGCGTTCCAGCGCCGCGCGCATGCGGTCGCGCAGCGGGATCTCGTACTTTTGCCAGCGGTCCATGACCCGGGCCAGGCGCGCCGCCACCTGGGGGTTGATGGCGTCGAGCGCCAGTACCTGGTCGGCCCAGAATTCATAGCCCGAGCCGTCGGCGGCGTGGAACTGGGCCGGATTGCCCGAGCAGAAGCTGAAGATCAGCGAGCGCGCCCGGTTCGGGTTGCGCAGGTTGAAGGCGGGATGCTCCATCAGCGCGCGCACCGTGTCGATCGTGCGCTTGCCGGCGTGCGGGCCCACTTCGCCGCGCTGCATGCCCTGCAGCGAGAACCACTTGTCGATGACCAGCGCGTCGTCCTCGAAACGCTCGTAGAAATCGGCCAGCGCGTGCTCGCGGCCCGGCGCGAAGCTGTTGACCAGCGCCGACAGCGCGGCAAAGCGGTCGGTCATGTTGTCGCTCTGCTGGTAGTGCCGGTCGGCCAGCGCCTGCATGTCGGCGTCGCCGCTGTCGGCGAGGTAGCCCAGCGCCAGGTTGCGCAGCGCCCGCTTGGCCATCGAGTCGGCATCGGGGCTGTAGTCGCCCGGCGTGGCGTTGGCCTCGTACGCCGCCAGCCACTCGGCCTTGAGCGCGCGGGCCAGCCCTTCGCGCATGAACAGGCGCGCGCGATGGATGGCGGCCGGATCGGCCACGCCCATGCGCTCGGCCAGATAGGCCTCGGCCGGCAGCATCAGGGCCTGTTCGCGGAAGGCGGGGTTCAGCGAGCCATCGGTCAGCACGGTGCGGAAGGCCGCCACCAGCGCCGGATCGAGCTTCAGTTCGCGCTGGGCCTGCACATCGCCCACCAGCTGCAGCAGGGCGCGCGTGGCCAGGCGCTGGCCGGCTTCCCAGCGGTTGAAGGCGTCGCTGTCGTGCGCCAGCAGGAAGGTCAACTCGGCATCGGTGTATTCGTAGTCGACGATCACCGGTGCCGAGAAATTGCGCAGCAGCGACGGCAGCGGGGCCTTGGCCCCCTTCGGCAGGCCGACGAACCGGAAGGTCTGCTCGGCCTGCGTGAAGTCCAGCACGCGCGTGGTGCCGGCCGCCTGGGCCTCGCCGTCGAGCTGCAGAGGCAGGTCGTTGCCGGCGGCATCGATCAGGCCCAGCGCGAACGGGATATGGAATGGCTGCTTGTCCGGCGTGCCGGCCTTGGTCTCGATGCCGACCTTCGGGCAGCGCTGCGTCAGCGTCAGCGACAGGGTGCCCGCATCGGCATCCCATTGCGTCTTCGCGCTTACCACCGGCGTGCCGGCCTGGCTGTACCAGAGGTCGAACTGCTTGAGGTCGCGGCCGTTGGCATCGGCCATGGCGGCGCGGAAGTCATCGCAGGTCACGGCCTGGCCGTCATGGCGCTTGAAGTACAGGTCCATGCCGCGGCGGAAGCCGTCGCGGCCCAGCAGGGTCTGGTACATGCGCACGACTTCGGCGCCCTTCTCGTAGACCGTGACCGTGTAGAAGTTGTTGATTTCCTCGTAGCTGTCCGGGCGCACAGGGTGGGCCATCGGGCCGGCATCCTCGGGAAACTGCACCTGGCGAAGCACGCGCACGTCCTCGATGCGCTTGACCGCGCGGCCCGATTCCGAGCCCATCATGTCGGCCGAAAACTCCTGGTCGCGGAAGACGGTCAGGCCTTCCTTGAGCGACAGCTGGAACCAGTCGCGGCAGGTCACGCGGTTGCCGGTCCAGTTGTGGAAGTACTCGTGCGCCACCACCGATTCGATATTGGCAAAGTCCACGTCGGTGGCGGTCTGCGCATTGGCCAGCACGTACTTCGTGTTGAAGATGTTCAGGCCCTTGTTTTCCATCGCGCCCATGTTGAAGTCGCCGACGGCGACGATCATGAAGCGGTCCAGATCCAGTTCCAGGCCGAAGCGGCGCTCGTCCCAGCGGATCGAATGGATCAGCGAATCCATGGCATGGCGCGTCTTGTCCAGGTCCTGAGGTTCCACCCAGACCTGCAGCAGCTTTTCCTTGCCCGACGCCGAGACGATCTTTTCCTCGATGCATTCGAGCTTGCCCGCTACCAGCGCGAACAGATAGGACGGCTTGCGAAACGGGTCTTCCCAGACCGCTTCGTGGCGGCCGTCCGGCAGGTCGGACTGGGACAGCAGATTGCCGTTGGACAGCAGCACGGGACAAGCGGCGCGGTCGGCGCGCAGCGTCACCCGGTACGTGGTCATCACGTCCGGACGATCGAGGAAATACGTGATGCGGCGGAAGCCTTCGGCTTCGCACTGCGTAAAGAAATTGCCATTCGAGACGTAGAGCCCCGACAGCGTGGTATTGGCCGCCGGGTTGCAGGCCGCCGTGATTTCCAGCGTGCCCTGCGTCGGCAGGCCGGTCAGCGTAAGGGTGTCGCCGTCGGCGCGGTAGCTGGTGAACGGCTGGCCGTCCAGCGTGATGCCGATCAGTTCCAGCGCTTCGCCGCTGAGCACCAGCGGGGCATCGGCCGGGCCGGTGCGCTGCAGCTTCAGCGTGCTGGTGACGATGGTGCGCTGCGGGTCGATGTCGAGCACCAGGTCGACATGGTCGACGGCAAACGCGGGCGGAGTATAGTCCTTGCGATAGACGGTAACGGGCGTGTCGGTACGCAGCATGGGGAGATCCTGTCTTCGGGTGACCGGGGCGGCGGGCCGTGAAAGGTGAGAAGCGGCCCTGAAGCCCCCATTGTAGCCAAGCAGTTTCCGGCCTGCGCTGGACCGGGGCCGGCGCGGGAATTCGGCCGCCCCGATCGTGTCTGAGGAAACGTGACCGAACCAAAAATAACGAGGTATGGCGATGTGGCAGGCAGCGGTATCGTGGGGAAAAGGGCGTGGCCGTGGCGGGCTGGGCGTGCTGATGGCGTTGGGCGCGCTGTGGCTGACGGGATGCGCAAGCACGGTCACCACCGAGGTGACGGCATTCCGCGACGCCGGCTGGCCCAATGACACGCCGCGTACCTACGCGTTCGACCACGCGCCGCAGCAGGAAGCCCAGCTGGATCGCCAGACCTACGAGCTTTGGCTGTCCCAGGCGCTTGCCGGCGTCGGCTTCGAACAGGCGCCGCCGAAACAGGCCCGCTACCTGGTGACGATGGACTACGACGCCGCCCCGGGCTTCGTGCGGGTAGCCGAAACCGTCTACCCCGATCCCTGGTATGGACCATGGGGCCCGTACTGGGGGCCGTATGGCTACTATCGCCCGTGGGGCCCGTACGGCTGGGGGCCGGGCTACTGGCCGCCGCAGACGGTGGTGCGCGACGTGCCGGTGACGTTCTCCAACCTGCGCGTCTTCTTCAAGGATGCCGCCAGCGGCAAGCGGGTCTACCAGGTGACCGCGCGCAACACCACCGAGGGCGGCAGCCTGACGGCCGTGATGCCTTACATGATCCGCAGCGCGTTTGCCAATTTTCCGGGCGAGAGCGGACGACCGCAGCGCATCACGCTGGAGCTCCAGAAGGACCAGAAGTAGCGCAAGCGCGGCATGCATTCGTCGACACTCGTCCACCGGCGGGCAGCGCCCGGAACGCCCGTCGCACTGGCTACCGCGAGGTAAAAGCAGTTTTTCGGCCCGGCGCGCTAAAAACACTGTCCGGACCGTTGCAAAGGCCTTCCGGCCCGGTATGGCCGGGGCTAGAATGGCTGCTCGATTTTTTTCGCCTTCTCTTTCCGGACAAGCAGAATGAGCAGCAAGACCAGCGGTGATGCACCGCAACACGCCCCGAACAGCCCCGAAGCGCAGCTGCGTCTGGCCGCGCTGGAATACCACCGCAGCCCGACCAAGGGCAAGATCCAGGTAACGGCCACCAAGGCGCTGTCCAACCAGCGCGACCTGTCGCTGGCTTACTCGCCGGGCGTGGCCTACGCCTGCGAGGAGATCCACAAGGATCCCGCGATGGCCGCCGAGTACACCTCGCGCGCCAACCTGGTGGCGGTGATCACCAACGGTACGGCCGTGCTGGGCCTGGGCGACATCGGTCCGCTGGCCGGCAAGCCGGTGATGGAAGGCAAGGGCTGCCTGTTCAAGAAGTTCGCCGGCATCGACGTGTTCGACATCGAACTCGATGCGCGCGATCCGGACAAGATCGTGGAAATCGTCGCCGCGCTGGAACCCACGCTGGGCGGCGTGAACCTGGAAGACATCAAGGCGCCCGAGTGCTTCTACATCGAGAAGAAGCTGCGCGAGCGCATGAACATCCCCGTCTTCCATGACGACCAGCACGGCACCGCCATCATCTCGGCCGCCGCACTGCTGAACGGCCTGAAGGTCGTGGGCAAGGACATCGACAAGGTCAAGGTGGCCGTCTCCGGCGCCGGCGCCGCGGCCATCGCCTGCCTGGACACGATGGTGAGCCTGGGCGTGAAGCGCGAGAACGTCTATGTGGTGGACTCGAAGGGCGTGATCTTCCAGGGCCGCGATGCCAACATGGAAGCCAACAAGGCCCGTTACGCGCAGGACACGGCGGACCGCACGCTGGCCGACATCGTCAAGAATGCCGACGTCTTCCTGGGCTGTTCCACCGCGGGCGTGCTGTCGGGCGACATGGTCAAGACCATGGCCGACAAGCCCATCATCCTGGCACTGGCCAACCCGGAACCGGAAATCCGCCCGGAAGTGGCCAAGGCCGCGCGTCCGGACTGCATCATCGCCACGGGCCGTTCGGACTATCCGAACCAGGTGAACAACGTGCTGTGCTTCCCGTACATCTTCCGTGGCGCGCTCGATTGCGGCGCCACCAAGATCACGGAGGAAATGAAGCTGGCCTGCGTGAAGGCCATCGCCGAACTGGCCGAAGCCGAGCTGAACGATGCCGTTGCCGCCGCGTACGGTGGCCGCGAGCTGAAGTTTGGCCCCGACTACATCATCCCGACCCCGTTCGACCAGCGCCTGATCGAGAAGATCGCGCCCGCCGTGGCCAAGGCCGCGGAAGAGTCGGGCGTGGCCACGCGTCCGATCCAGGACCTGGAAGCCTATCGCCAGCAGCTGAGCAGCTATGTCTACCACACCGGCCTGATCATGAAGCCGGTGTTCTCGGCCGCCAAGGCCGCGCCGAAGCGCGTGGCCTACGCCGAGGGCGAGGAAGAGCGCGTGCTGCGCGCCGTGCAGGGCGTGGTGGACGAAGGCCTGGCCCGTCCGATCCTGATCGGCCGTCCGCACGTGATCCAGATGCGCATCGAGAAGGCCGGCCTGCGCCTGCGCCCCGGTGTCGACTTCGAACTGATCAACCCGGAAGACGATCCGCGCTACCGCGCCTATCACGAGGAATACCACGCGCTGCGTGGCCGCGACGGCGTGACGCCGGACATGGCCAAGGTGGCGCTGCGCCGTTCCAACACGCTGATCGGCACGATGCTGATGCACATGGGCGACGCCGACGCGCTGCTGTGCGGCACGGTGGGCCGCTTCGAGGCGCACCTGGAGCACGTGCGCGACGTGATCGGCCTGGCCCCGGATGCCAAGGTCTTTGCCGCGATGAACGCGCTGATGCTCGAAAAGCACACGCTGTTCATCACCGACACGTTCGTGAACGATGACCCGAGCGCCGAGGAGCTGGCCGCGATCACGCAGCTGGCCGCCAAGGAAATCACGCGCTTCGGCCTGCATGCCAAGGTGGCGATGATGTCGCACTCGATGTTCGGCTCGTCGACGCGTCCGTCGGCCCGCAAGATGCGCGACGCGGCCGCGATCCTGGCCCGCGTGGCGCCGGAACTGGAAGTGGAAGGCGAAATGCAGGGCGACGCCGCGCTGGACGAGGACGTGCGCCGTCACTTCCTGCCGACGACGAAGCTGGCTGGCAGCGCCAACCTGCTGGTCATGCCGACGCTGGATGCCGCCAATATCGCGTTCAACCTGCTCAAGATGACGGGCGGCCAGGGCGTGACGGTGGGCCCGATCCTGCTGGGCGCCGCCAAGCCGGTGCACATCCTGAACCCGCAAGCCACCACCCGCCGCATCGTCAACATGACGGCCGTGGCCGTGGCGGAGGCCGGCGCGATCCGCTGAGCACTCCGGGCAGATCTTCGAGATTTGCAGATCTGATGGTTCGTTGGCCAAAGAAGGTCGCAAAAGGAAACCGGGCCGCGAGAGACTCTCGCGGCCCGGTTTTTTTGTCGGTGCGCTGGCACGTCTGCCGGGGTGTCAGCGCGTCGGCGGGTCAGTACGCACGGTTGGCGTGCGCCCCAGCCTGGTTGTTGGCTATTGCAGCACGTTGTACTGCTCCCGCATCACCACGATGATCGAACGGGCCGCGGCCATCTGATTTGCCAGATCGTCGAAGGTGTCCTGGCGAAAATCGACCTCAGCACTCCAGTTGCAGCCCGTATGGTCCGGCGAATGCACGCGCATCGCATGCAATTCCACCTCGCCGCATTCCGGGTTGTTGTCCAGGCACTGGCTCAGGATGGCCATCAGTTCCGATCGGGATTTCACATAGCGCCGCATGCGTCACCTCACTCGTCCTGGTTTACGTGGTCCGGCACACAGTCCGGAAGACCAATCTAGGTAGAACAGGGGGAGTCGCCAATTGAATCGACCTATGGAGCGGGGGCTTCCGATCTTGCTGCATCCGCGCAAAATCGCGCTGCGGCGCAGCATTGTGGCGCATGGGTGACTGTTTCGCGCAAGAAAAAAGCCTGCCGCGCGGGCAGGCTCCAGTGCTGCGGTAAAGCCCGATCCGACGATCAGAAGCGGTGACGCACGCCCACGCCGAAGGTGTCGCCGTGCTCGACGCCGGTGACCTTGTCGTAGTAGTACGCCGCGTACACATCGGTGCGCTTCGACAGGTTGTAGTCGTACGCCACGGCAGCCGTGTGACGCTTGATGCCCGTCACTTCGTTCAGCACGCGACCGTACGTGTACGACGCCAGCACGTTGCCCGCGCCCACCGGCACCGACACGCCGGCCTGGCCATCGATGTGCTTGATGTTGCCGGTCGCGCTCGTCGTGAAGTTCGTCTTGATGTACTGGCCTTGCAGGTAGGCCTTCACGAACTTGAAGTCGTACGAGACGCCAGCCTGGACGGCCGACTGCTTGTCGAGGTTGGCCAGCGCCGCATTTTGGGGGTCGAACGGCGCCACATCGAACTTGACCTGCTGGAACGCCACGGTGGCCGCGAGGTTGCCCGAGAAGTACGTCAGGTTGCCGCCCCACTTGTTCTTGCTGTTGTTGCCGGCCGATTCGCCCATGCCGTAGATCAGGTTGGCGGTCAGGCCGCCGAAGGTCGGCGTCGAGTAGACCAGCGAGTTGTTCCAGCCCGAATCGCCGATGATGCCCGGGTCGTACAGGCCGGTGCCCGGCGTACCGAAGTACGTGTGGAAGATCATCGGGCTGAACGTGTACGAATCGATCAGCGGGTTGAACAGGATCGTCGACACGAAGTACGGCGTCGTGTTGCGGCCCAGCTTGATCGTGCCGTAGCGGTCGTTCGAGAGGCCCACGAAGGCGTTGCGGCTGAACATCGAATCACCGGTGAAGCGGCCCGTGCTGCCGGTGTCCGGGCGGAAGAAGCCGTTCAGGTCGAAAATCGCCTTGGTACCCATGCCAAGGTCCTCGGTACCCTTGATGCCCCAGTACGACGTCTGCATGCCACCCGAGTTGACCACATAGGCACGGTCGCCCGTGCCCGGCGCCTTGACGCCTCCGACAAAAGCGTCGGCCATGCCGTACAGCGTGACGCTGGACTGGGCCATGGCTGCGCCGGAGAAAAGGGTGGCCGCGATTACCGCCAGCTTGGCAGCCGGCTTGTTGTACTGCTTCGTCATGTAAGACCTCCGTGGTTGTGATGCTGCTCAGAACGTTTTCTTGTGTGCCGGGACCCCTGGCGGGTCTTCTTCTGCTTTGTCCCTCGGCCGCGCACGGAAGTCTGTCGGTGCAGTGGGGACCGGCGCGGCCGGGTACTTTGTCTCAGCGATGCTGCTTCGCTGAACGTTCCTGAATTTCTCTCTCTCTTTACTGCCGTGGATTTTTTTCAGGCGGATACTAAGTCGTTCAGGCGGAACTGCGCAATGCGATGAATCTGGTTGATGCATGTTTGCAACTCCACCGCCGGGTCATTCTCGATTCGCCTTGCAAAAGCGTCGATGATTCCGTGCCGGTCATAGCCGCGCACGGCCAGGATGAACGGGAAGCCAAACTTGCGGTTGTAGGCCGCGTTCAGGTCCTGCAGGCGCTGGAATTCCTCGGCCGTGCACTGGTCCAGGCCGGCGCCGGCCTGCTCGCGGGTCGATTCGGCGGTCAGCTCGCCGCGTACGGCCGCCTTGCCCGCAAGCTCCGGGTGGGCGCGCACCAGCTTGATCTGGGCGTCCTCGCCAGCGGCGTCCACCGCGCCACGCAGCGCGGCTGCCAGCTCGGCGGCGTTGGCAAAGGGGCGCTGCTTCGCGGCCGTCTCGGCAAACCACGGCGAGTGTTCGTAGATGCCCCCGAGTACCTGGATGAACTCGGCTTCGGGCATCGCATTCAACTGGGAGATGGTGTAGGTGTTCTGGCTCATGCCTGGCTCCGGTACGGGTGGGTGTCGATCCAGTGGCGCGCGATGTCGACGCGCCGGCAGATCCATACCTTGTCGTGCGACTGCACGTAGTCCAGGAATCGTTGCAGCGCGCGGAAGCGTCCCGGGCGGCCCAGCAGACGGCAGTGCATGCCCACCGACAGCATCTTCGGCTGGTCCTCGCCGCTTGGATCGCCTTCGGCGTACAGCACGTCGAACGCATCCTTCAGGTACTGGAAGAACTGCTCGCCCGTGTTGAAGCCCTGCGGCGTGGCAAAGCGCATGTCGTTGGAGTCGAGCGTGTAGGGCACCACCAGGTGCGGCTTCTTCTCGCCGCCGGTGACTTCCACTTCGGTCCAGAAGGGCAGGTCGTCGCCGTAGTAATCGGCGTCGTACAGCAGGCCGCCGTGTTCCACCACCAGCTTGCGCGTGTTGGGGCTGTCGCGGCCCGTGTACCAGCCCAGCGGCATGTCGCCGGTCAGTTCCTTGATGATCTCCATGCCGATGCGCATGTGCTCGCGCTCGGTCGCTTCATCCATGTTCTGGTAATGGATCCAGCGCCAGCCGTGGCAGGCGATCTCGTGACCCAGCTCGACAAAGGCGCGCGTCAGTTCGGGATGGCGCTGCAGGGCCATCGACACGCCAAAGATCGTCAGCGGCAGCTTGCGGCGCTCGAACTCGCGCAGGATGCGCCAGACGCCGGCACGCGACCCGTACTCGTAAATGCCCTCCATGCTCATGTGCCGGGCGGGGTAGGCCGCGGCACCGACGATCTCGGACAGGAACTGCTCGGACGCGGCGTCGCCGTGCAGAACGCAGTTCTCGCCGCCTTCCTCGTAATTGAGCACGAACTGCAGCGCGATACGTGCGCCGCCCGGCCAGCGGGCGTGCGGTGGCTGGGCGCCATAACCAATGAGATCGCGTGGATAGTTATCGTGTGTCATCTCGTTGTGTCTGCTTCAGGAGAGAAATCCAAACTGCCGCCCTCGACTCGCTATTGGCCGAGGGCCTGGCCGGAACCTGGAGCGCACTGGGCTACGCAAAGCGCGTGCCAGAGTTCCGCCGAAGGGCTTGACAGCAGCGCGGAAACTTGCTGCGGATTGTCCGCGCGCGATTGTCGGGGCCCATTGTTGAGTGTCAATTGTTCGTTGCGGTCTTGTGGCGTTACTCCGTGCCGTGACTGTTGGCGGCGGCGTTGCGCATGGCGTCCTCGGCCGACTGGATGCCGTTGAAGAACAGGTTCAGGGCCACGGCAACGATGGTGCCCAGCACGATGCCGCTGTGCGTGAACGGGTCGGTCCACTTGGGCAGGTACTGGAACAACGTGGGCGACAGGGTCGGGATCATGCCGAAGCCGATCGAGATCGCCACGATGAACAGGTTGTGGCGGTTGCGGTTGAAATCGCACGAACCCAGGATGCGGATGCCGGTGGCCGCCACCATGCCGAACATCACGATGCCCGCGCCGCCCAGGACGAACTGGGGCACCGACGCTACCACGTGGGCCATCTTCGGGAACAGGCCGAAAGCGATCAGGATCAGGCCGCCAGCTGCCGCCACGTAGCGCGAGCGCACGCCGGTTACCGTGACCAGCCCCACGTTCTGCGAGAACGACGTGTACGGGAAGGTGTTGAACACGCCGCCGATCACGGTGCCCAGGCCGTCGGCGCGCAGGCCGGCGGTCAGGTCCTTCGTGCTCAGCTTGCGGCCGGTGATGTCTGACAAGGCCAGGAACATGCCGGTCGATTCCACCAGCGTGATCAGCATCACGATGCACATCGACAGCACGGCGGTCAGCTGGAACGTCGGCATGCCGAAGTGCAGCGGCGTGATGACGGCCACGTAGCTGGCTTCATGCAGGCCTTCGAACGACACCTTGCCCATGGCCATGGCCACCAGCGTACCGATGATGATGCCGAGCAGCACCGCGCAGTTGGCCACCAGGCCGCGCCCGAAGCGCGTCAGCAGCAGCACCACCACCAGCACCAGGCCGGCGATGGCCAGGTTGCCCAGGTCGCCATAGGCCAGGTTCGGTACCTCCTTGACCACGCCGTCGATCACGGCGCGCGTGGTGGGCTGGCCGCCGCCGGCCCAGTTGATGCCCACGCGCATCAGCGACACGCCGATCAGCGTGATCACCGTCCCCGTGACAACCGGTGGAAACAGCCCCAGCATGCGGCCCATCATCGGCGCGATCAGTATCCCGAACACCCCGGACGCGATCACCGCGCCATAGATGCCCAGCAGGCCCACGTTGGGGTCGTTGCCGATGGCGATCATCGGCGCCACCGACGCGAACGTGACGCCCATCATCACCGGCATGCGAATGCCGAACTTCCAGAAGCCGAAGGCCTGGATCAGCGTGGCCAGGCCGGCCGCGAAGAGGTCGGCGTTGATCAGGAAGGCCAGCTGGTCCTTCGGCAGCTTTAGCG